>JAGUYC010000218.1 GCA_020061515.1 Gemmatimonadota bacterium
CAATCGGTTCGCCGACACGGGCGCGGCCGGGGTCGCCCTTCCCGCCGGCCAGGCGATCCGCATCGCGATCTGGGCGGGGAGCCCGCTTGCGCGGGTCACCTCGTTCACGACTCCGGCGCTTCCGGATGGAGCGGAGCTCTTCGTGATCGCCACCGGTCTCTTGGCCGATCTGCCGCGCGAGGAGACCGGATTCAGCCTGCTCGCGATCGGACCGAGCGGCGCCATCGGCTTCATTCGCCAGGACCCGACGATCTTCGCCTTGCACGGCTCGCCGGACGCCCCGGCGGTCGACGTCTACGCGGGCGGCGCTCCTCTCATCGACGACCTCTCCTTCGGGGACCTCTCCGGAGCGGTCCAGGTCCCGCCGGGAAGCTACAACCTCGAGTTCCGCGTCGCATCGAGCGGCCAGACGGCCGCCACGCTTGCCACTCCGGCCCTCGAGGCGGGGGAGCGGTATCTCGCGGTGGCGACCGGGTTCGCGGGCCAGGGGAGCCTCACGCTTCTTCCGGCGCGCGACGACCTCCTGGAGACCGCGGGGGGAGCCCACGTGGCGGTCGTTCACGCCTCGCCGGATGCGCCGGCCGTCGATGTCGGGGTCGTTTCCGGATCGCAGTTCACGCCGATCGCCGACTTCACGAACCTCGCGTACGGCGATGTCTCTTCGGCGCAGGGGACGTCGGTCCCGGCGGCGTCGCTCACGCTCGGCGTGGCCGCGACCGGGCAGCCCTCTCCGGTCGCCACGTTCGATGTGACGACCTCCGCCGGCCTTCGAGCGTTCGCGGTCGCGGCCGGATCGCTCGCGGGGTCCGGGGAGTCCTTCCGCCTCGTTCTCGTCGTCACGAGCGTCTTCCCCTGGACGAGCGCGGAGATCCTACCGAACTAAATCTTCATGGACCCATCAATGAACGCGGGGCGGCGTCCCCTGGGGCGCCGGCCCGTCTCGTCAAGAAGAAGCGAACGTCCCTTGATCGTTACTTCTGGTCCGCCGCCGCGTACTTGACGCTGCATCCGTACGGCTTCGTTTCGCGCACCGAGATCGTTCGGTTCCCCATGCATTGCTCGAGGGCGACCCGGACATAGTTGATCGAACCGAGGGTGGCTACGCTCGGATCGTCGTCCAGGGCGCCCCGATAGATCAGCGTGCCGTCCAGACAGATCACGAACACATGGGGCGACGTCTTCGCCTTGTAGAGCCGCCCCACCTCGCCGGATTCGTCGATGAGGATCGGATACGGAATCGCGAACTCCTCCTTCGCGCGGCGGTTCTTCTCGAGACCGTGCCCCTGCATGCCCGGCGCGCTCGAGTTGATCGCGAAGAAGAAGACCTGGTCCTTCATCGCGTCGTACAGATCGTTCATCGTCTTGTTCGCCTGATGGTGCTTCTTGATGAACGGACATTCCGGATTGAACCACTCGAGCACGATCATCCTCTTGCCGATGGAATCGCCCAGGCGATGCTCGACGCCGTCCGTATCCTTCAGCGCGAAATCGGGCACTCGCGCCCCGATCGCGATCGTCGACGGTGGTTCCTTCGCTTCTTTTTCTTTCGGCGAGCATGCGAGGATCAAAGCCGCCGCGAGCGCGAGCAATCCCGAGCGAGGCCATCTCCAGCGAAACATGGAAGGCGTCTCCTTTGCGTCAATCCGAAGCCCAGTCTTCCGTGAGCGCGGAGTTCACTTCATAGAACGCCGCAGGGCCTCGAGCGTTGTTGCGAATCTCGATGACACCGCTTGCGGGACCGACTCCGCTCTCCGTTCGGCGAAAACGGAGCGCGAGCAGCCCTCGATCGGAAACAGCATCCGCGATCGGATCGGCGAGCTCGCCGCAATCCGCCGCGGGAAAGAACACCACCCGGTCGTCCTCCCCGGCACGCACGACGAACCGATCGTCCTCCCAGCGCGCGCGCACTCCGGGAAGCGTGTCCGGGAGCGGAACGGGAATCGAGGGCCGCGTCCGGCGGAAGAGACCCGCTTCCGAGGAGAGCGAAGCCTGCTCCCCTGCTCTCGACACGGGGAGAACGAGCGCGGCGGTATCCGT
Organism: Gemmatimonadota bacterium; assembly: GCA_020061515.1. Taxonomy (GTDB): domain Bacteria; phylum Orphanbacterota; class Orphanbacteria; order Orphanbacterales; family Orphanbacteraceae; genus VGIW01. The sequence continues at coordinate 2,038 of JAGUYC010000218.1, forward strand.
TCCGGCGACGCACGCCTCGCGACAGGCGACCCATCTCGCCGTGCAGCGGAACTCCGCGAGATCACCGAAGGAGAAATCCTCGCGAACCCGGAACGGAACGATCACGAGAGCATCCTCGCGGTACACGTGATCGAGAATCCCCCCCGGAGAGACGAGGCGTTCGGGAGCGGGCCAGAGCGTCTCCCCCGCCTCGCATCCGTCCGGCCCATCCACTCGGATCTCGAGCGGGGCGCCCGAGTCGCTCCTTCCCCTCCAGTACACGTGCCAACCCTCCGCCAGGTCGACGACGACCCCGAGGTGAAGCGCCCCCCCGGGAACGACCGACGTCTCTTCCGCGACCAGGCGGACCCGGACGGGCGTCTCCTCGCCGTCGCGGACCGCTTCCCGACAAGAAGAAAAGGCGAGAACCGCGGCGACGAAAACGGCGCGGAGCATGTGGAACCGGACACTCATGGGAACCCCCCGCTTCCGCTATTGTATTCGATTCTTGAAACTCGTACCACCGAACCGTGCGACGGTCTCGGCGGGCGCGAAATCGACGCCTCCCGGGCGAACCTCGTTAAGACGGAAGATGCGCGGGCGAGGGCTTCCGAAAGGGAAGGCTCCGCAACCTGCATATCGACAATAAGTTATGTTCGGCATTCGCCGGGAAGAGCGAGGATCGATTGCGCCGCGACGGTTCGTGCGGTAGATTCGGGAAGCGCGGGAGGCCGGATCGGCCTCCCCGTCCCCAACGAAGGAGGTTGAACCATGAAGCAAATGATCGTCGTTCTTCTGGCGGGAAGCCTGATCGTGGGCGCCTTCGGCTGCACGATGTCGAGAGCACAGAAAGGCGCCGCGCTCGGCGGCACGACCGGCGCGGTGATCGGCGGGATCATCGGCAAGAGGGCCGGAAACACGGCGGCCGGCGCGATCGTGGGCGCCGCGGTCGGCGGCACGACCGGCGCCATCATCGGCAAGTACATGGACGAGCAGGCGGCCGAGATGGAGAAAGACCTCGACGGCGTCAACGTCGAGCGGGTCGGCGAGGGAATCCTCCTCACCTTCGAATCGGGTATTCTTTTCGACGTCAACAAAGCGGATCTCCGGCCGCTGGCGCAAGAGAATCTGAAGAAGATGGCGGGGATCCTGAACGAGTATAAGGACACGAACATCCGGATCGAGGGACACACGGACTCGGACGGAAGCGAGGAACACAACCAGAAGCTCTCCGAGCGGCGTGCGCAGTCGGTGGCGAACTACCTGACGGAGCTCGGCGTCGCGCGTTCCCGGATGACGATCGTCGGCTTCGGCGAGATGCGTCCCGTGTACGACAACTCGACCCCCGAGGGGAAGCAGGCGAACCGCCGCGTCGAGGTCGCGATCACCGCGAACGAGGAGCTGAAGCAGAGCGCCGCGTCGGAAGCCGGAAAGAGCTGATCTCCGCGCCGCTGCGGCGATCGACAACGCATGTCTTCTCTCGGCCCGCCGCGCGGATCGCCGGCGGGCCGTTTGGCTCCGAACCATAGAAAGGACCCGATGCCGTGTGTCGTTCCCCCATCCTCCAGGCGGTTCTTCTCGTGACCGCGCTCTTCGGCGCCGCACGCGCGGAAGAAGCGACGTTCCGCTACGTTCCGTTCGATGGAGAGCAAGTGACGAGCGTCTCCTTGAGAGGTTCGATGAACAACTGGGGGGAGACCCCCCTCGCCCGCGAGACGGACGGAACCTGGTCCGTCGCGATTGATCTCGCGCCCGGAGAACACACGTATAAGTATTTCATCAACGGTCAATGGCCGAAGAACATGGAGACGGATCACGACGGAGAGCCGATCGACCCGGAAGCGGCAAGCTACGTCGACGACGGCTACGGGGGGCAGAACGCCGTGCGAATCGTCGGGCGCGTCCCGGCGCCGAAGGCGCGCGCGCTTCCGCCCGCGCCGTCTCTTGAAGAGGGGAAAGCGCGAATCCGCTACCACCGCCCGGACCGATCGTACGGCGGATGGGGTCTTCACGTCTGGGAGGACGCAAAGGAGAGCGTGACCTGGGACTCCCCTCTCCCCCCGACCGGCGAGGATTCGTTCGGGCTCTACTGGGATGTTCGTCTTCAGCCGGGCGCCGCGAAGGTCGGCTTCATCGTCCACAAGGGAGATCAGAAGGACCCGGGCCACGACATGTTCCTCGTTTTGGCCGATCACGGGCGCGAGGCTTGGCTCGTCTCCGGAAACTCCGTCCTCCACGCGACCCCGCCGGATGTCGCCGGCCTCGCCTTCGGCGATCTCGGAAGATCCCAGGCACACTGGGTCTCGGCCCGCGCGATCTTGTGGAAGGGATCCGGCAAGAGCGGCGAGAGCCACCGTCTTCACTATGCGGCGGACGGGAAGCTCGATGTGACCGCAGAGGGAATTCTCGGCGGCGAGTCGATCGCGCTCGTTCCCGATCCGGACGATCTCGCGCCCGAGATCCGCGAGCGCTTCCCGCATCTCGGGAGGCGCGGAGGGCTTCGGATCGCGGATGCGGACCTTCCAAAGGTTCCGGAGATCCTGAAGTGTCGCGTTGCGGTTTCGGCTTTCGGGCCGGACGGAAAGCTCCGCGACGCGACCGGCATCCAGATCCCCGGAGTGCTCGACGATCTCTTCCGCACCGACCGCCCCCTCGGCGTGATCTGGGAGAACGGAAGCCCGTCGCTCGCGCTCTGGGCTCCGACCGCGCGCTCCGTGACGCTTCATCTGTACCCCTCGCCGCGCGGATCCGACGGAGAACGGACGATCCCGATGACGGCCGAGGAGGGCGTGTGGACCGCGGCCGGCGCGCCCGATTGGAAGGGTCTTTACTATTTATATGAAGTCGAAGTCTACGCGCCCGCGACGGGGAGAATCGAGCGCAATCTCGTCACCGATCCGTATTCGCGGAGCCTCTCGATGAACAGCACGCGCTCGCAGATCGTGGACATGAACGACCCCGCGCTCATGCCCGAAGGATGGAAGGATCTCGCGAAGCCGACGCTCGCGGGCCCCGCAGAGATCGTTCTCTACGAGCTCCACGTGCGGGACTTCAGCGCGAGCGATCCGGCGGTCCCCGAAGAACGCCGCGGGACGTTCCTCGCGTTCGCGGACGAATCGAACGGGACGAGGCATCTCCGCCTCCTCGCCGAAGCGGGCGTGACGCACGTCCATCTTCTCCCCGTCTTCGACATCGCGACGATCAACGAAAACAAGAGCGAGTGGAAGAGTCCGGGCGACCTTTTTGTGTTTCCGCCGGATTCGGAGAAGCAGCAGGAGGCGATCTCCTCGATCAAGGACGCGGACGGTTACAACTGGGGTTACGATCCGCTTCATTTCGGCGTTCCCGAGGGGAGCTACTCGACCGATCCGGACGGGCCTGCCCGCATCCTCGAGTTCCGCCGCATGGTGCAAGGCCTCGCGGGAATAGGACTCCGCGTCGTAATGGACGTCGTCTACAACCACACGCACGCGAGCGGACAGGACCCGCGCTCCGTCTTCGACCGGATCGTGCCCGGCTACTACCACCGGCTGAACGCGGACGGGCGCGTCGAGACGAGCACCTGCTGCGCGAACACCGCGAGCGAGCATTCCATGATGGAGCGCTTCCTGATCGACGACCTCGTCCACTGGGCGACGAACTACCAGGTGGACGGGTTCCGTTTTGACCTCATGGGCCATCACATGAGAAGCAACATCGTGAAGGCGAAAGAGCGCCTCGCGTCGCTCACGCCGGAGAAGGATGGCGTGGACGGATCGAAGATCTACCTCTACGGCGAGGGATGGAACTTCGGCGAGGTCGCGGACGGAAAGCGAGGCGTGAACGCGACGCAGATGAACATGCACGGGACAGGCGTCGGAACGTTCAACGACCGAATGCGCGACGCGATCCGCGGGGGGAGTCCGTTCGGGGACGCGCGCGACCAAGGCTTCGCCACCGGACTCTTCCTCGATCCGAACGGATGGAGCGGCTCGGGGCCGGCCGAGCGGGAGCGGCTTCTCGACGCGGCGGATCGAATCCGGATCGGGCTCGCGGGGAATCTGAGAGACTATCGGTTCGCCGCGCACGACGGGCGCGAGACAAGAGGCGGCGACTACGCGTCCGTCGGGTACGCGAAGGACCCGATCGAGACGATCAATTACGTCTCGGCGCACGACAACCAAACCCTCTTCGACAAGATCGTCACGGCCGCTCCGCCGGGCGCGGCCGGCGGCGATCGCCTCTGCATGCGGAATCTCGCGATCGATCTCGTCGCGCTCGGGCAGGGGATCCCCTTCTTCCACGCGGGAGTCGAGATCCTTCGCTCAAAATCGTTCGACAACGACAGCTACAACTCGGGGGATTGGTTCAACCGTTTGGATTTCACATATGAGACGAACAACTTCGGCGCGGGTCTTCCGCCCGCGGAGAAAAACCGCGACCGCTGGAGCCTCATGCGGCCTCTTCTCGGGCGCGCGGATCTTCGGCCGAGCCGAGAGGATATCGTCGCCGCCTTCGAGCATTTCCAAAGGACGCTTCGCATTCGAAAAAGCTCGCCGCTCTTTCGCCTCCGTACGGGGGAGGAAGTCGTCGAGAGGGTCCGCTTCCACAACACCGGGAATCGGCAGACTCCTGGACTCGTGGTGATGAGTCTCTCGGATACGGCGCCGGGGAAGACGATCGATCCCGCCTACCGGAGAATCGTCGTCCTCTTCAACGCCTCGAAGGAGAAGGAGAAACACGCGAACGCGGAATGGAAGGGCGCTTCGTTCGCTCTCCACCCCGTGCTGGCGGAATCGCCGGATCCGGCGGAGCGAGCCTCTTCGTTCGACGCGGGGACCGGGGAGTTCACGGTCGCGCCGCGGACGGCCGCCGTCTTCGTCGAGAAGAGGTAGCCGCGGAGGCGGAGCTGGGGCGCGCGCCGTCGAGGAGATCGTCGGCTCGCGTCCCCGCCTCCGCCGTCATCTCTCACTGCGCCACGACTTGCCCAGCACCTCCGCCTCGGCCCAATCCGCGCCGCCGATCTCTTGAAGAGTGAACAGACCGTCAACCTCCGGGAATCTCGGGCTCGCGGCGTTCCGCGCGGCATCGATGCTCCGGAATCCATGCTCCACGAGAATCTCCTGCGCCGTCTCGCTCCAGAAGAAAGCGACCAGCGAGTCGACGACTTCCTTCTGCTCCGCCGCGACGTTCCGGCCGATCTTGACGACGACCGGCTCGCTGACGATCGTTCGCGAAGGGATCACCATTTCCTCGCGCGCGCGCTCCATAGAGAACCTACGCAAGATGTCCGCCTCGTAGGTGACCATCGCGTCCCCCTCGCCCCCCTCGAACCGCGCGCGGAGAAGCCGAGCGGACGGCTCGACGGCCTCCGCGTTCCTCCAGACGCGCCGCAAGAGGTCCCCTGCCTTCTCCCGGTCGCCCGACACGCCAAGCTCGGATCCATAGACGGCGAGCAACGCCCACTCGCCCGCTCCCGAGGAGGCGGGATCGGCGAGCAACAACCGGAGACCTTCCCGCGCGAGATCCTCGAATCCGAAAACTCCGAGCGGATTTCCCTCGCGCACGCGGATCGCCATCGGCGAGCGCGCGAAGACCCCCGCGTTCGGGGATGTTCGCCATGTGGGACCCGAAAGCGCGCCCCGCCGGACCAACCTCATCGCGTCGATCTCCGAGGAGAGGACGGCGATCTCGGCGGGAAACTTCGCGATGATCCGATCGGTGAGCGAGGCCGAGCCCGCGAAGGTCGTGATGAACTCCACGCGCTCTCCGGTTCTCCTGTTCCACGCTTCTTGAAACGCGGGAAGGATCCCCTCGGCCATCACCTCCTCGAGGGCGCTGAAGCAGTAGACGGTGACCGTGCGGGGCCCGATCTCCCGGCGGAGCCTCCCCCCCTGCCACACGATGAAGAGAAGGAACACCACGACGAGAACCGCGAGCACGATCCGGCTCCCGGGAAATGTCCGACCGGCCCCATCTCCCTTCCCCGGTTTCTTCCACGACATGTTTTGTCCTCCCGGCAACCGCCTTCTAGCCTGGATGATGCACGCGTTTCCTACTCCGGCTGCGGATCGCGGCCTCAAGAGGCCTCCCTTCCGTCGCCGCTTCCTCATCGTCGTGCCGAGACTACGATTCCGGGAGCGTCTCGTCCAGGTCGGCCTCTCGGCACGCGCTCCGCGTCCTCGCGACGAAAACGCGTGCATCATCCAGGCTAGCCCGTCAGAGATTCTGGAGGAAACGGGGGAATCGGGCAGTCGAGCGAGGCGGAGAACGCGCGAATGAGCTCCGCCTCCTCGATCGTCACCGCCCGGTCCGCGAGGGCGACGTGAACGGCCGCGTCGACCGTTTTCTCGCGGACCGCGAACGAGGCTTCGGCGAGACGATCGAGCGCCTTCTCGAGCGCGGCGAAATCCGTCGGTTCTTCGGGCCGGAAGGGGAGCGACGTTTTCGCGAGATCCTCGATTCTCGAGACCCCGCTCGCGAACGCAGCGCGCGCGGCGTCGGCATCTCCCCCGCTCCCCGCGCGCGCGAGCGCGCCGAGAAGAACGCCGACATCCTTGAGCACCGGACCGAACGAACGGAAGCGGATTCGATCGACCGGACGGGAGGCGCGGAGCAGGCGGTGCGCGATCACTTGACGCAGCGCGAACTCGAAGAGCGTGACGCCGGCGTCCGCGTTCACCAGCGCGTCGAGCCTCACGAGGAGCTTCTGGCGCTCGATCGGCTCCAGATCTCGGAGCGCCGGCGCCGCGAGATCGACGAGCGGAAGACGCGCGCGCGGATCGAGACCGCGGAGCTCCTCGTGCATTCGAACGATCGAATCGACCTCGCCGCGCGGAAGATCCTTCTCGAGGATCTCGATCTGCTTTTCGCGGGCGTCGTCGGTCGAGTCGAAAAGAAGGGCGAGAATCGCCCGCGCCGCTCCCTCGGGAGTCGCCGCCCGCGAGCGTATCTCCTCCGGGATGAGACCGAGAAGCGCCGCGCCCAGCGCAGGGTCGTTCACGTTCGGGTCGCCCACGCGATCCAGGATCTTCTTCGGCTCGACCGCGAGAGCTCCTCCGAGAATCACCGGACCGAGAAGATCCTCGAGCCCGCGCGCGCGTTTCGCCGGCCGCTCCTCGCGTCCGATCGCAGGCTCCTCTTCGACCGGCGGAAACACGCCGTCGAACGAGGAATCCAGCTTCCGGATCCGCTCGACGAGCGGCGGGTGCGTGGCGAATGCCGCCGTGAGAAACCCCATTCCCCTTCCGGGCGAGAAGAAGAGATGGCTCGCCTGCTCCGCGTGGGGCGATCGGATTCGCGAGCCGTCGGTCAAACCCCCGATCTTCTTCAAGGCCCCCGCGAGACCGGAAGGATTACGAGTAAACTGAACGGAGGAGGAATCCGCGAGATGCTCGCGCTCCCTCGAGACGGCCGCCTGAATGAGGCGCCCCACGATCGTCCCGATGTACCCGATCAGCAGGAGAAGGAGACCGGCGATCGCGACGACCGGCGCGCCTCTCTTCGACCCTCCGCGGCGCGGCCCGCCCCCGACGCGAAGGAGGATCCTCCCGAGGATTCCGAGCGCGAAGATGCCGAAGAGGATCCCGATGAGGCGAACGTTGAGCCGCATGTCCCCGTTCAGGATGTGGCTGAACTCGTGGCCGATGACCCCCTGAAGCTCGTCCCGCTTGAGATGCCGGAGCGCTCCCCTCGTGACGGCGACCGCGGCGTCGTTCGGCGTGTGTCCCGCGGCGAAGGCGTTGATCCCCTCCTCGTTCTCGAGAAGGTACACCGCCGGCACCGGAACGCCGGACGCGATCGCCATCTCCTCGACCACGTTGAGGAAACGTTTCTCCGCCGGATCCTCCGTCGTCGAAGACACGCGCCGGCCGCCGAGCATCTCCGCGACCGCGCTCCCTCCCCCGCGAAGCGCCTGCATCTTCGTCAAGCTCGCGAGACCGATGAAGAGAATCCCGCACACGGCGATGATCGCGAAATCCCGCGGGTTCCACCACTCGTGCATGAAAGGGCCGGTCGAGGTTCCCGCGGCGTAGCGAAGGACGATCCGGCTCGCCGCGTAGAGCGCGACGATGATCCCCGCGACGGCGAGCGAGAAGAGGAACACGAGCCGGCTCGTGTTTCGTCGCGCGCGATCCTGGTGCTCGAAAAAGTTCATGGCGCCCGGCGGCCCGCTCCCGCGCGACCGAGAGCGGGCTCATGGTTTCTACGTAAACGAAACCTTCGGCGCCTTCCGCTCCTCCGCGGACTCGGTCGCCTGGAGAAGCTCCGCCTTCGCGAAGCCGAACATTCCGGCGAGGATGCTGTTCGGGAAGGTCTCGCGAAGGATGTTGTACTGCATGACCATGTCGTTGAACGCCTGGCGCGCGAACGAGACCTTGTTCTCGGTCGTCGTGAGCTCTTCCATCAGTTGGCTCATCGTCTGGTTCGCTTTGAGATCCGGATAGGCTTCGGCGACGGCGAAGAGGCGGCCGAGCGCCCCGGAAAGAGCCCCTTCCGCGCCGGCGAGGCCGCGCATCGCCTCGGGAGCGCCGGGCATCTTCGCGGCGAGCTCCGCGGCGCTCGCGGCGATGTTTCTCGCCTTGACCACGTTCTCGAGCACCTCGCGCTCGTGCTTGAGGTACCCCTTCGCGGTCTCCACGAGGTTCGGGATAAGATCATAGCGGCGCTTGAGCTGCACGTCGATTTGGGCGAATGCGTTCTGATAGCGGTTCCGTCCGGCGACGAGCCGGTTGTAGATCCCGATGACGATCGCCACGAGAACGGCGACGATGAGAAGAAGGACGATCAGCGCCATGTGAACCCTCCTTTGAGCGACGCGCGCGCCTCGCGGAAGATCCGGCGGCGCCCGCGAGAATCCGTAATGAACGAGGCGAGTTTCGCCCCGCGCCGGGGCGGCGTCAAGGCGATCCTCGCGCGCTACCTCGCACCCGAATACGCGCGAAGACTCTCTCTTATTTCATACGAGCCGAAGAAAGATCGCGCCGCCGGCTATTCGATCCCCGAGCTCTCCAAGAGATGGAGAACCTCGCCTCCGAGAATGGTCGCCCAAACGACCGTCCCTGGAATTTCCTCTTCCGGAACGGTGAGGATGTCGCGCGAGAGGACGGCGATGTCCGCGAGCTTCCCCGGCGCGATCGAGCCCTTGATCTCTTCTTCGAAGGCGGCGTAGGCGGCGTTTCGCGTGTACGCGGCGAGCGCCTCCTCGCGCGTCATCCGCTCTTCTTCGTAGAAGACGCTTCCGTCGGCGAGGCGGCGCGCAACGAGCGCATGGAACCCGGGGATCGGGTCGATCCCCTCCACCGGCGCGTCCGTTCCGTTCGAGACGACCGCCCCCGAGTCGATGAGCTTTCGCCAAACATAGGCGCCGGTTCTTGCCCGCTCCTCTCCGATCCGCTTCGGAACCCACGGTCCGTCGGAGACGCAGTGGATCCCCTGCATCGACGCGATCACCCCGAGCTCGGCGAAACGGGGGACGTCGTCCGGGTGAAGGTGCTGGGCGTGCTCGATCCGCCAGCGGAGATCGCGCCCGTCCGCGCGCTCGCGAAGGGTCTCTTTATAGATGTCGAGCACCTCGCGGTTCGCCCGGTCGCCGATCGCGTGCGTGCAGAGCTGGAACCCGTTCTCGGCGGCGAGGCGGGCCGTCTCCCTCATCGCGTCAATCGACTCGGTGGCGAGGCCGGCGCTCCCCGATAGGTCATCGTACGGCTCGAGAAGCCACGCGCCGTGCGATCCGAGCGCGCCGTCCATCCAGCGCTTGATCGCGCGGACCGTGAGGCGGTTCCCTCCGGCGCCGATCACGTGAAAGCCGGGAAGCTTCCCTTCGAGAACCGAATTCTCGTCGCTCAGCATCACGTAGAGGCGAACCCGGAGCCTTCCCGCCTCGGCGAGGGCCCGGTAGAGATCCGCCGTTTCGAGATCCGCGCCGGCGTCCTGAACGCTCGTCACCCCGTGCCGGACGCACTCCTCTTCCGCGAGCCGGATCGCGTCGATCGTGTCCTCTCTTCTTTCCTCCGGCCGGCGGCTCTTCGCCCACTGTTCATAGATTGACGTGAGAAGGTTCATCGCGTTCTCGCGGAAGATGCCGATCGGCTCTCCGGCCGCGTCCCGAACGATCTCCCCCCCCTCCGGGCCGTGAGTCCGCGCGGTGACTCCTGCGATCTCCATCGCCTTCTCGTTCGCGAGGAGTAAGTGCCCGCTCGCGTGGGTGAGGAGAACGGGATGGTCGGGCGAGACCGCGGAGAGCGCGGCGTGAACAGGAAGCCCCTCGACGTTCGGGTCCGGCGCTTCGTCCCACTTCTCCTGATGCCATCCTCGCCCGAGGATCCAGCGGCCCAGCTCGGCCTCCTTCGCCGCCTTCTCGGCGATCGCGACGATCTCTCTCCAATTCTTCGCGCCCCGGAGATCGAGCCTCTGCTTGGAACGCCCGAGCCCGAGGAAGTGCGCGTGGCCGTCGATGAAGCCGGGGACCGCGAGGCGCCCGCCGAGATCGAGAACGCGCGTCTCTTTCCCTCGAAAGCGGACGATCTCCGCGTTCGTTCCGACGGCGAGAATCGTCTCGCCGCGAATCGCGATCGCCTCCGCCTCGGGCGATGCCTCGTCCATCGTCAGGATGCGCCCGCCGACGAGAAGAAGCGTCGCCGGCTCTTCCCCCCGGCCGCACGCGAGAGCGAAGAGAACGGCGAGAAGCGGGACGAGTCTTCTCGGAAGAAGAAGGCGATGAAGACGCCGAGCTTTGAACTTTAGATTTGAATGGATCATCTCTCGACTTGCCGTTCGTCCCGGGGAAAAGCGGGGACACGTACCGATTTCCAGAGGCGGGGAGGTTCCGGCTTCGATACTCGGAAATCGGTACGTGTCCCCGTCTTTCCGCTACTTCGCCCCGCCTCCTGAGCGCTCCCAACGCGCGCCCTTCGTGAACCAATCCTTGAAGAGGACCGCGAGGATCGGGCCGCCGAGCGCGAACGCTCCGAGGATGAGCCAGAGCGCGCTCGGCGAGTCGGCGAAGGCGACCGTCCCGGCGCGGAGCTTCTCCCCGATGTCGAGCGGCACCCAGCGCGTCAGCATGTGGCCGGAGAGGAGGCTCACCACCGTCTTCGCGAGGAAGTACGGCACCATCGAGAGCCCGAGGTATGTCCCCTCCTGTCCCTTCGGCGCGATCGCGGCGGTGTACTCGTAGAGACGCGGCGACCAGATCACCTCGCCGACGGTGAGAACGACGAGCGCGATGATCGAGGTGACATAAGTTGCGCTCCCGAACGTCGGGATCGCGAGAACGAAGAGCGAGAAGGCCGAGATCATCCCGCCGTAGGTGAGCATCTTGTACACGCTATATCGATGAAGGATCGGGATGAGCACGATGAGGCCGACGATGACGAGAACCGGGTTCACCGCTTGGAGCGTCCCGATGGCCGCGTCCGGCCCGATCACGCGAAGCCAGTACTTCGGCCAAAGCAAGTGCAGATACAGAAAACACGCGCGGACGAAGATGATGAGCGAGGCGAGCACGAGAAACCGCCAGAAGACCGACTCGCGAAGAACCGCGGCGGCGACCTCCCACGGCTTCTTCCGCTCCTTGACCTCCGGCTCGATCACCTCGTCTTCGTCGTGAGCCTGGTCCTCCCGGCGGATCCAGGCGAGAGCGAGAACGAAGCAGACGACATGCGCGAAGACGGCGAACGTGAAGATGTGGCCGTTCCCGACGCCGAGCGCGAGGCGGACGATATCGATGAGGAAGCCGGCCGCCGCCGCCCCGATGTTCATGAAGAGATACCAGAGGTTGAAACCGGCCCCGCGCGAGCTCTTGGTCGTGAAGCGTTTGTTCGCCGCCTGGAAGAACGTCTGCACCATCGCGACGAAGGGGGCCATCAGGAAGAAGGCGACGACGACGAGAACGCCGCGGTGCTCGGGAAAGAGGTTCGGGTTCAGCGCGAGGACCATAATCGTCCCGCGCGTCAGGAACTGCCCGATCATCGCGACGAGAAACGATTTTCGGATGCCGAGCCAGTCGGTGACCATCCCCGAGAAGAAGAGGCAGATCGTGGTCGTGCTCCCGTAGAGCGTGATCGCGTAGCCCGCTTGTTCGTCGGTGAAGCCAAAGTCGTCCGAGAGAAGAACGACCGCGATCGTGAGGATCGAGAAGAAGGTCGTCGAGTCAAGAAGGTTGATGACCTGGATGCCCCAGTACTCCGGCCGGGTGCGCTTGAGGACGCCGAAATCGCGGAAGTACTTGACGACGGCGCCGAGAAAACCTTCGTTGGAACCGGCCGCTTCTCCGCTCATCGATCCCCCTTTGCACGCGGGGCCTCGCCGCCGCGATGTTCCTCTCTGTCGTCTGCTTTCGGGAAACGCGAGCTCTATTCTAACCGCGCGCGGCGCGGCCGACAAGACCGCGGCAGGCTACGGCTCGGAGCCGGGGAAAGGGGGCACCGGCTCAAACAGTCCTCGGATCACTTGGACGGATGGACGCTACGCGAAGAGCCGGGACGGCTTTCCCCACTCCTTCTCGAAGACCGTCTCCCGCGCGGGCCGGCGCTTCCGCGCGGCGAGATCCCGCGCGCGGAGCTTCTCCGGAAGTTCATTAGGGTCGCCCAAGTATCCGATCGCGAGCGCGGTCACGACCTGCCAACCAGCGGGAATCCGATAGATCTCGACCGCGCGCTCGGGGAGAATCCCCCCCATCTGGTGCACGAAGAGCCCGCGCCCGGTCGCCTCGATCGTGAGCGTCGCCGAGGCGAGCCCGAGATCGTGAAGAGCGGTCGGGTTCGGAGATCCGTCCCGCGAGAACGAGAGGCCGGCGACGCCGAGCGCGAGCACCGGCGCGTGCTTCGCCCACTCCCGGTTCGCCTCGACGAGACACGAGAGAAGCCTCTCGAACTTCTCGGGGTCGCTCTTCCGCGCGACGATGTAGCGCCACGGCTGCTCGTTCCTGGACGACGCGGCCCACCGCGCCGCTTCGAAGATCGAGCGGAGATCGTCGTCGGGAACCGCCTTCTCGCCGAACGCGCACGGGCTCCATCGTCTCGCGACGAGATCGTGGATCGGATGATCGGCGGACGCACGCTTGTCGATCGACATTCTATTCTCCCAGTCGCCGGTGGTTCGACGATTCGCCCCGCTCGGCACCACCGCGGAGCAGTTCGGAGAAGACAGACGGTTCCCTACTCCGCGCCATACTCGAGCTTCTTGAGGAAAGGCGAAAGAAGGAGAAGGAGAACTCCCGCGCCGCCCGCGAAGATGACGATCATCTGGAAGACGCGCTGGTAGCCGGCCTCGGCGCCGGTGAGCGCGGCGATCTGGCCGGAGAGAACGCCCGCGAACGCGCTCGAAAGGAACCACATCCCCATCATGAGGCCGACGAGGCGGACGGGAGAGAGCTTGGTCACCGTCGAGAGACCGACCGGCGAGAGACAAAGCTCGCCCGTTGTGTGGAGGAAGTACGCGAGCACGAGCCAGAAGAGATGCGAGGTGCCGTCGTCGGTCGCGCGGGTCGCCGCGATCACCATCGCGATGAAACCGAGCGCAAGCTGGAGGAGCCCGAGCCCGAACTTGACCGGCGAGGCGGGGTTCTTCCCCGCGCGCCCGAGCCGAACCCAAAGCGTGCTGAACGGAATCGCGAGCAAGATGATGAAGGCCGGGTTCACCGCCTGAAACCAGGTCGTCGGAACCTCCCATCCGAAGACGTGCCGATCGACGTGGCGGTCGGTGAAGATGTTCATCGAGCTTCCCGCCTGCTCGAAGCTCGCCCAGAAGAGCATTGAAAAAAGAATGAGCACGAGGATCACGAAGAGCCTTCCCCTCTCCTCCGCGCTGCTTCGAAACGCCTCGAAGACGACATAGAGAACGAAGAGAGGAGCGATCGCGTACACCCCCGTCTGCACCCACGCGGGCCTCGTCAGCATGTACGCGGCGAAGGGGACGAAGAGGAAGATCGCGCCGTAGAGGAAGAACGGCTTCGGAATCCCGGCGAGCCTCTCGCGGAGCGCCTCGGGACGGGGCGGGCGTCCGAACTCGCCGATCAGATGCTGCCCCCGGAGGAAAACCGAGAGCCCGACGAGCATCCCGACCCCGGCGAGCGTGAAGCCCCAGTGCCAGCCGAGCCTCTCGCCGAAGTATCCGCAAAGGAGCGGCGCGAGACCGGCGCCGATGTTGATTCCCATGTAAAAGATCGTGAAGGCGCCGTCGCGGCGCGCGTCGCCCATCTTGTAGAGCGAGCCGACGAGGGTCGAGATGTTCGGCTTGAAGAAGCCGTTCCCCGCGATGATGAGCGCCATCGCGCCGAAGAAGAAGATCGGGTGCTCGATCGCCATCGAGAAATGGCCGAGCGCCATCAGGATCCCGCCGATGACGATCGCGCGTCGCGCGCCGAGAAAGCGGTCGGCGAGCATTCCGCCGATGAGGGGGGTCGCGTAGACGAAGCCGACGTACGCGCCATAGATGCCGTAGGCCCGGTCGTCCGCGTACTGGAGCGCCTTCGTCATGTAGAGGACGAGAAGCGCGCGCATCCCGTAGAAGCTGAAGCGCTCCCAAAGCTCGGAAAAGAAGAGGACGAAGAGCCCCTTGGGGTGGCCGAAGAGTTCCCCCGCGCGTTTCTCGGGTTCCCGGATCATGCTGCCTCTCGCGCGAGCGGGCGCTCTCCCGGGCCAGGATCGGGCCGGGGCGCTCCGGCGGCGCGGCCGAAAAAAGCACCTGGAGGCGCCCCGGCAGGCGCCCCGCGCTCGGTCACCCGGGAATCATACCTGAAGCGGAACGGAGCGGCCAGAGTCAATCCGACAGATATTCCTCACATGTCTTCTGAGCCGGGGCGCGGGGCGGCTTCAGGTAGAGGGCGCCGCCCGCGTAGTCGAAGACCACCAAGAAGCGGCGGATCGCGTCGCACCCGAGGACCGCGTCCGCCCCCTTCTGTTTCGAGCGGACCTCGGCCGGCGCGAACGCCGCGTCGATGTCGCGGAGATCGAAGCTCCCGATTCGGAGACGGGAGATCCGTCCGATCCCGCCGTGAACATCGCCGGAGAGCCCCGTCCCCAGGTACTTCTCCTCGAGCCCGGACGGCGCGGCGAACTTATTTCCCGGGCCCGTGAGGATCACGACGGCGTCGCTCGCCGCCAGGTCGATATAGGTTTGGGCCGGGAGGAGAGAATCCCCATCGATCGCGATCGCCGTTTCGATCCACGGGATGTTGTTCTTGAGCACGAGGTCGATCCTGCTCCACGAAGAATCCGGCGCGTATCCGTCGTTCTCGAAGAGGAGGATCTCCCCCGCGTCGAAGTCCAGCATCGTGATGAACCGGCCGAGCAGGGTCCAGCCGATGATCCCGTTCGTCGGGAAGCCCTGCGTCCTCTCGCTCGTCGACACGATCACTCGCTGAGGGCCGAACGTCACGGTTCCAGAGGAGACCGCGACCGAGTCGGCCATGCGCGCGGTCGAGGGGGCCCCGCTTCCGGCGCCGGGCACCTGAACCTCGAGGAACGGGATGTCGCCCAACGTTTCGAGGAACTCGCGATGAAAGAGATAGACGCCGTCGAAGCCGAGTCCCGTATCCAAGATCAGGTCGAGCGGCTCCGAACCTCCGATGCGAACGGGGAGCAGAACGCGGTTTCGATCGAGGCGGAAGGGAAGACGTCCGACCGGCTCGGTCGATTCCTCGCGCGGGGCCTCCCCGGCGGCGGCCGCGCATGCGACGAGAAGCGTTACGAAGAGAACGAGCGCCGCGCGTCTCTCTGTTGCCATCTCGTCCCTCCCTTCGGACTCGGAACGTGCCCGGCCGAGCGCGATGAGGCGCGGGAGACAAAGAGGGGAACCCAGGAAACCTTACGAGCTAAAGCCCGAGCCACCTCGCGATGATGTTCCGCTGCATCTCGGAAGTGCCCGAGTAGATCGTGCTCCCGATCGCGTCGCGAAGCGCGCGCTCGACCTCGTACTCTGTCATGAACCCGTAGCCGCCCAGGACCTGCACCGTGTCGAGCGCGGTCTCGAGGAGCGACTCGCTGACGAAGAGCTTGGTGATCGACGCGTCCATCGACACCGATTTCCGCTCGCCGAGCTTCCAGGCCGAACGATAGACGAGAAGACGGGCCGCCTCGAGACGCACCTTCATGTCGGCGATCTTGTGAGAGACCCCTTGGAACTTCCCGATCGGCTGGCCGAACTGGGTGCGGATCCTCGCGTACTCGACCGCCTTCTCGAGAAGCCGCTCCATCGTCCCGACATGCGTCGCGAAGAGGAGGATTCTCTCCCAGTCCATCGAGTGGGCGAAGACGGTCGCCCCGCCGCCGACGCCGCCGAGAACCGCATCTTCCGAGACGAACGCGTTCTCGAGGACGAGCTCGCCGATCGGGGAGGTGCGGAGTCCCATCTTCTCGAACTTCTGGCTCGCACGGAACCCCTCGGTCTCCTTCTCGACGAGAAAGGTCGTGATCCCGCCGTGATAGCCCTTCTCCGGATCGGTCACGGCGAAGACGACCGCGAGATCGGCGATCGGGCCGTTCGAGCAGAACATCTTGGTCCCGGCGAGACGAAAGCCGCGCCCGTCCCGCACCGCGCGCGTTTTCATCGCAAAGGCGTCCGAACCGGTGCCCGGCTCGGTCATCGCGTTCGCGGCGATCCTCTTTCCCCCGCAGAGATCGGGGAGAAGGCGCTTCTTCTGCTCTTCCGTCCCGAACGTTCCGATCGGCACGACGCACGGAAGAAGATGCGCGGAGATCGAGAAGACGAAGCCGGCGTCGCTGCAGCCGTATCCGAGAGCTTCGAGCGCGATCGCGGTCGAGAGGACGTCGAGCCCGCTCCCCCCGTACTCTTCCGGAATCGGGAGCCCCAGAATCCCCATCTCCCCGCACTTCGTCCAGAGATCGCGCCGGAAGGTCTGGGTTCTGTCCCGCTCGACGACATCCTCGTTCAGCTCGTTTCGGGCGAAGCGGACGATGCTCTCGCGGAGAGTCTTCTGCTCCTCCGTCAAGGAGAAGTTCATGCCTTCATCTCCTTCAGTCTTTGATAGTCGATCTTGTCGGTCGATGTCTTGGGAATCGCGTCGACGAAGCGGAATTCGTCCGGGATCATGTAGCGGGGAAGGTTCTCGGCGCTGAAGCGCTTGAGCTCGACGATCGTGGGCCGCTCGTTTCCCGCACACTTCAGGAAGACGAGAATCCGCACGCCGGACTCCTCGTCCTCCGCTCCGATCGCGGCCGCTTCCTCGATCGCCGGATGCTTGTAGAGCCCCGCCTCGATCTCGCCGAGCTCGACCCGGTAGCCGCGCCGTTTGACCATCCGATCGCGCCGCCCGAGGAAGGTGTAATCTCCGTTCGCCTCCTCGATCACGAGATCGCCAGTCTTGTACCAGCGCTCCCCTTCACCGTCGACAAGGAAGGCGCGGGAGGTTTGCTCCGGGAGGTTCCAGTACTCGCTGAGGACCGCCGGACCTGCCACGACGAGCTCCCCTTCGTTCCCCGGCGGCACGTCCTTCCCCTCGGCATCCACCACCTTCGTCCGGCAGTGCGAACAGGCCTTGCCGATCGGGTAGGGCTCGGTTCGATCGGCGGGGATCTCGCGCGGGATCTCGTACCAGGTACACACGTTCGTTTCCGTCGGCCCGTAGAGGTTCGCATAGCGCGGGCGCGGCCAGAGCGTCTTGATCGCCCGAAGATGCTTGATAGGAAAAACTTCTCCGGCGAAAAGAACCCAGCGGAGGTTCGGAACCTCGAATCTTTCGAGGCCGCCGTATTGGACGAGAAGTGTGAGGATCGACGGCGTCGAGTACCAGATCGAGATCTTCTTCTCGGCGATCAGAGAAGCAAGGCTCCCGGGATCCTTCCCGACCGCCTCGCCGAAGAGGACGAGGGCCGCCCCGTGCTTCAAGGAGACGTGGATGTCGTGAATCGAGAGATCGAAATGAAACGGCGCATGGGAAGAGAAACGGTCCGTTTCGCGAGGCTCCAAGGTCTCGGAGCACCAATCCACGAAGCTCGACGCGTGCCGATGGGAAAGCGCGACCCCCTTCGGCTTGCCGGTCGAGCCGGAGGTGTAGAGGATGTAGGCGAGGTCCTCGGGATCCGGACGAACCGTCTGGGCTCGGGGCGCGGGATCGTTCCGATCCTCGCGGTCGAGCGCCTCGCGGAGAGCCTCCCCGCCCCCCACGCGCCCGAGAAGGAGAAGACCGGGGACGGTCTTCCCGATCTTCGCCGTCTCCGCGCGGAAGCTCTCCGCGAAGACCTCCTCGACCGCCGCGACCCGGACCGCGCAGTCGGCGAGAACGAACGCGTTCCTCGAAGCGGGCGCTCCCGGATCGACCGGCACGTACGCCGCCCCCGCTTTGAGAATCCCGTAGAGCATCGCGACCGCGTCGACCGACTTCTGCATGTAGAAGCCGACCCGGTCCCCCCTCCGGACTCCCCAGCGGACCAGACGGTCGCGCACCCGATCAGAAAGGGCCGCGAGCTCTCCGTAGGTCTGGAAGCGTCCGTCCGTCTCTTCCACCGCGCGCCGATCCGAGAAACGCCTCGCCGCTTCTTCGAGATGCGCGTGCAAGATCCCGCCCGCCGCCATTCCTCCTATCCCTTCTTCGACTGCACGAGCCGGGCGATCTCCTCGATCGTGTTCAGGTTCTCCGCGCTCGCCTCGTGCGCCTCGAGCCGGATCTCGTACCGTTCTTCCAGAAACGCCACGAGCTTCAGCGTGGCGATCGAATCGAGGATCCCGCCCGAGACGAGCGGGGTCGAATCGCCGAGCGCGTCCGGCCTCTCCCCCGGGAGGAATTCCTTGAGAATGTACTCTTTGATGGTTTGCTTGATCCCTTCGTCCACGATCGATGATCCTCCGTTCTACTCTTCGGGTTCTCGCGCCTCCGGTGGCGCGCCGCCCGTCATTCCCCCGCCGGCGAACACGGTCCCGTTCTCGACGAGCGCCTCGTAGAGCCGGTCGGCGACGAGCCGGTGCCCCTCGGCGTTCAGGTGATGGTCCCAGTCCCCGAGACGAAGCGAGCGCACATCGCGCCCCTCGTACACGCCGGCGAGATCGAGGATCTCGAAGCCGGCCTCCCCCGCGAGACCGCGGAGCTTCCGATGAACATCCGCCGGGAAATGCTCCTCGGTCGTCGGGAGAAAGAGCCAGAAGGGTGTGATCCCCCGCTCGCGGCACTTCCTCACGACCTCGCGGTACGTCCAGGATGTAATCTCGTAGCCGATCGGCTTCAAGCGCCGTTCCGCCACCGCCTCCGGCGTTCGTTCGTCTACCCTCGCTTGTCGGACTTTCTCGGCCAGTTCGGGATAGGGGATCGGAACCTTGTTTCGAGCCGCGTCCGAAAGGTCCTTCAAGCTCGCCGGATCCGTCTCGTGCACGGTGAAGAGGATCGCGTCCGGATCGAGAGGGAATGCCTTCTCCTCCATCGCCCGGAGGCGGTGAACCATGCGATACCCTCCCACGCCCATGTTGAGGATCTCGTATCGAACGCCCGTCTCAGGCGTCCCTTCCCAGTTCATCCGCTCCTCGGCGAGAGCCTCGAACGTCCCGTCGACCGGAACGCCGAGCCCCACGACATAGGACGTTCCGAGAATCACCAAGCGAACCGTTCCCGCGGGCTTCTCCCTTGTGTACTCTTTGTCCCGCATACCCAGACTATTGATGCGCACGTGAAACCGCTTGGCCGTGAACTCCGCGAGGGGCTTCAGCTCGCGGCCGAGAAAGTCGCCTCGCTCAACGTACATCGCCTCCGGGTCCCCCTGCCAATCCGCCGGCTCCTTCATGTAAACCTCCCAGAGCTGGGAGCTCATCCGATCGGCACCGAGAAGATTCTCGTAGTAGCCTCTTTGGAGAAGGGCGACGTCCCCCCGCGAGAGACGCGGTTTGCGAAGGGAATAGATGACGTCCGCCGCGGTCGAGCCGAAATGCGAGTAGATCGATCGATGTCCGACGACGAGGATGAGCACGAGAGCGGCCGTCGTGACACCCGCGGATCTCGCGTACGAGAACGAATCACCGGAGATGCCGAGACGCCATCCGCGGCCGACCGCATAGCGCGCCAGCGTTCCCGCCGCGAGGAGAACGGCGAGAACGACGAGCACGGTTCCGGTCCCCTCCCACCGGCCTTCCTCCGCGAGGGTCCAGAGGGAGATCCAGTCGGAGAGGGCCCGGCTCGTCCAGAGCGACCATAGAACGCACACCGCAACGAACATCCCGAGAACGCGGAGCGCGAGAAAGAGCGCTTCGCGCATCGAGCACGCACGGTCTCCCTGCAACGAGCCGCGCCCTCCCTTCATCTCTCGGAGCGAGTTCGCGGCCACGAGAACGCCGAGTGCGCCCCAGAACGCGATGTCCGGGCCGGCCACCGGGAACGACCCGCGGATCCAGAACCACTGGTACGAATGAAGAAGCCAGGTGGCGAGGAACACGTACGCGGTCGCGAAGAGAAGCCTCGGCGTCGGAGCGAGCCCGCGCAGGCGAAAGTAGGCGGGGAAGTAGAACACTTTGACCATGAAGTCTTTCCAATAGATGTTGATCCGCCGCCAATAGTCGCTGAAGCTCGACGCGAGAAGATACCGGTTGTTCGTCCGCGGAAGATCGAAACCGAAGAGGCAGAGCATCCCGACGATGATATGAAACTGCCCCGAAATCCGGAGATAGAGAAGGTAGTTCGAGACGAGAAACCGCCCGAGGCTTCCGATGTTCACGATCTCGTTCGGAGGGAGCGTGACGTAGTAGTAGATCAGCCGGTAGAGCACGAGATGGGTGAGGCCGCGGAACATCCACTGCGCTCCCCTCTGATAGATCCGGTGCTCGTCTTGGTCATAGTAGGTTCCGGCGAACGTCTTGTAGTCCACCACCGGGAAGAGCGGAAAGCACGCGTTCGGAAGGAGAAAGAAATACGAGAGCCGTTGCGCGGCGGGGACCGGCTTCTTCTCGTGGCGAAGATCGTACAGGTAGACAATGAGCCGGAACATGAACATCGCGCCGAGAATCGGCCACGCCGCTTGCGAGATCGGGGAACGTCCCGGGTTCGCGCGGAGGAAAGCGAGCCCCGCGCCGGCGATGAGAACGAGAGCGACGCGCGCCGAGAAGCGGATGGGAAGATGACAGAGCCCGACGAGCGCGAGCCCGATTCCGATCATCCCCGTCCCGTCCCGGACTCCGAAAACGAGAAGAAGTCCCGCGAGCGAAAGGAAGAGGAAGAAGGGCAAACGAAACCGCCGCGGGAGAAACGCGTGAATCAGGAAGCCGGCGATCGCGAGCTCGACGATCCGGACGAAAGCCGGGCTCTCCACTTGAAACCGGCGCTGAATCACCAGAAGGAAGAGGCCGAGCTGGGCGGCCACGAGGAGTGTCTTCGCGATCTTCTTCATGTCGATCCGCCGATGATCTCCTTGCGCTCCGACCGAGGGGGATCTGCGCGCCGTCGGTTTCCATCGATTATCGGATTTTCGACCGGAGGACGCACGCGTTTCCTGCGGTTGCCGCAGGCGGGGCTCCCGGAGCTTGCAACTTTCCGCCGACCCGGGCACACTAGCGGGAAACCGGACCCTCGAGGGGAGCGGCGAGACCATGTTCGGTTGGCACGGGGGGATTCGTCTCGGGGACATCGTCGACATCGGCGTCGTCGCGTTACTCATTTGGATCGGCATCACCTGGTTACGACGGACGCGCGCGCGGCTCGCTCTCATCGGCCTTTTGATCCTCGGCGGCGTCGATCTCCTGGCGAGATTCCTCGGGCTCCACGTAACGGCGACGATTCTCCAGGGGTTCTTCGCGGCGTTCGTGATCGTCGTGATCGTGGTCTTTCAGGACGAGATCCGGCGCTTCTTCGAGCAGATCGCGGTCCTTTCGATGCGAAGGAAGCGTCCGCCGCCGCCGCCGGATTCCACCGAGGTCGTCGCGCGCTCGATCGTTCATTTGGCGGAGAGAAGGACGGGCGCGCTCTTCGTCTTCCCGGGAAAAGAACCGGTCGACCGCCACCTCGACGGGGGCGTGCCGCTCGATGCGCTCGCGAGCGAGCCTCTTCTCCTCAGCCTCTTCGACACGCATTCGCCGGGACACGACGGCGCGGTCCTCGTCGAGGGAGACCGCGTGCGCATGTTCGGAGCGCGCCTTCCCCTCTCCGGAAACCAGGAGCAGCTCGGAACGAGAGGCACGCGCCATGCCGCCGCGCTCGGCCTCTCCGAACGGACGGACTCGCTGACGGTGGTGGTCTCCGAGGAGCGCGGGACGGTTTCTCTGGCGAGAGACGGGATTCTCCGCACGCTTGCGGAGCGCAAGGATGTGCACAAAGATCTCCGAAGCTTCCTCCAAGAGACGACGCGACCGGCCGGCGCCGCCGCTCCGGCATGGAAACGGATGGGGGCGCGGTGGCTGGAAACCGCTTTCGCGCTCGGCATCGCGGTACTTCTCTGGCTCGTCTTTTCCGCGGGCTCGGCGGAGATCACGATCACGCGATCCTTGCCCGTTGTGCTCACGGACATTCCGGCCGGGATGACCATCGACAAGGTGGAGCCGGATGAAGTCGAGGTGACATTCCGAGGGGAGAGGCGCCATCTCATTCCCGCGGCGACCGAGAGTGCCGCCGTGCGTCTTTCCGTCTTGTCGCTGCAACCCGGACTTCAGACCTTCCTCGTCGGCGGCGACGACATCCCCCGTCCCGCGACGATCGAGGTGACCGAGGTCCGGCCGAACCGGATCCGCGTGGCCGCTCGCCCGAACGGGTAGCCACAATCCGTCAGAAGAACGGCGGAGAGCCGGCCGCTCGGACGGCTTTGACGGATCGAGGGTAGACCGACGCAGGCGGCGCGTCATCGATTTCGATCGAGAACATGGGGCGAAAGGGCGCCCGGAAGCGACGACACATGATCCTCTCCGCGCAAGAAGCGCTCGAACGGTTGCGGGAAGGAAACCGCCGCTTTGTCTCCGGGGATCTCAGCGCCGCTCTGCGCGTGGGATCGGCTCGGTGGAACGCGCTCGTCGAGGAGCAGAGCCCGATCGCCGCGATTCTCGCCTGCTCCGATTCGCGAGCGCCGGTCGAGATTCTCTTCGATCAGGGGCCGGGCGATCTCTTCGTCGTTCGCGTCGCCGGAAACATCGCCGGCCCTTCCCAGATCGGCAGCATCGAGTTCGCCGCGGAGCGTTTCGGAACCCGGCTCGTCGTCGTTCTTGGACACACGCGTTGCGGAGCGGTTCAGGAAACCATAGAGACGGTTCGGTCGCGGGCGGAGCCGCCCTCGGGGAATCTGCGCGCGATCGTCGACCGCATCCGACCCGCGGTGGAAGAATTGATTGCCGCGGAGCCGGGGCTCGATCCGGACGCTCTCGCGCGACGGGCGGTTCGGGAAAACGTGCGCGCGTCGGTTCACCGACTGCGGCGAGGATCGAGCGCGCTCCGACGCATGATGGAAGACGACCGGCTCATCGTGGCGGGGGCCGTCTACTCGCTGGAGACCGGCGCCGTCGACTTCCTCGATGATCCGCCGGAAGCCCGCTGATCGGCTCCGCCCGCCTCCCGCGGGAATCCGCCGAAGCCGCGCGACAGAGGCGGCTGCTTGGATTACAATCGGAAGCCGAAGACCGATCGAGGGGACGAGCGAATGGCGGGAACCGAACCCGCCCAGAGGGAATCGCCATGAGCAAGGAAGCGCACGAGACGATCGCAAAACTCCTGGCCGGGATGAAGGCTTCGGACATCCGCAAGGGGCTCGCCCTCGCGAAGAAGACGGCCCCGCGAGCGGACAAGAAGACGGTCAAGTCCCTGTTCGACGTGCTCTCGACTCTCTTCTATATCGATCCGCTCGACCGGCCGGATCTCGCGCCTCTTCTCGACGAAGCCGCGGTCGCGGTCGCGGGTCTCGGACCCGATGTGATTCCTCTTCTCGTAAAGGAACTCGGCTCCGGCGACGTCAAGGCGCAGATGGTCGCCGCGAAATCCTTGGGCGAGATGGGCGTCGCGGCCGTCGAGCCGCTCATCCGAACGTATCGGGCCCACAAGAACGCCGAGCTTCGATCGTTCGTTCTGTACGCTCTCGGGAAGATCGAAGCTCCGGAGGTCGTCCGCGCCGTCCCGCTCGCGCTCGAATCCGCGCGCTCGAGAGACGCCGATCTCCGCGACACGGCCGTGCGGGCGCTCGGCAAGTTCGCCGAGGCGATCCCGGCGGGGAAGATACCGAAATCGACGCGCGCACGCACGGTCGAGCGGCTTCGGAAGAACCTCGCCGATTTGCACCCGGGAATTCGGGCGAAGGCGGTGAGGAGTCTCGGGAAGCTCGCGCTGCACGGACATCTCACCGAAGAGGAACGCGCCACGCTTGAGAGAACCTGCAATCTCATTCTCGGGAAGGACGAGAACTTCGAGTGGGATCGGGCGTACCTCGTGCGGAGGGAAGCCGAGCAGCTCCTCGAATCCCTGCAGGCAGAGGCGAAAGACGCCGCTCGCAAGAACGCCGCGCCCGGAGGCAAGACGCGCAAGGACGGATAGACGAACCTACGCGCCCGCGTTCGGTCGAGGCAGCGGCGCACGACGCGCCGACTCTCGATACGCGAGAAGACGCGTCGCGAGCTTCGCCGCCGCGAGGTCCGAACCGGGAGGGTTCGGGCTCGCCACGTACTCGACGATGTCCGCTCCGATCAACCGGGCCTTCGGCGCGCGCGCGGTCGCTTCGAGAATCGCCGTCGCCTGCTTCCAGAAGAGACCGCCCGGCTGCGGCGTGCCGGTGCTCGGAAGAACCGAGGGATCGAGGCCGTCCACGTCGAGTGAAAGATAGACCGGTCCCTCGAGCGCGCGAACCAACTGAACCGCCTCGTCCCACTCCTCGTCGAGACGGTGGGCGAAAAAGACGCGGATGCGGTCTCCCTTCCGCGCGAGATCGAACTCCTCCCGCGAGAGGCTTCGCACGCCGATCGAGACGATCCGGCATCCTTCTTCCCACAGACGCCGCATCACGGTGCCGTGCGACCATCTCTTCGCGTCGAGCGCGTCGATGAGATCCGCGTGCGCGTCGATCTGGACGATCGTGAGATCGCGGAGCGAGTGAGCGAGGCCGCGCGCCGCGCCGTACGTGACCGTGTGTTCCCCGCCGAGAGAGAGAACGAAACGATCCCGAAGAGCGCTCGTCCGGCGCGCCACTTCCTCGAGATAACCCTCGACCGACCGCTCGCCCGGCTCGACCGCCTCGGCCGTGTGGATACGCGGTCCCGCGTCGAAATCGATCTCGGTCTCCTCGTCGAACAGCTCGATCTGCCGGCTCGCCTCGAGGATCGCGCGCGGACCGGTCGCCGCGCCGGGCCCGTAGCTCACGGTTCTCTCGAAAGGAAGGGGAAGGATGACGACCTCCGCCTTCTCGATCGGGCAGGGAGGAAGATCCAGGAAGCGGACGGCGGGGCTTTCGTTCATCGCTTTGCTTCAAGAAGGGCGCGAACGAGAATCGGCCATGCGATCGTGGCGTCGCAGTGCACTTCGGCGAAGCGCCCCCCCTCCTCGCGAGGAACGAACTTCCCCCACGAGACGCCTTCCCGATACGTGCAGCCGGAGAGCCCTCCCCAGTGCGCCGGCTCGGGACAGATGCGGATGCCGTAACGGAATCGCGGCTCCGGGCTCTCCGTCCCGAGGCGCATGTTCGTGATGTCGACGAAGGGGCCGACCTGCTGAGCCCAGTTTCGCGGCACGCCCCCGCCGATCGTGAAGATCCCCTGGTTCTCCGCGGCCAGGATCCTTCGCGTGTAATCGAAAAGATCCAGGAACGGGTTGAACGGCGGGGCCTCCGAGAAGAGGACGTCGGTGCTGCTCGATCCGCGCGCATTCATCGACTTCTTCATCGCGTGGGTCGCGACGTCCAGTCCGAGCTCGGAATCGGTGAAGGCAGGGACGTACACCGGAACTCCTTTCGCGTACGCGTTGCCGAGAATGCTCGGCATCTGACCGAGCTCGAAGAGACGGCGTCCGATCTCCCGGTTGAACTCGTGCGACGAGGTCGGGCACGACCAATCGTGGCCGTCCAAGACCTCGGAGACAAGGCGCTCCGCGGCGCAGAGGTTCGCCTCCATCTCCAGCGTGTCGTAGACACGATTGTAGCCTTTCTCGAAGAGCTCGACGTCGTCCTTTGTCTCGTCATGCTTGTAGTGGACGCCGCCGATCGCCTCGGAGAGCCCGTGCGCCATCAGCGCGCCGGTGCTGACGATGATGTGCGCGAGGCCCTCGTCGATCATGTCGCAGAGGACCTTGCCCATCTTCGCGATCGTCATCG
This sequence comes from Gemmatimonadota bacterium, assembly GCA_020061515.1. Lineage (GTDB taxonomy): Bacteria > Orphanbacterota > Orphanbacteria > Orphanbacterales > Orphanbacteraceae > VGIW01. Next base: position 28,200 of record JAGUYC010000218.1, read on the forward strand.
CTCCGGAAACGGTGACGACGATCAAACAGGAAGGATCGCCGGCCATCTCGCGGAAGACGTGGTACGCCTCCCCAAGCGCTCTCCCTCCGAACGAGGTCCTCGACATGCGATCGAGAAGATCCGAGAAGCTTTCCGCCTTTCGCAAGTCGAGCGTTTCGAGGGGCTCGAGACCGTCTTCCCGGCCGTCGTGAAGCCGGCGCTTCAACCGTCACCTCCGGGAACCGATGCGGTCTCCTCCGCCGCGGCGAACCTCGGGAGGCGGACGTCGCGGACCTCCTTGTGGGGCAGGGCGCTCTTGACCCTGGCCACGATCAAGTCCGTCTTCTGCTCGCTCGTCGGCCCGCAGGTGAAGACGTCGGCGGCCACGAGACCGCGCTCGGCATAGGTGTGAATCGAAACGTGGCTCTCGTCCAGCATGACGAACGCGGTGCAGCCCGAAGGCGAATTGTGCCCGAACCGATACCGGCACGAGTTGATCACCGTCGATCCCGATTCGATCGAAGCTTTTCGGATCAGATCGAGGAGAAACGCGTCGTCCTCGCAGATTTCTCGGGGCACGCCGCTGAAATCGAGAAGGACGTGGCTTCCGGCGGAATACGAGCTCCGTCCGGATCGGATTCCGTGACCTCCGACGTGAGTCTTCATCTCACTCTCCTGTTGGACGACCGCGCGAGACGCGTCGCCATCACGGCCAGGCTTTGCGCGGGCACTGTCCGGCGTGAAGACCATACCGCGGGACGCCCGCCTTGGGATTTTGTGTCTCACCCCCTGATGGATTCGGGTCACTCCGGGGCTCGCGGATCTCCCGCGGGGAGCCTATTCCCGAACGGCCCCTCTTCCGCGAGGATCTGCCGCGGCCCCATCCTTCCCTGTGCCAATCAAGACTGAGTATTGTAGCAATTCATTCGTCCGAAGGGGACAAGCCAAAAGCGAGCGGGCCGCTTTTTTTCGGGCGAGGCGGAGCGAGTGGACTTCGGGGCGCAACGTGTTTCTTTTCAAGGAGTAGCGCCCTGCACGCGCCGGGAGGCCCCGTGAAGATCGCCTGAGACGGCCGTTCCCCGTCCGTCCTTCGGCTCGCCGCCTTCTCTCGAGAACGCGAAGAACACGGGCCGCCCTCTCGCGCGGACCGCTCATCCGAACCCCGCGCGGAGACGATCGTTTCATGCACAAACCTTCCTCCGTGCGGTCGAGACCGCGCTCACTCCGCGCGCCGCGCGCGATCCCTTGCGCGCCGATCCCGTTCAGGGTACGATGCTGAAAGGATCCCCTACAATCTCGCGCCGCGGACGACAAGACGCGGCGCGGGGAGGAAGACCGGCGAGACAGCCTCGCGGCAATCATCGATGAACGCACGGTCCTTGTTTCAAATGGTTCTCGCGGCGGCCGCCGGCGTCTTGCTCTTCACTCATCCCGCGCGTTCCGACTCGCAACAGGAGGAGCCGATCGTGGACCTTCGCGCGCTCCTTCCGGAGACGATCGGCGGAGGCGAACCCGCCGATGCCGGTGTGCTCTACGACCAAGAGACGATCTTCCTGTATATGAACGGAGCCGCGGAGATCTATCTCTCCTACGATTTTCGCGCCCTCCTCGTGCAGCGCGTTCCCGGCCCCGCGGAGGACACGATCTCCGTCGAGCTCTACGACATGGGAAGCTCGGCCGAGGCGTTCGGCGTCTTCTCGAGGAACCGTTCGGGAGAAGAAGCGGGGGTCGGGCAGGGATCCGAATACCGCTCCGGCTATCTCTTGTTTTGGAAAGACCGTCTCTTCGCGACGATCTGGACCGACCGGGAAAGTCCCGCGTCGCGCGAGGCGATCTTCGAGATCGGACGAGCGATCGCCGAGCGCGTGATCGAGGAGGGATCTCTTCCCGACCTTCTTTCCCGCCTTCCGGAATCCGGTCTCGATCCCGGATCGATCCGCTACTTTCACAAGCACACCGATCTCAACCAACACTATTTCGTGTCCGACGAGAACATCCTCGGACTCGGGGAACACACCGACGCGACGATGGCGGAATACGCCGCCGGGGACGGCGGGCTTCTCCTCCTCGTCGTTCGCTACCCCGGCGAGGCGGAAGCGGCGTTCGCCCACGAGCAGCTCATCGAGCATTTCTTTCCGGAATCGCAAGGGATCGAGGTCGCGCCGCTCGAGGATGGGTCTTTCGCGGGATCCGCGCGCGAGGGGCGCTCTCTCGTCGCCGTGTTCGACGCGCCCGACGCGGAGAGCGCGAAGGAGCATCTCGCCGCGGCCCGAAGCCGGCTGGAGGAACGCGAGAAGTGAAGACGACTAAGATTTACACACGAAGAGACTTTCTAAAGACGGGCGCTTCCGGCGCCGCCGTCTTCGCCCTCGGGCTTCCCGCCGCGGAGAGGGTTCTTGCGGAGACAGGCATACCGCCGGAGCGGACGCGCGCCGTCCTCGTTCGCGATCCTTCCGCGACGCGTCCGGACGGGACCGTCGAAGCGGAGGTCGTGACGAGGATGCTCGACGAGGCGGTCGCCGCCCTCGCGGACGCGGAAACACCCGAGACGGCATGGCGCGCGTTTCTTTCGCCGGAGGACGTGCTCGGGATCAAGACGAACGTCTGGTCCTCGCTCCCCACGCCGCGACCGCTGGAGGAAGCGATTCGCGGGCGGGCGATCGAGGTCGGGATCCGCGAGGAGAACATTTCGGCCGGCGATCGGCGCGTTCTCGACGACCCGGTCTTTCTCCGCTCGACGGCGCTCGTCAACATCCGCCCGATCCGCACGCACCACTGGTCGGGAATCGGCGGATGCATCAAGAACTATGTCATGTTCGTGCGGGAACCGTGGAAATGGCACGACGACTCGTGCGCCGATCTCGCGGGAATCTGGAAGGAGCCGATCTGCGCGGGAAAGACGCGGCTCAACGTGCTCGTCGCTCTCACGCCTCTCTTTCACGGAATCGGGCCGCATCACTTCGATCCGGCGCACGTGTGGGCGTACAACGGTCTTCTCGTCGGGACCGATCCGGTCGCTCTCGACGCGCTCGGCGTGAAGCTCCTGGAGGAGAAGCGCAGGACGTTCTTCGAGAAGCCGCCGCGCGGAGGAACATCCGCGAAGCACGTCCGCCTCGCCGAGACCCGATGGGGGCTCGGCGTCGCCGACATCGAGCGGATCGACATCATCCGCATCGGCCCGATGGACGACGCCCTGATCTGAACCGCGCTGGGCGATTGGGTAGATCGAAACCTTCTGCGCTGCCGTTGCACGACACTTCCTCTCGCCCATCCGCCGTGGTGGCGTCGTCGAACGGCGGGACCTGCCCACGGCTGTCCGCTCGATGCTCGCCAGTCGCCCTTTCGGGCTTGGTGGGTGCGCTTCTCTCGGACGCCTGCCGCGGTCACCCGCCGTGGCTCAGTCGTCGGACGGCGGGGCTTAGACGAAATATTTGTGAACCAGGTTCCTTAACAATCCGAACCAGGTTCCTTAGCAATTCCCGGGCCACCAAGTGCGGAGGCGCGACTGGCCGGAGCGCGAGCGGGCTGTGGCCGACAGGACCCGCGCGTCCAACGACCGGCGAGCATCGAGCGGAGAGCCGCGGACACAGGCACAGGACGGATCCAGAGAGAATCCCCGGCCGCCGAGCCTATTCTGCCGCCGACTCCTGCATCGATCTCCGCGTCGCGAAGTAGAAGACGAGCATCCCGATCGTGCCGGCGAGTCCGAACGCCCCGAGGTAGTACCAGACCTTCCAGGGCTGATAGGTGCTCCAAAGAAGACGCGTCGCCTCGTCGATCGTGGCACCCGCGCCGCCGTTCATCTTCGCGGCGAGCGCGCCGAGCACTTCCGAGTTCTCGAGCCCTTCGGCCGCCTCACGCGCGATCCCGAATCGATCGACGAGAAGACGTCTCGCCAGATCGAACTTGCTCGACATCGCCTCGTACATCCGACCGCCGATGCCGTTCCCCGCGGCCCAGCCGATCGCGAACGGAATGTTCGAATAGCCCATGTAGAGCGCCTTCTTGTCCGGAGGCGCGATCAGCCCCACGTACGCGCTGAACGTCGGGCTGCACAGCATCTCGCCGATCGAGAAGACGAGAAGCATGAGACAAACGAGCGAACCGATCATCGTCGATCCGCACGCGACGAAGCCGACGAGCGAGATGATCATCCCGATCACCATCGCCACGACCTTGTTGATCCGTCCGATCAGCCAAGAGAGCGGGATCACAAGGAGGATGATCGACCACGGGTTGATGTTGATAATCATCTCGGGTTTCACCTGGCCGGTGGACAGCAGCCAGCTCCCGCTCACCGCGCCGAAGACGCGCGCGACGTCCGATGTGTCCACCCATTCCTCCACGAAGTTCGGGAGGAGATCCCAGAGCTGCATGAACATCAGCCAGAAGCAGGAGAAGATGAGAAGGAACGCAACGAGACGTAGATCCTTGAAGACCGTCCCGATCGAGGAAGAGAACACCCCGAGAGGTCCCTTCTCCCCCTCCTTCGAGGGAACCTTTTCCGGTTCGCGATAGAGAAGGAACGCGGGGAGGAAATTGAACGCGGTCACCGCGGCGGCGGCGTAGAAGACGACGTGCCAGTTGATCTCGCCGCGGAGAGGCGCCGCGCACATCGGGGCGAGAGCGCCACCGATGTTGACGACCCAGTAAAACATCCCCCAACCCATCGACGAGGTCTCCTTGGTCGTCGTCTTCGCGATCGTCCCGTGCACGGCCGGCTTGAAGATCGCCGTTCCCGTCGCGACGAAGCACGCGGCGATCAGGAACACGCCGTAGTTGGCGCCTTCCCAGCCGCGAGCCGAGAACGCGTCGGCGAGCGCCTTCGACTGCGCCATTCCGATGTAGCCGAGAATATTGAGAATAAAAGCAACGACAAGACTCTTCCGATACCCGTAGCGCTCGGTGTACCCGCCGGAGACCATCGGGATGAGACACTGGAGGAGAGCCCACCACATGTAGATGTCGCCCTTCTCCTGGAAGCTGAGACCGAGCCCGTTGCGCTCCGCCGACGCGACGAGGTAGAGCGGGGCGATCGCCCGCACGCCGAAGAACGCGAGCCGTTCGAAGATCTCCATGAAGTTGGCGAACCAGAAGTTTGCGGGAAAGGCACGGATCTGCCGCCAGAACGATTCTTTCGATTTTTCCATAGATCGGCTCCTGCTCTCGGGTTGGACGCCTCGCGGACCGAACGTTTCCGGCGATTGTATCACGGCCGCCCGGGCGATCCGATCCTCGAAAACCCGCGCCTCGTCACGGCCCGCACCCGGACAATGCGTTTTGAAATAAGCAGATACGGCGTCCGCGCGAAAGTCCGTATCGGAGACCTCGCCTGCGCCGGCGGGACCGGATAAGATGGAAGACGCGCGCCGCACTCATGGAGCCCGATGCCGATCGAAACATCCGGATGGTTCGGAGAAGGAGCCGCTCGATGAAACCGCACGGAACGAAGATCGCCCTTTGTTTCCTTCTCGCGCTTGTCCTCTCGCCGGCCGCGTCCTTTGCGTCCGAGACGATCGCGCCGCCTCCGCTCGCGCCCGCGCGTCCCGTGATCGACCGCTACTGGGGAGTCGATGTGACCGACGACTATCGGTACATGGAGAACGTCGCCGATCCGGAAGTCCTCGCGTGGGTTCGAGCCCAGAACGATCACGCCGCGCGCCGGCTCGAATCGCATCCCGCGAGAGAGGCGATCGCCGAGCACGTGAAGGAGCTCATGCGCGCGGAAACATCGTCGTACTACGGCATCGTCCGCCGCGGCGGCGTGACCTTCGCGATCAAGAGGCAGCCGCCCAAGCAGCAGCCGTTCCTCGTGGTCCTCGAATCTCTCGACGAGGCAAACGATGAACGGATTCTCGTCGATCCGAACGCTCTCGATCCCGAGGGAGGAATCTCCATCGACTTCTTCGAGCCCTCGCCGAGCGGCCGCTCCGTCGCCGTTTCGCTCTCGGAACACGGAACGGAGGACGGAACGCTCTTCATCTATCGCGTCGACACCGGCGAGCGGCTTCCCGACGAGATCCCGCGCGTGAACGGCGGAACCGCGGGGGGAGACGCCGCGTGGGCCGCCTCGGAAGACGCGCTCTATTACACGCGCTATCCCTACCCCGGCGAACGCCCGGAAGAGGACTTGCCCTTCTACCAGCAAGTCTGGCGGCACGAGCTCGGAACGGATATCTCAGAAGACACGTATGTCCTCGGGGAGAGCTTCCCCAAGATCGCGGAGATCGCCTTCGCGTCGAGCATCGACGGAAAGAAGATCCTCGCGCGCGTGAGCGACGGCGACGGCGGCGAGCACGAGTTCTGGCTTCTTCGCGAGGACGGAAACTGGGTTCGTTTCGCGCGGTTCGAGGATGGGATCGAACAGGCCCGGTTCGGAGCGGACCGCGCGCTTTACGTCCTCTCCCGCGACGGCGCGCCCCGCAAGAAGATCCTTCGTCTGTCAAGCGATGAGCCCGACCTCGCCCGAGCCGCGATACTCGTCCCCGAAACGGAAGGCGTGCTTCAGTCGTTTCTCCCCACCTCCTCGCGCCTCTACGTGATCGAGATGATCGGCGGCCCGACGCGTCTTCGAGTCTACGATCTCGAGGGAAGAGACCTCGGCGTCGTCCCGTTCGGCGAGGTCGTTACCGTGTCCGGCCCCGCGCGATGGGAAGGGAATCGCGTTCTCGTGCGGCGCGAGAGTATCATCGATCCCCCCGCGTGGTTCGAGGTCGACCCCGAATGGGCGGAGCCGCGGGCAACCGCTCTCGTCTCGACCTCGCCCGCCGACTTCGGCGACCACGAGGTCCGCCGCGTGTTTGCGGCCGCCGACGACGGGGTGAAGATCCCCGTCGATCTCGTCTTTCGGAAGGGGACGCCGCTCGACGGGACCGCGCCTCTTCTTCTCGGCGCATACGGAAGCTACGGGATCAGCCAGAGGCCCGGCTTCCGGGCGACCCGCATCGTTTGGACCGAACAGGGAGGGATCAGCGCGACCGCGTGCGTCCGCGGCGGCGGCGAGTACGGAGACGAATGGCACCGCGCCGCCAACCGGGAGAAGAAGAGACGCTCGATGGAGGACCTCGCGTCCGCGGCGCGCTATCTCGCGAAAGAGGGATTCACCTCGCCGGACCGCCTCGCTCTCGAAGGGGGAAGCGCCGGCGGGCTTCTCGTCTACGGAACGATGGCGCTTCATCCGGACGTTGCCGCCGCCGTCGTCTCGCACGTCGGCATCGCGGACGCAATCCGGTCGGAGTTCTCTCCAAACGGCGAGTTCAACATCACCGAGTTCGGGACCGTAAAGAACGAAACCGAGTTCCTGGGGATGCTCGACTACTCGCCGGTTCATCGAATCCGGGACGGCGTTGAGTATCCGGCCGTTCTCTCGCTCACGGGGATCAACGATCCTCGCGTGGAGCCGTGGCAACCTTTCAAGATGACCGCGCGCCTCCAGGCCGCCGGAAGTCCGAACCCGGTTCTCCTTCGCGTTTCGACGAAGTCCGGGCACGGAGGAGGATCGCTCTCGCAGAGAGAAGAGCGTGCGGTCGACGTCTACTGTTTTCTCTTCGATCGTCTCGGGGTTGAGTATCGGCCGATCGCGCGATAGATGTTCCGGTCAGCGGACGCGCTTTCGGAATCGGAAAACGGCGAGCGAGAACATCGCGATCCCGATCAGGGAAAGCTTCCAGAGATCGGGCCACACGTCCGGAAGCGCCGCCCCGCGAAGGAAGATCCCGCGCACCATGCTCATCATGTAGCGGAGCGGGTTCACGTACGTCAAGTATCGAATTGCGCGCGGCATGTTCTCGATCGGATAGAAGAAACCCGAGAGCAGGATCCCGAAGACGAGGAAGAACCAGAGCGTGAACATCGCCTGCTGCTGCGTCGCCGAAACCGTGGAGGCGAGGAGGCCTCCGCCCAGCGTGACGAGAAGAAAGAGAAGCGCGACGAACGCGAGAAGAAGCACCGACCCCTCGAGCGGAATGCGGAACCAGAGCACGGCGATCGTCGTGGCGAAGGCGAGATCGGCGAACGCGAGGATCGCGAAGGGGATCGTCTTCCCCGCGATCAGTTGAGCGGGCGAGAGAGGGCTCACGAGAAGCTGCTCGAGCGTGCCCGTCTCTCTCTCTCGGACGACGGCGGCTCCAGTGAGCATCGACGAGATGATCGTGATGATGAGGACGACGATTCCCGGGACCATGTAGTGCCGACTCCTGAGCTCGGGATTGTAATAGAAGCGGGTCTCCCCCTCGATACGGGCGCGCCCCTCGACCGGCCCGGCGGATCCGCGGACCGCCTCGCGGAGCAAAATCTGCTCCGCGTAGCCTTGCGCGCGGCCGGCGGAGCTGCTGTTCACTCCGTCCACCAGAACGCCGACGATCGCCTGTTTGCCTTCGGCGAGATCCCTCGCGTATCCGGCCGGGATGCGAATCCCGATCTCCGCCTTTCCCTCGGTAAGCAGCCTCTCGATGTCGTCCGGCCGGGACGGCGCGGGACCCGGAATGAACACGCCCGATTGGTAGAAGGCCTCGACAAGACGCCTGCTCTCGCGGCTCCGGCTCTCATCGAGCACGGAAAGCCGTACGTTCTTAAGATCGGTGTTCGCCGCGTATCCGAACACGAAGAGTTGAACGACCGGAAGCAAGAGAACCATTCGGAGAAGAGCCGGATCGCGGAAGACCTGCAGGAACTCCTTCCGAACGAGATGTGCGACGGGGTGAAAGTACGTCGGTCTCGTCATTCGAGCCTCGTTCGAAAGCGCGCGGCGGCCGCTCCTAGAATGAGAACGGCCATGCCCGCCAGCACGCCCCCCTCGACGGGAAACCATGCTTCTCCCTTCAGCATGATGCCGCGGATCACCGTGAGATAGTAGGTCGCGGGGACGATCTGTCCGAGCCACTGGAGCGGAACGGGCATGCTGCTCCGCGGGAAGACGAATCCCGAGAGAAGGAGCGTGGGGAGGAGCGTCGCGGTGAGCGCGGCCATCATCGCCACCCTTTGCGTGCGGGCAAGCGATGAGATGAGAAGCCCGAGAGAGAGCGCGACGAGAAGATAGAGCAGACTGTACGCGGCGAGCGCGATCCACGAGCCGTTCATCGGAACTCCGAACACGATCCGCCCCGCTCCGACCACAAGCGCCGCGTCCAGATAGGCGATGACGAGATAGGGGAGCACCTTCCCGACGATGATCTCCCGCGGGCCGACCGGCGTCGTCAGGATCTGCTCCATCGTACCTGTCTCCCTTTCGCGGGCGACGGCGATGCTCGTGAGAAGAGCTCCGATCATGACGAGGATGATCGCCGCGAGACCGGGCACGATGAAGTTCGCGCTCTCGAGCTCCGGGTTGAAGAGGATCCGCGCGCGCCCGGCGAGAGGGAGGTTCTCGAGATTCTCCCCTGATTCCCCCGGCGGAGCCCCCGCGAGCGCGAGGACCGCTTTCAAGTAGTTGTCCACCGTCGCGGCGGTCGTCGCGTCCGAACCGTCGATGAGGACCTGAACGCGTCCGACCGATTCACGAATCAAGGATTCCGAGAAACCCGCGCCGATGGCGACGACGGCGCGCCACCGTCCTTTGCGGAAGCCGGGTTCGATCGCATCGCGCGAGTCGAGCCGTCCGGCGTCCATGATGAAGCCGCTCGAGATCATCCGCTCCACGAGATCGCGGCTCGCCGGCGAACGGTCCTCGTCGAGGATCCCGACCGGAAGATCGCGAAGCTCCGTGCTGATCCCGTACCCATAAAGGAGAAGCATCGCGATCGGCATCACGATCGCCACCGCGAGGCTTCGCGGATCGCGGAGGATGTGGTTCGACTCCTTACGTGCGATGGAGAGCATCCGCCTCACGGCCGCACCGCCTTGAGAAAGACTTCCTCCATCGTGGAGACGCCCGCGTTCTCCTTGAGCTCTTTCGGCGAGCCGAGCGCGACGATCTTCCCCTCCACCATGATCGAGACTCGCCCGCAGTACTCCGCCTCGTCCATGTAGTGAGTCGTGACGAAGACCGTGGTCCCCGAATCGGCCGTCTCGTAGATCAGATCCCAGAACTCGCGGCGCGCGAGCGGATCGACCCCTCCGGTCGGCTCGTCGAGAAAGAGGACGCGCGGCTCGTGGAGGGCGGCCGCGCCGAGGGCGAGGCGCTGCTTGTAGCCGAGCGGGAGCGAGGCGGTGAGCCGCCTTCTCGAGTCGTGGAGGCCGAGTCGGTCGAACAAGCGCGCCGCCCGCTCGTCGATCTCCCTCTTCCGCAATCCGTAGATGCCGCCGCTGAACCGGAGGTTTTCTTCCACCGTGAGATCGTCGTACAAACTGAACTTCTGGCTCATGTAGCCGATGCGCCGCTTGATCGTCTCCGCGCGGGTCGCGATCGAAAGGCCGTCGACCCAGGCCTCGCCGTCGGACGGCTCAAGGAGCCCGCAGAACATGCGGATCGCGGTCGTTTTCCCGGCACCGTTCGCGCCGAGGAATCCGAAGATTTCCCCGCGCGCCACCTCGAGCGAGATCCGATCGACCGCGGTGAACGCTCCGAAGCGGCGCGTGAGATCGCGGGCGGCGAGCGCGGGACCGTCCGAGGGACCGCTCCTTGCGCGATTGGCGGACGCGGCCTTTTCCAGTTCCGTTCCGCTCATGCCGTCCCCGTCTCCTTCCCTCCCATGAGGGCGATGAACGCGTCCTCGATGCCGGGCGAAACGCACACGATGCTCACGTCGAGACCGGCGAGCGCGCGCCGGACTGAGGAGTCCTCTTCGTCCGTCTCGTGCGCGACGTGCACGCGATCGCCGAAGCGAAGCGCCTCGATCCCCCGCGGGCCTTCCTCGCGAAGAAGACGCCACGCGCGCACCGTGTCCGGCCCTCGGATCTGCAGGAGCTTTCTCCGGGAACCGCGCGCCACCTCGGCCGGGGAACCTTCGGCGATCACGCGCCCGCGGTGGAGAAGCACGATGCGCGAGAAGCGCGCGGCTTCATCCATGTACGGCGTGCTCACGAGGAGCGCGATTCCCTCTCGCGCGAGACCGTCGAGGATCTCCCAGAACTCGGCCCGGCTCACCACATCGACGCCGGTCGTCGGCTCGTCGAGCACGAGCACCTCCGGCGTGTGGATGAGCGTGCACGAAAGAGCGAGCTTCTGCTTCATCCCGCCGGAAAGATGCCCCGCGCGGCGCTTTCGAAAGGGGCCGAGGCCGCTGAACTCCATCAAGCGTTCTTCGCGCGTCTTTCGTTCGGCGGCGCCGACGCCGAAGAGATCGGCGAAGAACCGGATGTTCTCGGCGACGGTAAGATCCGGATAGAGGCTGAAACGCTGCGGCATGTAGCCGAGATGCTCCTTCACCCTTCGCTCTTCGCGCGCGCAATCGAAGCCCATCACCTTCGCCGAGCCCCCCTCCGGAACGAGAAGCCCGCAGAGGATCCGCATCAGCGTCGTCTTCCCCGCGCCGTCCGGGCCGATCAGCCCGATCATTTCCCCCTTGCCGACCTCGAGCGAAACTCCGTCGAGCGCGGGCATCTCCCCGTATGACTTCCGGAGGCCCTCGACCCGAATGGGCGCACCGCGAGCGCTCATCGGCCGGTCCCCGTCCGCCGCTCGCGCGTCAACCTCGCCTCGGCCGGCATGCCGATGGCGAGAATGCCGTCCGGGTTCTCCACCTCGATCTTCACGGCGTACACGAGCTGCGCGCGGGCGTTGCGCGTCTGCACGTTTTTCGGAGTGAACTCTGCCTCGGGGCTCACCCACACCACCTTCCCGTCGACCGCTTGTCCGCGGAGCGCGTCGACGAGGACGGGAAGCTTCTCTCCGACCCGCACACGGGTCAGATCCTCCGCCTCCAGATAGACGCGAAGATCGAGATGAGAAAGATCGGCGATTCGAAGTGCCGGGCGATTCGGCAGGGCGATCTCTCCCGGTTCGAGCGCGCGAACGAGGACGACCCCGTCCGCAGGGGCAAGAAGAACGCCGTCCCGGATCTGGCGATCGAAAACAGCGAGCGCGGCGACCAGTTTCTCTGTCTCGGCGTCGAAGTACGCGACCCGATGGCGGGCCGCTTCCCTCTGGCTCGCGATCTGGTCGCGTTTCGCTTCGGCGTCGTCCACTTGCTGCTCGGTCGCGGTCCCCTCGGCGAAGAGCGCGCGGAGACGCCCAAGTGTTTTCTCGGCGAGCGCAAGAGCCCGCTCCGCCTGCTTCCGGTCTTCGTCCGCCGCGCCCCGCTGCGCCGCGAGGCTCCGGCGGTTCGCCTCGGCCTGCGCGCGCTGAAGCACCAGAAGCTCCGTGTCGAGCACGACGAGCGTATCCCCCGCGGCCACCCGGTCCCCGAGATCCGCCCGAACCTCGAGCGCTTTCCCCGTCATCGAAGGAGCAATGTCGATCTCCACGGCTTCTAGGGTCCCCGAAGGATTCGGACCCCCCTTCTCATCGGCGCATCCCGCCGTCGAGAAGACCGCCGGCGCGAAGACGATCGAAAGAAGGGCCGCCCCGATTCTTCGCGCATCTCGTTCGAGTTCTCTTCTCCTCATGATCTTCTCCATCCCCCGGCGCGAGCCGTCCGTGAGCGGCGTTTTCGGCCCGCGCTCCGCGTACAGCGCCTGCGATTCTTGAGTCTTAATATCCTAAACAATAGAGAATCTCCGCTTCCGCCAGGCGAATTCCCGCTTTCGCGAGAACGAGCTCGGTCTCCGCGGAGGCGAGGTCGGCGAGCGCGTCGAGCAGTTCGCTCTCGTTTGCGGCCGCCTCGCGGTACCTTGAGCGCACGAAATCGACGCGGCGCTTTTCGAGATCGACTCGCTCCATGGCGCGCGCGTGCTCCTCGCGCGCCGACTCGACCCGAACGCGGGCCGCATGAAGGGCGCTCTCGAGATTCCGCCGGAGCTCCGCGCGCTCCTCTTCGATCGCCCCTTTCGCGGCGCGCGCCTGCCGGACGCGCTCCCCGCGAGCTCCCCATTCCCAGAGCGGCCAGGAGAGGGTGAGGCCGACAGTTCCGTACTGCATCCACTCGTTCGCGATCGCGTCGACGCCCGGTTTCGCGTGATGAACGGCCGCGTGCGCGGCGATCGCCGGGTAGTAGGCCCCCTTGGCGGCCCGCTCGAGACGCGCGCTCTGCTCCGCGAGCTCCGAGAACGCCGCGAGCTCGGGGCGCGCACCGACCGTCGCCTCCTCGGGGAGACCCGCCGGGAAAAGCGAGCCGTCGAGATCTCCGGAAGGCGCGATTTCCTCGTCCGGGCGGCCTGCGAGCCTCCCGAGGTTCATCCGCTCGATCCGCCCCTCCGCTTCGGCGCGAATCCGCGCCTGCTCCGCCCGCCGGAGACGAGCGAGCGCCTGCACACGCTGCTCCTCCGAGGCCATCCCGACGCGCGCCGCTGACTCGATTTCCCCCGTGTGACGGCGAAGGCGGTCCTCCGCGATCCGCGCCGCCTCCGCCCTAGCCTCAGCGCCGAGAGCGCCGTAGTACGCGCGGCGGACTTCGCGCGAGAGACGGAGATCCTCCGCGGCGAGGGCATGCTTGGACGCCCGGGCGGCCGCCTCTCCGGCCCGCCTCTGGTGAAAGAGCGTCCCGCCCGTGAAGATCGGAGAGGAGAGATCGAGCTTGAAGTCGTACGTGTTTCCGTCCCCGAAGCGGATCTCCGGAGGATCGAAGGCCCCGAAGCTCGGAAGGTCGAAGCTCATGGTCTCGCTCGTGTAGAGATAGCTTCCCCCGAACGAGAACCGCGGTCGGCTCGCGGCGGCGGTCTCGCGCGAGACGGCCTCCGCGCGCTCGACCTCGCGCTCCTTCGCGGCGATCAAGCGCGATGCGGTGCGCGCCTCGTCGAGCAGGCGCGTCAAGGTCCAGGTTTCCGCCTCCGGACTCCCCGCCTCGGCCGGCGAGAACGCGAGCATCGGTCCGAGGGCGAAAACGACTACGAAGACACGAGAGAGACATCGTCGACTCATCGCGATCTCCTCAAACAGCCAGCGCGCGTCTCAAGAGAGCTTCGAAACCCTCGAGACGGCGGCTCCAGGAATCGTCGTCCTCCGCTTCGATCCCCAACACAAGTCGGAGGAAAGGCTCCATGATCATCGAGCCGTGGCCGACCGACACGAGAAACGGGAGGATCGTATCGACCGGAATCGGGCGGATTTCTCCTCTCTCTTGCGCGTCGCGGATGAGCGAGGCGATCAGGTCCCGAAGACCGAGCGGACCGTGAGGTCCCATCTCCGCGATCGCGCGGCGCGCCTGCTCCCCGCCCTCCCCGATCTCGCGCCTGAGAAGGCTGAGGCGTTCCGGATTTCCACGCATCTCCTTCATGATCCCCACCGGAATGCGGACGAGGACATCGAGCGGGGCGAGAGCCGGATCGAGCCGCTCGAAGATGCCGCGGATCGTCGCCCGAAGCTCTCCGGCGATCACTCGGCGATACAGGCGGCTCTTGTCTCCAAAGTAGTAGTGGATCATCGCGGGGTTCACCGCGGCGGCGGAGGCGAGGTCGCGAACGCTCGTTCGATCGTAGCCGCGCGCGGCGAAGAGAGACCGGGCCGACGAGAGGATCCTCTCGCGCGGGCTTCCGGGAGAAGGAGGCGCGAGATCGTTCGGAGCCTGCTCCAGGAAAGCCCGAAGCGCGACCGCTAGGCCCCCCGATCCTTGCGAACCGCCCCTCCCCATCGTTCCGTCCATTCTCCCCCACCCTTCACGCCGGAATAGCTATCTTGTTGTTTATCAAGATCTTACTGTCACTTGGCGGCTCGAGTCCGGCCGCCACCAAAGAAAGTAAACCAATCGTTTGATTTAGTCAATTGTTTATTTACTGCCGCGAGAGGCAACTGCCTCGGCTTGCAAGGGGAGCGGGAAGGGCACCCGCGTATCGATCGTGGCTCAGAAGGCACTATCGAGATGCCGGGCTCTGGACTACACTCGTCGCTCGTCCGACCCTCCGACTCTGCCCGCGCGGAGCGCCGCGGGGCAGGGCCGCGATCGGCCGGAGGAGCATCGATGATGACGGGGAAGCCTCCCCTTCGGGGAAGCACGAGGAAGATCCCGCGCGCCGCGGCTCGGTGGGACCGGCATCTCACCCCGCCCCGTCTCTTCGCGGGATCGTTCCTTCTCCTCATCCTTACGGGCGCCACGGGGTTCCTCCTCCTTCCCGGACTCTACACCGGCGAGCCTCTCGGCCCGCTCGACTCGCTCTTCACGTCCGCGTCCGCCGTCTGCGTCACCGGCCTCGTCGTGGCCGACACAGCGACACGATTCACCCTCTTCGGCCAGGCATACCTTCTTCTCCTCATCCAGCTCGGAGGAATCGGCATCATCACCCTAAGCTCGATGATCATCCTCGCGCTCGGCGGGAGACTGTCTCTTTCCCACCAAGCCGCCGCGGCGGCGGGGAGCGAGGTCGCTCCGCGAGTCGAGTTCAAACATCTGATCCGAAATGTCGTCGTCTTCACCTTTCTCTTCGAGGCGGCCGGCGCGCTTCTCCTCTATCTTCTATGGGCAGGACGCATCGAAGGAATCGACGCCGTTCGCCACGCGATCTTCCAGGCGGTCAGCGCCTTCTGCAACGCCGGCTTCTCCACCTTCTCGACGAGCCTGTCTCCTTTCCGCGAGGATCCGGCGCCCCTTCTCGTCGTCGCCGCTCTCATCCTCGTCGGAGGAATCGGTTTTCTCACAATGGAGGATCTCTATCTCCGCGCGCGGGCGAGGAAGAGGCGGGAGCCCTTTCGCATCTCATTGAACACGCGGCTCGTCCTTCTCACGACGCTCGTTCTCGTTCTAGGAGGCGGAGGACTCTTCACGCTTTTCGAGTGGGACGTCGCCTTCCGCGGGTTTCCCGCGTGGGCGAAACCCATGAACGGGTTCTTCATGAGCGTCACCGCGCGGACCGCCGGCTTCAACACGATCGATTACCTCCACGCCTCGGACAGCTCGATCTTCCTCACGATGATCCTGATGTTCGTCGGCGGCTCTCCCGGCTCGACTGCGGGAGGAGTGAAGACGACGACCGCGGGGATTCTCGCCCTTCTCCTTCTCTCGCGTCTTCGCGGAACTCTCTCCGTGAGCTTTCAGAGGCGTTCGATTCCGGACGAATCGATTCATCGCGCGGTGCTCCTTTGTGTCGTCGCGGTCGGGTTTCTCGCCTCCGCAGTACTTATCCTGACGGCGACCGAAGTCGGCCCGGTCGAGCACGCCGCGACGAGGGGGAGCCTTACGCAATTCGCGTTCGAGGCGATCAGCGCGTTCAACACGGTCGGTCTCACGATCGGCGAAACGGCCTCTTTGTCGTCCGGGGGAAAAGCGGTCGTCATCCTTCTCATGTACATCGGGCGAATCGGCCCGCTTTCTCTCGCCGCCGCCGTCGTTCTGCGGAGGAGGGAAGAGGGAACGACCTTCCGCTTCGCCCGCGAGGATGTGGCGGTGGGGTAGCACTCAAGAACGAGGAGCGAAATGAAACGGATCGTCGTCATCGGTCTCGGCAACTTCGGCGCCACCGTCGCCGAAACGCTCGATGCGGCCGGCCAGGAAGTCGCGGTGCTCGACACGGATGAGAAGCGCGTGGAACGGATCGCGCCCCGCGTCACGCTCGCGGCGGTCGGTGACGGAAAGGACATCAAGACCCTCGAGCGCATCGGCGCGCGCGAAGCGGACGCGGCGGTCGTCAGCATGGGAGACGACATCGCCGAGAGCGTGCTTACCGCGCTGGCTCTTCGCGATATCGGCGTCCAGGAAATCTATGTCAAGGTGATCTCCGACAACCACGCTCGCGTGATGGAGAAGCTCGGCGTCACCGAGACGATCTTCCCGGAGAGGGAATCCGGCATGCGGCTCGGGAGGCGGGTCGCGAGCCGCTGGCTCTTGAACTACGTCGAGCTGACTCCCGGCTTCAGCATTCAGGAGATGATCGTCCCGCTCCCCTGGATCAACCGCTCGCTGCGGCAGCTCGAACTGCCGAAGAACTATCGCGTCTCGGTCGTCGCCGTCCACGACGTGCTGACCGACCGCGTCTCCACGATCCCCGATCCGGACGAGCCGCTTCGGGATTCCGACACGCTTCTTCTCGCGGGGAATGAGGAGGATCTGGCCAAGGTCGCGGAGATCAAGTGAGAGCGCGCGGGAGGGCGCCCGCTACCCTTCCTCTTCCTCCGACGCTCGGAGCACGTATCCGATCCCGGAGACCGTGACGAGATAGCGCGGCGCGGCCGGGTCGCGCTCGATCTTCTGTCGGAGCCTGTGAACGAGCTGCTTGAGAAGCTGGCGATCCCCGGTTCCTCGATAACCCCAGACATGCGAGGTGAGGCGCTCCACCGGGACCGTGCGGCCGGCGTGCGCGATGAGCATCCGGAGCAGACGAAACTCGAGCTTCGTGAGAGGAACCGCCGGACCCTCGCGCACGGTAACCGAGCGGTTTTCCGCGTCGATCGAGAGATCGCCGCACACGACCGGCGCCGGCTTCTCGACTCCGGCCCTTCGGAGGAGCGCGCGCACGCGCGCGAGAAGCGTTCGAGGACTGAAGGGTTTCGTGAGGTAGTCGTCGGCTCCGTGATCGAGCGCCTCGACCTGATCTTCTTCATCGGAGCGGACGGTGAGCATCATGATCGGAACGCGGCTTCCCTCGGCGCGCATTCTCTTCAACACCTCGAGCCCGTTCATGCGCGGGAGGTTGTAGTCGAGAACGACGAGATCCGGTTGCTCGCTCGCGAATGCGGCGAGGGCCGACGCGCCCTCCGACGCTTCGACGACGAGATACCCGGCCTGCCGGAGCGCGAAAGCGATCAGGCTGAGGAGCTCCAGGTCGTCATCGACCACCAGGATCTTCATGTCCGCCTCCCCGCGGAAGAACGACGCACATGCGGGTGCCGCGCGCGGGGCTCTCCGCCTCCACGCGCCCTCCGTGCCGCTCCACGATCGACTTCACGATGTAGAGACCGAGCCCCATCCCTCTCGGTTCCGGCTCCTCGTCGGGCGCACGCATGAAGCGGCGGAAGAGAGACTCGACCGTTCCGGAAGGAAGCCCCGGCCCTTGGTCCTCCACCCAGATGCGGACTTCGGCCCCGCGAACCTCGCCGCCGATCGCGATCGCTCCTCCCGCCGGAGAGAACTTGTTCGCGTTGGCGAGGAGGTTGACGAAGACCTGCACGAGACGCTGCGCGTCTCCATCGACCGGCGGAAGAGGATACGGCAGATCGACCTCGACCGTCTGCTTTCTCTGCTCGATGAGCGGAACCATCAGCTCGACCGCCTCCTCCACGATCTCGTCCAGCGCGCAGGGCCGGCGCCGGATCGAGTCCTGCCCCGCCTCGATCCTTGTGCTCTCAAGGAGATTGTCGATGAGCCGCGTGAGCCGGAGCGTCCCCCTCTCGATCGAGAGGACGAGCTCGCGCACCTCGTCGGGGTTGAGATCGGGGAGCCGATCGCGAAGAAGCTCGAGAGATGCGAGCTGCGCGGAGAGGGGCGTGCGGAACTCGTGAGAGATGTTGGCGAGAACGAAATCGCGGAGGCGCCGCGTCGCCTCGACTTCCGTTTCGTCGCGAATCACCTGGTACTGGAGCGTGTCGGCGGCGGTCTCGTCGAGCTCCGCGCCGGAGGGCGCGCTCGTGATCACCACCGAGCGGCCCTCTTCCCCAATCGGCTCGAGAAGCTCGGTCGCTCGCGCCTTCCCCCGGAAGCGGGCGTGCAGGATCGGGCAGCTCTCCTCGCACGGGCGCGCGCCGTCTCGTTCGCGGGGCTTCAGCACGTCGCCGCAGAAGCGTCCGATCGCCTCTTCCGCGCGAACGCCGAGAAGCGCAGCCGCTTGAGGATTCATGTAGCGGATCCTCCGCTCCCGATCCACGGCGAAGACCCCCTCGACGATTCCGGTGAGGATCGCCTCCGCCTCCGCGCGGCGCATGCGGAGATCGGTCGTGAGACGGAGAACTCGTTCGCGCATCTCTTCCATCGCGCGGGCGAGAACGGAGACCTCGACTCCCCCGACGCGCGGAACCGGCGATCCGAAATCGCCTCGGCCGATGCGGATCGAACTCTCCGTCAACGCGCGGATGGGGCGATCGATCCGGCGCGCGAGCACGAGGCTGAAGACGGTCGCGAGCGCGCCGACGAAAAGGGCGAGAAGAATAAGCTCGCGAACGAGCTTCCCGACCGGGGAATCGATCTCCCGCACGGGGAGCATCGCCTCGATCGCACCCGCCACGCGCCCGCCCGGGTCTCGAAGCGGAGCCGCGGCGACATAGAGGTCGGCCTCGTCGATGCGCGCC
>JAGUYC010000155.1 GCA_020061515.1 Gemmatimonadota bacterium
CGAGGCTTCGCTCCGCTTCCGCTCGCGTCCACCCGGAACTCCCGACTTCCCGTTCGTCGAGGTCGAGGGGGCGGCGCGGCTTCGGGGGGCGGACGTCTTCATCGACTCGGCTCTCGCCCGAGGGCTCGACGGAGAGTCGACTCTCCGCGCGGAGGGGGTGATTCGCGGCGCCGGCGGCGGCGAGGAGAGCGTCTCGCTCGCGTTTCGAGCGGGAGGGCTCGCGATCCGCGATCTCCGTTTTCTGTCGGAGGGGCTCGATGACCTGGAAGGAGACCTCGACGCGGAAATCCGGATCGAGGGCGCGATCCAACGCCCCACGATCGAGGCGGTCTTCTCGGCCGAGGGGATGTCCTTCCGCGGGTACCCGCTCGGCGCGGTCTGGGCCGATTCGGCGCGCCTCGACGAGGACGGGCTTTCCTTCTCCGTCCGTTTCGACTCGAATCGAGGCGAGACGAACCGGGCGCGCGGGCGCATCCCGCTGCGGGTCTCGTTCCACCCGGTGTCGGTCGTGTTTCCGGAGAACGAACCGATTGAGATCGAGCTTCGCGTTCCCGGCGGGGATCTTCGATCGCTCGCGCTGCTCGCGGGGCGCGGGGACGAGGCGATCGGCGAGTTCTCGCTCGAGGGGAGGTTCTCGGGAACACGCGCGGAACCGAAGCTGGACGGCGTGTTCGAGATCCGCGACGCGCTCATCTTCCCCGCGGGGATGTCCCTCTCGCTCGACCGCGTGAACGCCCGTTGTCTTCTCGACGAGGATTTCCTCACGATCGCCTCCTTCGAGGCCCGGTCGAGGGATCGCGGGCGCCTGAACGCATGGGGGACGGTCGATCTGGTCGGCTTCCGGCCGGCCGCTTACGAGATCCGATTCCGCGCGAGCGAGTACGACGTCGTTCTCGCCGACGAGGTGGAGATGACGTTCGACGGAGACCTTCTTCTCGTTCCCGATCCGTCGATTCTGAAGCGGCCCGTCCCCCACGTCTCGGGGGAGATCTCCGTGCGGGGAGCGCTCATCGGGACGGAGTTCGGCTCCGAGGCCGAAGGGGCGCCCTCGATCCTCGACGCCACGGACGATCCCGAATGGACGTGCGACGTTCTGGTGCGCGTGCGCCGAAACCTTTGGGTGCGAAATAATCTCGTGGATATCGAGCTCGAGGGAGAGGCGGCGGTGCGGCGCTCCGATCAGGGGCTCGGCGCGCTCGGGCGCTTCGAGATCCTGCGCGGAAGCTACTACATCTATCCGAACGAGTTCCGCATCGAGACGGGGGAGATCCTCCTCGCCAACCCGGACGATCTTCGGGACGCGACGATCGACATCACCGCGCGCACGGAGGTGATGGGGGAGAAGATTCAGATCCGGGCGTACGGCACCGCCGAGGATATTCGCGTCGAGCCGACGTCCGAGTCCGGCTACTCGGAAGGGGAGATCCTCGGCATGCTCGCCCTTCGCGCGCGCCCGGAGGAGGAGGTGCGCTCGGGGGAGGTCCTCTCCTCGTGGTTCCGCACGCTCGCCGGACGCGTGAGCCGCCAGATGACCCGCGGCCTCGGCGACATCGGGACGATCGAGATCGGGACGAGCGAGGAGCTTCCGGAGCTCCGTTACGGGAACTACGTGTCGAGCGACCTCTACGTCGGCTTCTCGCAGAAGATCGATACGGGGCTCTATCGTCCGGAAAAAGAAAGGAGCGCGACGCGCGAGTATCTGGCGATCCCGGATCGCGAGGTGCGCGTCGAGTATCGGCTCCGGCGCTCGCTCCTCGTCGAGGGCGAGGTGGGGACGCTCCGGAACGGGAATCGTTTTCTCAACCTCGACCTCAAGGTGCGCGTCCCGTATTGAGCGGAGCGGTCGAATGAACAACGATGGCCTCGAGAAGGACTTGAACCCCGAGCAGCGTGAGGCGGTGCGTCATGAGGGAGGTCCGCTTCTCGTGCTCGCGGGGGCGGGGAGCGGGAAGACGCGCGTCCTCACGCACCGCTTCGCGCGGCTCGCGGGGCCCGGCGGCGTTCCCCCGGGACGCATCCTCGCGGTCACCTTCACGAACAAGGCGGCGGGGGAGATGCGCGAGCGGATCGAGCGCCTGATCGGTCCGCTCCCGTATCGGCTATGGGTCGGAACGTTCCACTCGATCGGGGTTCGAATCCTCCGGCGCAGCGGCGAGGCGCTCGGCATCCGCGCCGACTTCGCGATTCTGGATGCCGAGGATCAAAGGCGGCTCGTGAAGGCGGTCTGCCGGGAGCAGGGCCTCGAACCGAGCGCGGAGCGCGTGGAGAGCGCCCTCCGGGCAATCCGAAGGCGCAAGGGGAGCTTCCCCTTCCCCGAAGGGGAGAGCGATCGGGGAAGGCGCCGCTCGGACGGGGACTTCCTTTTCCCCTTCTACGAGGCCGCGCTCCGCCGCTTCAATGCTTTGGACTTCGAGGATCTTCTCGCCTTGCCGGTGAAGCTTTTCATCGAAAGGGAGGACATGCTCCGCCTCCACGCTTCGCGGTTCGAGCATGTGCTCGTCGACGAGTTCCAAGACACGAACCGGATCCAGAACGAAATGGTCCGGCTCCTTTCCTCGGTTCACCGGAACGTTTGCGCGGTCGGGGACGACGATCAATCGATCTACGGATGGAGAGGGGCGGACGTCGGGAACATCCTGCGCTTCGAGGAGAGCTTCCCGGGGGCGCGCGTGATCCGGCTCGAGAGGAACTACCGATCGACCGAGGCGATCCTGGAGGCGGCCCACGCGGTGATTCGAAACAACCGCGGGCGGCGCGGGAAGAAGCTTTGGACCGAAAGGAAGGGAGGAGAGCCGATCGGGCTCTTCCGGCTTCGGAGCGAGCGGGAGGAGGGGCTCTTCGTCGCGGAGGATGTGGGAGCGCGCCTCCGCGCGGGCCTCGGGCGCCCCGGCGACTTCGCCGTCTTCTACCGGACGAACGCCCAATCGCGCGCGATCGAGGACGCGTTCCGCGCCCTCGCGCTCCCATACACGATCGCCGGGGGAACGCGCTTCTACGAGCGGAAGGAGGTGAAGGATGTTCTCGCCTATCTCCGTCTTCTCGTGAACCCGAGGGACGATCTCTCGTTCGAGCGGGTGCTGAACGTTCCGTCCCGCGGAATCGGCGAGAAGACGCGCGAGCGATTGAAGGCCTTCGCCGCAGCGCGCCGGGCTCCCCTTCTCGAAGCGTGCGCGCGTGCGGGCACGATCGACGGGCTCGGGAAACGGGGGGCGGCACTTCTCGAGGAGTTCGCGGAGCGGATCGCGCGCTTCCGGAGGAGAAGCGAGGAAGAGGCCCCGCACGTCGCGGCGCGGGAGCTCGTCGAGGAGCTCGGTCTCGACACGATGCACGAAGAGAAGGATGAGCTCCGCGGGGAAGCGCGCGCGGAGAACGTCCGCGAGTTCATCTCGGCAATCGCCGAGTACGAGGCGAGAAATCCGGAAGGGACGCTCGCCGACTTCCTCGGCGAGGTTTCGCTCCTCACCGATCTCGACTCGTGGGAGGAGAGCCCCGACGCCGTGACCCTCATGACGCTTCACAACTCAAAGGGTCTCGAGTTTCCCCGCGTCTACATCGCGGGGGTCGAGGAAGGGCTCCTTCCGCATCTTCTCTCGACCGAGCGGGACGAGACGATCGAAGAGGAGAGGCGGCTTCTCTACGTCGGCCTCACGCGTGCGAAGGATCGGGTCACGCTCACGCACGCGTCGAGCCGCCTCCGCTTCGGGGAGATCGGCCCGTCGTCCCCCTCGCGCTTTCTCGAGGAGATTCCGCCCCATCTGATCGAGGGGCACCGGCTCGCCGGCAAAGGAGGCGCGTGCGCCCGTACGAATCGCGCCGATCGCGACACGAGCGAACAGGTCTTTCCCGAGTACGAGAACGAGTCGCAAGAGACTCCCCCGTTCCGGGTGGGGGACCGGATCCGGCACGCGGTCTGGGGGGACGGGCGGGTCGCCGGCGTCCAAGGAAGCGGGACCGACACGAAGCTCACGATCCGTTTCGCGCCGGGGTTTTCCAAGAAGATCCTTGTCCGCTTCGCGAACATCGAGAGGATCGGTCCGTGACCAGGCGCGAAGATACGAACCGATACGGCCTCCGTATCGTCTTTCGAAAGAATGAGTTGCGTCGATTGTCTCGGGTGCGTTCGAGCGAGGCGAAACCGCTTGCGGAGGATGCGGGGGAAGAGTAGAATCGACTGGAAACAAAAGGCGAGTCCTTCGGGGCGGGGTGCAAGTCCCCACCGGCGGTGACAGCCCGCGAACGGAGAACCTCTCTCCGCCGATCCGGTGAAACTCCGGGGCCGACCGTGACAGTCGGGATGGGAGAAGGACGGCGTGCGCCGCGCGTCGGCGCGCGTGTCGTGTCGTGCCCCGTGGGAGTCCGCCCTCGGGGCGTTTTGTATGGGTGGAAATGCGCGCACGAGAGGCTTCGGCGCAAACGGAGGATCGGCGACGAGCTCCTGGATGAGCGAGGCGCTCCGGCTCGCGCGAAAGGGGCGTGGGACGACCTCCCCGAACCCGATGGTCGGCGCGGTCGTCGTCCGGAACGGACGGATCGTGGGGCGCGGGTATCACCGGCGCGCGGGAGGCCCGCACGCGGAAGTCTTCGCGCTCGAGGAGGCCGGCGTGC
>JAGUYC010000201.1 GCA_020061515.1 Gemmatimonadota bacterium
CGACCGCTCCGTGCTCGCGCCGGAGATCCTCCCACGCCGTATCGTCCAGAAGCCGCCGCGCGACCGCCGCGATCTTCTCCCGCGCGGTCCCGCTCACCTCGCCACCAGAATGCGACCGCATCCCTCGCACGCAAGGAGGCTCTTGCGGCTTCGAATCTCGATGAGGCGCTGCGGCGGAATGCTCCGATAGCAGAGCCCGCACGCTCCGCTCCCCGCCTCGGCGAGCGCCATCCCTTCCTTCCCCGATCGGATCCTCTCGTACCGCGCGAGAAGAGCCGGCTCGACCAGCGCCGCCGCTGCCGCTCGCTCCTCGCGGGCGTGCGCGATTTCTTCCTCGCACGCGCCGATCTTCTTCTCCACCTCGGCCGCAACACGCCGCGCGGTCTCCTCGAGCTCCGCCCGGTCCCTCGCGAGCTCCGCCTTTCGCTTCTCGAGAGCCTCCGCGCGGTCCATCTCGGCGAACACGTCGTCGGCGAGGCGATCGTTCCTCTCGCGAAGCGCGGCCATCTCGGTTCGAAGCGCGTCGTACTCCCTCTGCGTCTTCACGAGGTTGAGCTGCACGTTGAGGCGGCCGATCGCCTCGGTGTTCTTGTCGACTTCCGCCTCCCCCGCCCTCCGGGCAAGGAACGACCGGCGGAGCTCCTCCTCCACCGCGCCGTGCTCCGCCGCCGCCTTCCGGAACGCCCCTTCCGCCTCCTCCCGCTCGGCAGGGAAAGCCCTTCGCGTCTTCTCAAGCTCCAAGAGACGCCGATCGACAGTGTCCAAGGCGAGCAGGCCCTCGATCTGTTCCTTCATGTCCGTCACCACGTTCCTTCTCCCCTCAAACGAAAACCCCCTCCTCGTGACGAGGAGGGGGCGGCGCTTCGATCGCGCACGCGAAGGAAGCGGCTCCCGCGCCGGGAGCGCTTCCCCCGCGGGGGAAGCTTCGCGCCGCTCCGTTCGCTCGAAACATCCCCGACCAAGTGGTGGGCGATACTGGATTTGAACCAGTGGCCTTCCGCGTGTGAGGCGGACGCTCTCAACCGCTGAGCTAATCGCCCTCGTCCGTTCATCCTTGCAACGTCGTTCGTTCCGGGCTCCGCTCGTGGTGGGCCCACTAGGATTTGAACCTAGGACCTCCTGATTATGAGTCAGTCGCTCTGACCGGCTGAGCTATGGGCCCCGCAACCGCAGTCGCCTTACGGCATATCGACGTAGCCCTTCAGCTTCCGACTCCGGCTCGGATGCCGCAGCTTGCGCAGGGCCTTTGCCTCGATCTGGCGGACGCGCTCCCGCGTGACGTTGAAGATGCTCCCCACCTCTTCGAGGGTCCGCGGACAACCGTCACCCAGACCGAACCGAAGCCGGACGACCTTCTCTTCCCGCTTGGTCAACGTGCTGAGCACATGACCCATTTGCTCTTGAAGCATCACGAACGCGGCCGAGTACGCCGGGGAGACGACCTTCGTGTCCTCGATGAAGTCCCCCAGGTTCGAGTCCTCGTCCTCGCCGATCGGGCGGTCGAGGGAGATCGGCTCCTGCGCCGCCTTCAGGACCGACTTGATCTTGTCGACCGGGAGATCGAGCCTCCGCGCGATCTCCTCCGGAAGCGGCTCCCGCCCGTACTCTTGAACAAGACGGCGGGACGTCCGAATCACCTTGTTGATCGCCTCGATCATGTGAACCGGCACGCGGATCGTGCGCGCCTGGTCGGCGATCGCGCGCGTGATCGCCTGGCGGATCCACCACGTGGCGTACGTGCTGAACTTGTACCCCTTCCGGTAGTCGAACTTGTCGACCGCCCTCATGAGACCACTGTTGCCTTCTTGGATCAAGTCCAAAAACTCGAGACCGCGGTTCGTGTACCGTTTCGCGATCGAAATCACGAGCCGAACGTTCGCTTCGATCATCTCGCGCTTCGCGTCGGTGCTCCCCTTCTCCCCCGCGTCGATCCGCGCGACCACTTCGCGGATCTGCTCGCGTGTTCCCCGCGCGTCATTCTCGATCCGGCGTATCTTCTTCTGAGCGTTTCGAATCGTACGCGACGCCTCCGCGATCTCTTCCGGCGCCGCGGACGTATGCTCGGCGATCGTCTGCCGGCCCTTCTTCGTGCTCGGGGAGATCCGCGCGAGAACGTGGATTCTCGCGGGAGGAAGCCCGATCGCCGCGGACGCGCGCTCGACCTCGCGATCCGCTTCATCGATCTTGCAGGCGAGGGCGCGGACGCGCAGGACGAGACGCTCGGTCTGTCTCGGATGGAGCGTAATCTTCGCCAGCTCCTCCTCGCGCTTCTTGATATGCGAGGCCCATTCCTTCGCTTTCCTCTTGTCTTTCGGCTCCTGACACCAGCGGTCCCCTTCGAGCGTCTCGATGTGCGCGGTGAGCCTCATGATCTTCTGGAGCGCGCGGATCGCTTTCTTTCTCTCCTGGTTGCCGGTGGCGAAGTTGTTCCCTTCGCCCCCCGCTTCGATCTGCAGGTAGTCCTCGGCGCGCACCTTCGGATCGCTCAGCTTCTGGAGAATCGCTTCCAGCTCGCGATAGGACGCCGAGCAACGGAAGAGGGCGCGACCGACGTCGAGCTGTCCCTCCTCGATGCGCCGCGCGATCGCGACTTCTCCCTCCCTGTCGAGGAGAGGCACCCGCCCCATCTCGCGAAGGTACATGCGGACCGGATCGTCGTAGCGGACCGCGGAGGCGGACGGAGCGGGTTCCTTCACCTTCAGCTTCGCGGCGACCTGGGCTTCCTTTCGCTTCCGGCCTTCCTCCATCGTGTCGACGACATCGATGTTCATCTCGCCGAAGGAGGCATAGAGGTCGTCCATGTCCTCCAAGGAGGCATCATCGTCCAGGAGGTCGTTCACCTGGTCGTGGGTGATGTACCCCTGACGGAGGCCCAGCTCCTTGAGCTGCGCCAGCTTCCCTTCGGAGGTCTTCTTCTTCATCTCCGTCACTCACTCCTTTCGGCCGAGCGGAAGTGCGCGCCCCAGTCTTCCCCGCGCAGGGACGTCGCGATCCGATGCCTCCGCCTCGCCAGCGCTGCCCGTTCCTCCAAGAGACGGTCGCACGCGTCGAGGTCCTTCCGTTCTTCCGCGTCCTTCATTTCATCCTGAACCCGGCGGATCCGCCGGCTGATCTCCTCGTCCCACACGCAGGCGATGTAGTCGTGCAGGCGCTGTAGCGGATCGCCCGCCTCCGTCTCCACGCGAAGGCGCGCGAAGTCTCCGTCGACTTCCTCCAAAGTGAAGATCGACCCGCTTGGATCGATCCCCTTCTCCGCGCAATCGTACAGAGCGCCGAGCAATCGCCGAGCGGAAAGGTCCTCGACGACGCACGCGCCCATTGCTTTCCGGATCATGGGGACGAGCTCCGGAAACTGGTAACCAAGATAGGCGATTCCGCGCTCCGCTTCCAGCAGGCGCCGCGACGCGACGGGCGACGACCGAACCGCCTCCGGACGCTCCGCATCGGCCCCCTTTCGGAGACGCGCCACCTCGCGATGAAGAACCTCCTCCGGCACGCCGGTCCGCTCGTGCGCCTCGCGGATGAGGAGCGCCAAGCGAAGCTCGTCCCGCATCGGGACAAGCACCTCGATGAGCGCCCGCACCCCGCTTTCCCGATCCCCGCGATGAACTCGGTCGATGAGAAACGGCACGAGCGGTTCCGCTCGGTCGATCCGCTCCTTGAGCGCGCCCCCTCCGTCCCGCCGGATGACCTCGTCCGGATCGCTTCCCGCGGGAAGCTCCGCGATCGTGGGAGAGAGCCCCTCTCCCGCGAGGGTCGCGAGCGAGCGAAGCGTCGCCTTGAGGCCCGCCTCGTCCCCGTCGAAGAGAACCACGACCTTGTCCGTGTAGTTCGCGAGAAGGCGCGCCTGCGCTGGCGTGAACGCCGTGCCGAGCGGGGCGACCGCGTTCCGGAAACCGGCCTGGAAGAGGGCGAGAAGATCGGTGTACCCCTCGACCAGGACCGCGGTCCCCTCGCGCCGGATGTCGCTCCTCGTGATCGAGAGACCGTAGAGTCCCTCTCCCTTCCGGAAGAGCTCGGTCTCGGGCGAGTTCAGGTACTTCGGCTCTCCCTCTCCGAGAATCCTCCCGCCGAATCCGATCGTGCGCCCCCCGACATTCTGGATCGGGAAGAGGAGCCGGTCTCGGAACCGGTCGTACGGGGTTCCTTCCGGCCGGGGAACGAGAAGCCCTGCATCCGTCAACTCTTCATCCGTGAATCCTTCCGCGCGCGCTCGCTCGCGGAAGGTTCTCCACCCGGAGGGAGCGTAGCCGAGACCGAAACGCTCCGCGACCTCCGCCGAAAGCCGCCGCTCCTCGAGGAAGCGCTTCGCCGCGGCCGCCGCGGGGCTCTTCAAAGAGGCCCGGTAGAAGCGCGCCGCCGCGTCCAGAACCGCGTACAGACGCTCGCGCTTCTCGGTCACCCGCCAATCGGTCCGCTCCGGAATGCGCACGCCCCCCCGCTCGGCGAGGGTGCGGAGCGCGTCCGGAAAGCGAACCCCTTCGATCTCCATCAAGAAGCGAAATACGTCTCCGCCCTTTCCGCAACCGAAGCAATGAAACGTCTGTCTCTCCGGGCTCACATGAAACGACGGCGTCTTCTCCTTGTGGAACGGACAGAGGCCCTTGTAGTGCCTCCCGGCCTTGCGGAGCCTCACGTAGCCGCCGATCACGGCCACGATATCGTTCGCCGCGCGCACTTCCTCGACGAGATCCGCCGATCGATCCGCCATCCCTATCCCATCTCCACGAGGGTGAAGCCGCCATTGTCTCCAAGCCGGAAGGACCCCACCCGCGGATCCTCCGCGAGCGCCGCCCCGACCTCGGCCCGGACCTTGCCCGTCCCGATCCCGTGAATGATCCGCACCGAGGGGAGACCGCATACGGCCGCCCGATCGAGGAAGCGATCGAGCGCGGCGCGCGCCTCCTCTACCCGAAGACCTCGCAGATCGAGCTCGTACGCCGCGTCCTTCGGCGGAGGCGCCAGGGCCGCGCCGTGCGGTTTCGCGCGCGCTTTCCCCTTCGGCGGTTCGAGGTCGGATGCGGGGATCTCGAGTCGGATCCCGCCCGTCTCGACGAGCACGCGCCCTTCCCGATTCGCGAGGGCGACCACCTGTCCGTCCCGGTTCATGCTTCGCACATGAACCGTTTGTCCCACCTCGACGGCCTCGGGCGCGCCGCGGGGAGCCTCGAGATCCCGAAGGCGCGCCGCGAGCCGCTCCCTCTCGTCGTCGAGCGCGCGATGGGCGCGCCGCACCGCGTCCGCTTCGGCGCCTCCTCCTCGGATCTCGCGGACCACTCGCTCGACAAGAGACCGCGCGTCGTCGAGAACCTTCTTCGCTTCGGCGGTCTTGGCGCTCTCCCACCGGCGCCTCTCCTCGCCGAACACCCTCGCCTCTTCGTCGAGACGCGAGGAGAGAGCCGCGACCCGTTCCTTCTCGGCTGCGAGCGCCCGCTCGATCTCCGCCGCTCGCGCCGTGCGCGCTCGGAGATCGTCGAGAAGGGAATCGATCTCCGCCTCCGCGCCCGCCGAGTAGCCTCGGGCGCGCTCGACGACCGCCTCCGGGATTCCCAGGCGGGCGGCGATCTCGAGCGCGTGGCTCGTTCCGGGAAATCCAACCTCGAGCCGGTAGGTCGGCCACAAGCGCTCTCGATCGAAGGCCATCGACGCGTTCACCATGCCGGGATGCTCATGCACGAAGACCTTGAGCGATCCGAGATGGGTCGTGACGAACGAAACGGCCCCCCTCGAGTGAATCTCCTCGAGAACGCTCATTGCGAGCGCGGCCCCCTCCGACGGATCGGTGCCGCTCCCGAGCTCGTCGAGAAGGACGAGCGAACCCGGCCCCGCCTCCTTCAGGATCCGCACCATGTGCCGGAGGCGCGCCGAGAAGCTCGATAGGCTCGTCTCGATCGATTGCTCGTCGCCGATGTCGGCGAAGATCTTCTCGAAGAAGGGGAGCTCCGTCCCCTCCTCGGCGGGAACGCCGAGGCCGGCTTGCGCCATCAGAGCGAAGAGCCCGATCGTCTTGAGCGCCACGGTCTTCCCGCCGGCGTTCGGGCCCGTGAGCACAATCGTGGTCGCGCCTTCCGGAAACTCGATGTCTAAAGGAGTCAGACTCTCACCCCGGCCGGCGCCGACGAGGGATTTCTCGAGAAGAGGATGCCGCCCCTTCCGAATGCGGATCCGCCCGCCGGTCGCGCATTCCGGGATCACCGACCGGGTCTCCCGGGCGAACATGCCCTTCGCTTGCGTGAAGTCGAGAAGGGAGAGAATCTCGCCGTTCCGCGCGAGCGCCCCCCCCTCGTCCCTCACCCGGTCGGCGAGGTTTTTCAAGATCCGCCGGATCTCGCGCTCCTCTTCCCTGTGCAAACGGGCCAGCCGGTTGTTCTTCTCGACCGTCTCGATCGGCTCGATGAACACCGTCGCCCCCGACCCCGAGTGGTCGTGGACGATTCCCTCGATCGCGCGCCTCTCCTCTTCCTTCACGGGGAGCACGTACCGGCCGTTTCGGAGCGTGATGATCGGCTCCTGCAAGGAGCGCTGGAGTCGCCTCGAGTGGAGGGTGCGCTCGAGCACCGCGCGCACCTCCTCTCTCGTTGATTCGATTTCCCTCCGGATCGCGGCGAGCTCGGCGCTCGCCCGGTCGAGGACGTGTCCGTCCTCGTCGAGACAGCGCGCGATCTCCTTCTGCATCGCGGTCAACGGCTCGAGGCCCGAGGCGATCGCCGAGAGTTTCGGAGAGGGCTCCGCTTCGCCCCGGAAGAAGCGCTGTACGTCGTCGGCCATGCGCGCCATCCGGAGCACTTGAAGAAGCTCCGTCGGCTCGAGGATCGCCCCCTCGACGGTCGCCCGCGCGAGGGACGCGGCAAGATCGACCGCACCTCCGAGCGGGATGGTCCCCTTCCGGTCGATGATCCCGAGGACTTCCCGGAGGCGCGCATGCCGATCCCGCATCGTCTCCGGCGAAACAAAGGGAACCATCCGTTCGGTTCGAGCGGCCCCGAGCGGGGAGAGACACTTCCCCCGGACGAGCTCGACGATACGATTGAACTCGAGAACGTCAAATGTGTGTCGGTTCACGTGAGAAGAATCGCCCCCCGTCAAGTCCGTCCGAGCGAAGCGCGCGATGCGGCGTCGCGGCCGCGGAGGGATTGGGCGGTTGGTTCTTTCAGGCACCGACCATCGGGGGGGCCTCGGCTTGCGGGCCCACACGCCCTCCCCGCGGCGGGATGAGCGACCGATCGGAAACCGAATCGCTCCATTCGGAAATCCGCTTACCGTAGACCAATGTAGGCGAAGATTCCCCGCCTGTCAAGGCGCAGGGCTCACTTTTTCAACGACTTCCGGGCCTCCGCCCTCCCAGGGACCGGGCGGCGCGAGGAGAAGCGCCGCCGCCGCGAGGGAGGCCG
>JAGUYC010000183.1 GCA_020061515.1 Gemmatimonadota bacterium
AGCCACCGAGGCTCGGCGAATGGCGAGCATCGAGCGGACAGCCGCCGAAAGGACCCGCGCGTCCAACGACCGGCGAGCACCGAACGGACAGCCGCGGGCACGACCGAGCCGGGGCTCCCCGTCGCGAAGAGCGACGGGGTGGCGAGGAAGCTCCTTCGCGCATGCGGCGCGAAGGAGAGACCCGCCGTCCGTCCCCCCCTCTACTCCCAGCCGAAATCGCCCTTGAGGAGCTGGCGCGCGATGATGATCCTCTGGATCTCGCTCGTCCCCTCGCCGATCGTGCACGCCTTCGCGTCGCGCATGTAGCGCTCGACCGCGTAGTCCTTGGTGTATCCGTAGCCGCCGTGAATCTGAACCGCGTCGAGCGTCGCCTTCATCGCGAGCTCCGAGCAGAAGAGCTTCGCCATCGCAGCCGCGGTCGTGATGTCCTTCTTCTCGTCCCGAAGACGCGCGGCCGTGTACGTGAGGTGCTTGCCGCACGCGATCCCCGTCCCCATGTCGGCGAGCATGTGCTGGACCGCCTGGAAGCTTGCGATCGGCTGTCCGAACTGCTCTCTTTGCTGCGAATACTTGAGCGCCTCCTCGAACGCCCCCTCCGCGATGCCGAGCGAGAGAGCCGCGATCGAGATTCTTCCCCCTGCGAGCTGCTTCATCGCCTGGGCGAAACCCTGGCCGCGCTCGCCGAGGACGTGCTCTTTGGGGACCTGAACGTCCTCGAAGATCACCTCGCTCGTGTCCGAGGCGCGCCATCCCATCTTGTCCTCTTTCTTCCCCGCCTTCAGCCCCTTCATCCCCTTCTCGAGGACGAACATCGTGATCCCCTTCGTCCCCTTCTCCGGATCGGTCCGGGCGAGCACGACGTAGACGTCCGCCACCGAACCGTTTGTGATGAAAACCTTCGTTCCGTTGAGGACGAAATGATCCCCCTTGTCGACGGCGCTCGACTCGATCGCCTTCGCATCGGAGCCGGCGTTCGGCTCGGTCAGGCAGTACGCGGCGAGCTTCTCCCCCCGCGCGCACGGGGTGATGTACTTCCGCTTCTGTTCCTCGTTTCCGAAATCCCAAATCGGCGAGAGAGAGTTCGACGTGTGCGTGAGGAGCGTGAGCGCATGGGAGGCGTCGACCTTCGCGAGCTCCTCGACGACGAGCGCGTAGCTCATGTAGTCGAGGCCCGCGCCGCCGTACTCCTCCGGGAAGGGGATGCCCATCAAGCCAAGCTCGCCGAGCTTGCGGATCGTCTCGTGCGGGAAAGCCCCGCTCCGATCGATCTCCGCGGCGATCGGCGCGATCTCCTTCCGCGCGAAATCCCGAACCATGTTCCGAATCGCTCGATGTTCTTCCGTAAGATACATGTCGGTCCGTCTCCGGGTGAAGGGCCTCGAACAACCGCGGGGCCGAGTTCCGGGTCGGCGTCCCGTTCTCTGTTGTCTTCAAGTCGAGCGAAAGAACCGGCCGGTCAAACGCCGAGCCGGAGCCTCGTGGCCAGCATCTCGGGAAGACCCGCCTTCAAGATCTTCGCCGACGCGGAGGCGATGTCGTACGCCTCGCGGCGGAGCTTCAGCTTCCTCTCGGCCGTGTCATAGATCCCGAACGACAAGCGCGGATCGTTGTCCCTCGGCTGGCCGACGGATCCCACGTTGATGATGTAGCGTCCGTCCTTCGGGAAGTGAACGGTCCCCTCGGGGATGCGCACGCCCCGCGCTCCGCCCTCGCGAAAGAACATGGGGAGGTGCGAGTGCCCGATGAAGCAGATCTCGTCGGGGAACGCGAGGAACGCCTCCTCGGCGATCGATTGGTTCACGATGTAGTGCCATTCCTCCCGCTCGTTCGGCGAGGCATGCACGGCGTAGAAATCGACGGTCCGGTAGTCCAACGGAAGCGAGCGAAGGTACTCGCTGTTTTCGGGGGCGAGCGCCTCGCGCGTCCAGAGCGCGGAGCGCCGCGCGTGGGCGTTGAAGGTCTCGATGGAGGTCGTCCCGATCGCGGCGGCGTCGTGATTTCCGAGGAGTACATGCGAGCATAGAGCGCGCACGCTCTCGACGCATTCGTTCGGATTCGCTCCGTACCCGACGACGTCCCCGAGGCAGAGAACCTCGTCCGCCTTCTCCTCGTCGATGCATCGGAGAGCCGTCTCGAGAGCCTCGAGGTTCCCGTGGATGTCGGAGAGAATCGCGAGGATCATCGAAGACTCCCGGAATCCGCGTGTACACGCCAGATTACCGAATGCCTCCGTCGATTGCAATCCCCTTGTCGGCTTCTTCTTCGAGAAGACGGAATCGCCTCCGGGAAACGATGAACGCGCGCGCTCCCCTTGGGTTCCCGGCGAGATGCCGGAAGACTTCCGCCGCGCGGCCCCTTCCGTCCGCCCGCAGGATCAGCAGACGGCCGTCCGGCGAGAGGTCGACCGAGAGGATCCCCTCGCGAAGGTTCACGCTTCGCGTCTTCCCCTTCGTCGTCTTCTCGCCGAGGACGACATCCGATCGGGCGAACCGATCGATCGCGTCGCGGAGAACGTCCGCGTCGAGATCGGGCGGAAGAACCGACTCGTACGTGAGCTCCCTTCCGATCGCGTCCGGCGCGGCGCCGTGGAGAGAGAGGGTCCTCCCGGCGAAGACGCGAACCCCCTCCGGCAGCTCGGCGTTCAGCGAGGCTTCCGCTTCCTCGGGAGCAACCGGCGCATGGAAGAAGAGATCGATCGGTTCTTCCTCCCCCGCGTAACCGACCGGAAGCGCCGGCCCGAACGCAACGCGCACCTGCGGGTGGAATCCTTGCGTGTAGGCGATCGGAAGGCCGCTCCGACGAAGCGCCATTCGAAAGAGACGGACGACCTCGAGGTGCGAGAGAAACCGAAGCGCGCCCTGCTTCGTGTAGCGAAAACGGAGGCGCTCCCGCGCCTCGGGCGGCGGCGGAACGACCGGCTCCTCGGCGGCCGGCGCGTTCTCCTCCCCGATCCGCTCCCGAACGACGTGCACACGGTCGTCGCACGCGCGGCAGACGCGGCATTCCTCTCGGCAGAACGGCGTCGCGCGTCCCCGCATCGCACGCTCCCTTTCGCGGAGAAGGAACTCCTTCGTGAGGCCGGCATCGAGATGGTCCCAAGGGAGGCTCTCGTAGGGATGGCGCTCGCGAAGATAGGAATCGGGATCGACCCCGGTCTTTTCGAACGCGCGAAGCCACCTCTCGTACGAGAAGACCTCGCGCCACTCGTCGAAGCGCCCGCCTGCTCGAAAGACCTCCTCCAGAACGGGCGCGACCCTTCGATCGCCGCGGGAGAGGACTCCTTCGATGCGGGTCTGGCGCGCGTCATGACACTTGAGTGTTAAAGCGCGAGTTCTTGGAAGACGCTCTCGAATCCTCGCCTGCCGCCTTTCGATCTCTTCCACGGGGATCTGCGCTTCCCACTGGAACGGCGTGTGCGGCTTCGGCACGAGGCTGGACACGCTCACGTTCAAGCGGAATCCCCTCGGCGCGCCCTTTCTTCCGGCTCGCCACACTTCCGAGACGAGAGAGGCGACCGCGTCCACGTCCTCGTCCTCTTCGGAGGGAAGCCCGATCAGGAAGTAGAGCTTGAGAAGATCCCAACCGCTCCGGACCGCCCGCTCCGCCGTTCGAATCACGTCGTCCCGCGCGATCCCCTTGTTGACGAGCCGAAGCATCCTCTCCGAACCGGCCTCGGGGGCGATCGTGAAGCCGGTCTTCCGATAACGGGAGATCTCGCGAATCATCTCGCTCGTAAGGGTGCTCGCGCGAAGCGAGGGGAGCGAGATTCCGACCTGATCGTTCGCGAGCGCACGGTTCAGCGCGCGGAGCATCGGGAGGATCTCCGCGTGATCCCCCGTCGAGAGCGAGGCGAGGGAGACGTCGTCATGGCCGGTGCTTCGAAGCGCGCGGCAGGCCGACTCGACCACGCCGCGCGCGGACCGCTCCCGGAGAGGGCGGTAGATCATCCCCGCCTGGCAGAAGCGGCACCCGACCCCGCAACCCCGCGCGATCTCCGCGTACACGCGGTCGTGAACCGGTTGGACGGCGGGGACGAGCGGCGAGAGAGGCGGCGGGAACGCTTCGAGGT
This sequence comes from Gemmatimonadota bacterium, assembly GCA_020061515.1. Classification (GTDB taxonomy): domain Bacteria; phylum Orphanbacterota; class Orphanbacteria; order Orphanbacterales; family Orphanbacteraceae; genus VGIW01. The sequence goes on from JAGUYC010000183.1 coordinate 4,070, forward strand.
CCGCCGTCGCGAGACGGCGAGGAGCGGCGCGCTCGGAACGCGCCGCGCGCGAGGGGACGTACACGCCGTCGACCGCCTCGAGACGATCGAGAAGGCCCTCCTTCCTCCCGTCCCCCTCTCTCTTCCAACGGCGCACCGCCTCGCCGATCGCAAGGACCCCTTCCTCTCCGTCGCCGAGGAGGAAGAGATCGAAGAAGGGAGCGAGCGGTTCCGGATTCAGAGCGCACGGACCGCCCCCGACGACGAGGGGAAGGGGCTCTTTCCGCTCCTCCGCGCGAAGGCGGATCCCTGAGAGATCGATCGCGGCGAGCACGTTCGTATAGGAGAGCTCGTACTGAAGGGTGATGCCGAGAAGATCGAAGTCGCGCACGGGCCGGTACGATTCGGACGAGAAGAGCGGGATTCCGTCCTTCCGCATCTCCTCCTCCATGTCGATCCAGGGGAGGAAGGCGCGCTCCGCGGCCGAACTCTCGCGGCTGTTGATTAAATGATAAAGAATCTCGAGCCCGTGGTGCGGATAGCCGACCTCGGCGACGTCGGGGAAGAGAAGCGCCCACGAAACCTCCGCCTCGTCGATCCGCGGGCGGCATCCGTTTCGCACGGGCGGTAGATAGCGGCTCGGCTTCGCGACGTGCGGCAGGATCGCCTCGAGCGCTTCTTGCACGGAACGCACGGTCTCCCTCCTCACGGCCGATCCGCAGCGGCCCGTTCCCATTCGCGGCGGTTCGCCCGGTCCCGGCGGCTCGGCGCCCCTCCCTCCCACGGCGCCCTCGATTCGGGCGATCGATCGTTGAAGAGAAGGGCGTCGAGGTCGATCCCCGCCTCGCGCGCGGCGCGATCCCAGCGCTCGCCTCCCTCGAGACGGACGAGGAACGGCGCGATCTCCTCCCCGCCGAGGGCGAGAATCGCCTCCGTGTAGACATCGCGAAGATCGGGCGCCTTGACCCGAAAGCCGAAGAGACGCCGTCTCTCCCGGGCGATCGTCGTCTTCATCTCTTGAGGCGTCAACATACGGCTCCACTGGAAGGGCGTCCGAGGTTTTGGGACGAAGGGGTGAAGCGAGATCGACACCGTTCCCGTCTTCGCACCGGCGGAGTGGAACCGCGCGCGGATCGCTTGTGCGAGATGAAGGATCCCCTCGCGGTCCTCCTCCGTCTCGCGGGGGAGCCCAAGCATGAAGTAGACCCGGAGGTTCCGGAAGCCCGCCCGTCCCGCTCGCTCGACTCCGGCGAGGATCGCCTCGTCGCTCGTCTCCTTGCCGATCCGCGCGCGAAGAGCGGGGGTCCCCGCCTCGGGCGCGACCGTGAGCGTGCGAAGACCGCTCCGCCGGAGCGCATCCAGAACTGAATCGGTGAGCTGGTCGACGCGCACTGAGGAGGCGGTGACGAGCCATCCGCGGCGGAGAAGCCCGGCGGCGATCGCCTCCGCTTCCGGATGATCGAAGAAGGCCGCCGTCACGAGCCCGATCGCGCGTGCCGGTTCGCGCCCGAACCTCTCGTCCTCCTCGCGGAAGCGGTCGGCGATCGAGAGAACGACATCGGCGGGGACCGCGCGGAATCTCGGGAACGCGGTGCCGACGGTGCAGAAGCGGCAGCGGCGCGGACAGCCGCGCGAGATCTCGACGAGAAGCGTGTTCGCGAACTCCGCGCGCGGAGAGAGAATGCGCGAGACGGCCGGATCCGAGACGATCGCCTCGTAGCTTCGCCGCGGAAGATCCCCGCTTCGCGCGTGGACGGCCGGAACATAGGCCCCCTCGATGCGCGCCGCCCGCTCCAGATGCTCGGCCCGCGGCAGGCGGAGATCCGCGAGACGAAGATCGAGATACTCGAGGGCGATCTCCTCGCCGTCTCCCAAGAGGAAGACGTCGACGAACGGCCGGAGAGGTTCGGGGTTCAAGTACGTGCACGCCCCCCCGACGACGACGATCGGATGTCGATCCTCCCTCTCCTCGCGCCGAAGAGGAACGCGCGCGGCGCGGAGCATCCGGAGGAAGTTCACGTAGTCGTTCTCGAACGAGATCGAAAACGCGAGAACGTGCGCCCCGCCGGCGGGCCGGCCGCTCTCCACGGTTCGAAGCGGACCGGAATCCGCCTCCGGAAGGAAGACGCGCTCGGCGGCGAACCGGCCGCTTCGGCGCATCCGCCCGAGGATCGTCTGGAAGCCGAGGTTCGACATACCGACCCCGTAGCGGTTCGGGTAAGCGAGCGCGACCTCGAGCTCCCCGGATCGGGGCCGGATTCCTTCGTAGAGGGTCTCCCCGCGAAGCAGGGACGCCCGGTCCTCGATCGCCGCTTTCCGTCTCTCCATCACGCTTCCGCGTCCGCCCGCCGATTCTCGTTGGGGGAATACGCCGCCCGGGGGGGGGCGGGAAGATTCAGGATCGGGGAGAATTCGCCGTACGGGCGATGCCCGTTTTTCTTATCTTATGGTCGTGCGAGCGGGAAGTCAACGCGGCCCGGCTCCGCGAGCCGGCGGCGGCCCCCGGGAGCCGCGCAAACGGAC
>JAGUYC010000008.1 GCA_020061515.1 Gemmatimonadota bacterium
CAGGCGCCCGTGGCCGCCACCCGCGCGTGGGGGCGTCGTCGGACGCGCGCGTCCCGGAAGTTGGGGACGGTCTTGCTCTGGAGACGGGGGGTAGGGCTCAGCGGCGAGTTGCCGCGCGCCGCGAGCGGCATGTTTGAGCAAGCGAGCCCTGCCCCCCGGCTCGGGAGCCTTCCCGGAAGAAGTGTCTATCCCCAAGTGCCGCGCGGGTCAGAACCGCCAGAAGACGGGGATGAACAGGGAGGCGATTGCCCAGAGGATCAGCGTGAGCGGGGCGCCGATCTTGAAGAAGTCGCCGAAGCGGTAGCCGCCCGGGCCGTAGACGATCAGGTTCGTTTGGTAGCCGATGGGAGTGGCGAAGGCCGCGGACGCCGCGAAGGTGACCGAGATGAGGAACGGGCGGGGATCGACGCCGATCGACGCGGCGAGGTTGAGGGCGATCGGCACGAGAAGGACCGCGGTCGCGTTGTTCGAGAGAACCGAGGTCATCGCCGAGGCGGCGAGGTAGAGGGCGGAGAGGGCCGCCCATGCTCCCCAATGCTCTCCGACCCAGATCAGCGGCTCGGCGATGAGACCGGCCGTTCCGGTCGTTTCGAGCGCGCGTCCGAGCGCGAGCGTCCCGGCGATCAGAACGAGGATCGGCCAGTTCACCGAACGATACGCCTGTGAGGCGGTAATGCAGCCGGTCAGGATCATGAGGAAAGCGCCGCCGAGCGATGCGAGCTCCATCGGCACGCGGCCGGAGGAGAGCGCGGCCATGATCAAGGCGAGGATCGCGGCGGCGATCGGCGCGCGGCGGCGGTTCACGAAGGTCTCGTGGATCCCCTCCATGAGAAGGAAGTCGCGCCCCTCGCCGACCTCGCGAATCCCTTCCTCGCTCCCGAACGCGAGGAGAACATCCCCGGGGCGAAGAATGAGATCGGCCACCCGCGCGCGGATGTGGCGTCCGCCGCGCATGAGCGCCATCGGAACGAGATCCGCCCGCCTTCGGAGGCCGAGATCGCGCACGCTGCAGCCGACGCACGCGGAATCGGGGCGCACGACGAGCTCCACGAAGGACATCGTCTTCGGCTCGAATCGGAAGTGGCGGTCGGCGAGTCCGGGGAGGATCCGCATCCCATCCTTCCTCTCCAATGAGGCGAGATCGTTGACATTACCTTGAAGAATAAATAAATCACCTTCGGACACCTTGGCCCCCTCGAAGGGGGGCCAGATCATCTCCTCGCCGCGAACGAGGGCGAGAAGAAGAGGCCCTCCGCCCGGGAACACCTCCCGGACGTTCTTCCCCACCGCTTGGCACCCCCAGAGAACCTCGACTTCGGTGACGAACTCCCGGTGGGCTCCTCCCGCGACCTGCGAGGTGAGCGTGCGATGCTCCGGGAGGAGGCGGATTCCGATCGTGACCATGTAGAGCGTGCCGGCGGCGAAGAGGATGAGCCCGAGCGGCATCAGCTCGAACATCGCGATGGGCGATTGACCGCGGCCCTCGGCGACCGTGCTGACAAGGATGTTCGTCGATGTCCCGATCAGGGTGCAGGTGCCGCCGAGCATTGTCGCGTAGGAGAGCGGGATCAGGATCTTCGACGGATAGAGATGCTCCTCGCTCGCGATCCCGAGAAGGATCGGGACGAACATGATCACGATCGGCGTGTTGTTCAGGAACATCGAGAAGACGCCGACGGAGAGCGTCGTGAGGAGAAGGAGGTTGCGAAAGTTCCCTCGGGAGAGCCCGATCAGCCTTCGCGCGATGAACCCGACCGCGCCGGTCCGCAGGATCCCTTCGCTGACGATGAAGAGGGAGGCGACCGTGAGGACGGCGCGGCTCGAGAATCCCGCGACGACTTCTTCCGGCGCCACGATCCCGGTGAGGCCGAGCACGAGAATGATTCCGATCCCGACGACGTCGATCGAAAGCAGATCGAAGACGAGGCAGACGATCGCGAGGAGGAGGAGAGGGAGTACGACGACCATCGATGCCGGCCTTTCTCCGCGAACCGATCGGCGGGAAGCTCTCGCGCGGTTCGCGCCGCTCGGAACATGGTAAGGAAACAGACGGTCCGCTCACAAGCGTTCCTTGCAGAGAGGGGCGCGCTCCGGCTTGACCGCGCGCTCGCGGCGGAATAGTCTGGGATCCTGCGCGCGGAGCGGAACGGAAGGGCGCGGCGGGGGGGCGAATCGAGAAGAAGCCCGCGGCGCCTTGCGCGCGCCGGAAGGAGTGGTCATGGTGCGCATCGCGCTCGCGCAGATCAACGCGACGGTCGGGGACATCCGGGGGAACGGAATACGCGTGCTCGAGTTTCTCCTCCGGGCGGAGAGCGAGGGCGCGGACCTCATCGCCTTCCCGGAGCTCGCGATCTCCGGCTACCCGCCCGAGGACCTTCTTCTACGCGCGCGCTTCCTCGACGACTGCAGGGCCGAAGTCGAGCGGATCGCCGCCGAGACGCGCGGGACTGCGGCGGTCGTCGGTTTCCCGGAACGGACCGAGGCGGGCGCGTACAATGCGGCGGCCGTTCTTCAACAGGGACGCGTTCTCGGCGTGTATCGAAAGAACCTCCTCCCCAACTACGGCGTCTTCGACGAGGGGCGCTACTTCCGCGCGGGCGAGAAGAGCCTCCTCCTCGACGTCGGGAAGGCGCGCATCGCGGTTCACATCTGCGAGGACTCGTGGATCGTGGGGAGCCGTCCGGTCGAATGCGCGAGGGAAACCGGCGCGAACCTCATCCTTAACATCTCCGCGTCGCCGTACCACACGGGGAAAGTGGAAATCCGGCGCCAGGTTCTCGCCGCGGCGAACGCGAAGTGCGGGACGCCCTCCTTCTACGTGAACCTCGTCGGGGGACAGGACGAGCTGGTCTTCGACGGAGGGAGCATGGTCGTTTCGGGCGGAGGCGCGATCCTCGCCCTCGCCGAACGCTTCGAGGAAGATCTCCTTTTTTATGATGTCGATGTTTCGAAGGAGAAGGAAAGGGCTCCGTTCGGCGAGGATGGAGCGGCCTGGGAGGTGATCCGGATCGAGCCGATCGGCGACGGGGCCCGGCGCCTTCCGCTCCGGCAGCGTCCGATCCGAGCGCTGGCGAGGGAAGAGGAGGTGTACAACGCTCTTCTCCTCGGGACTCGGGACTACTTTCGAAAGAATGGCTTCGCGCGCGCCGTGATCGGCCTCTCCGGCGGCGTGGATTCGGCCCTCGTCGCCGCGATCGCGCGGGACGCGCTCGGCCCGGACCACGTGATCGGCGTCACGATGCCGAGCCGCTACACATCG
>JAGUYC010000202.1 GCA_020061515.1 Gemmatimonadota bacterium
CGGGGTTCATGCGGCGCGGCGAGGGGATGGCGCTCGCGAGAAGCGCCGCCTGCCGCGGCGTGAGATCGCTCGCGGAGAGGCCGAAGGAATGGCGTGCGGCCGCCTCGGCGCCATAGACGCCGGGCCCCCACTCGATCACGTTGAGGTAGAGCTCGAGAATGCGGTTCTTCGTGAGCGTTCGTTCGAGCCGAACCGTCGTGACCGCCTCGAGAGCTTTTCGCCGGAGACTCTTCTCGCTCCCGAAATAGAGGTTCTTCGCGAGCTGTTGCGTGATCGTGCTCCCCCCGCGCGCGAAGCGCTTCTCCCGCCAGTTCTTCCGAAGCGATTCCTTGAGCTCATGAACATCGAACCCTCGATGTTCATAGAAGGTCGCGTCCTCGTTCACGATCACCGCGTTCACGAGATGCGGGCTGATTTCCCGGAGAGAGACCCAACGCTGTTCCCTTCGAAACGGACGCCCGGCCCGAATCGCCTCGTCCGCCCGCTCCTTCTGAAGGGCGGTCGATTGCGGGTTCTCGGAGCGGAGGCTCTCCACATCGGGCGAGAAGAGGGTGAGATAGCCGATGGGGGAGAGGAAGGTCGCCGCGATTGCGAGAAGAACGGCGTACAGGAAGATCCGCCGGCGGGAGCGCCGATCCTCGGCGCGAGATCCGCGGGAGGAGCGCCTCTTGCGCTTCACGGGAGATCCGCCTCGAGGAGCGCGCGGAGGCGTCGCGCGGCTGCTTCGGGATCGACCGCGGAGGCGATCGCTCGAACGACCGCGATCGCGTGAAACCCAGCCCGGCGGATCTCGGGAACGCGCGCCTCGTCGATCCCGCCGATCGCGACCGACGGAATGCCGAGAGCCGCTCGGATCTCGCCCGCCCGGCGAACCCCGAGAACGCGCTCCTTCCCCGGAGTCGCGAAGACCGGCCCCGCGAGCACGAAGTCCGCGCCCCGCCTCTCCGCTTCGCGCGCTCCTGGCGGATCGTGAACGCTTCTCCCGATCCGCCGCTCGGGTCCGAGGAGCCGCCGCGCCTCTTCGGGTGTGAAGGAATTCTCGGGAAGCTGAACGCCGTCCGCGCCGGAAGCGAGGGCCGTGTCGATCCGGTCGGAGACGAAGAAGAGAGCTCCCGCGCGCGCGGTCCTCTTTCTCGCCTCCCGGGCGAGCGCGAGGAGCGGCCCGCCCGCCATCGACTTCTCGCGAAGGAGAAACGCGTCGGCGCCCCCTCGGAGCGCCGCCTCGAGGATGTCGAGCAGCCGATCGCCGCCGTCAGCGTGGTTCCCGACGAAGAGAAGCCGGAACGGAGGTTTGGGAGTGTTCATGCGCACCTCTCGTCGGGCGATCATAGCGGACGGCTTCTCCGTTGCCAACGAGGGGTATCCGGATAGAATGAGCGCGATGAAACGCGAGAAGACCGGGTGGTCGGTCTACATTGTCGAGTGCGCCGACGCGACGCTTTACGCCGGAGTGGCTCTTTCCGTCGCCGATCGGATCGCGGCGCACAACGCGGGGCGCGGCGCACGCTACACGCGCGGGCGTCTTCCCGTCGTGCTTCGTTTCCGGAGGAGAGGCCTCACGCGCGGCGAGGCGCTCCGTCTCGAGAGCGCGATCAAACGTCTCACGCGCGCGGAGAAGATTCTCCTCATTGAGAAGCGCCGGACGCTCGAGGCGAAGATTCGGCGGGCCCGGACGTCCGTTTGACACCGCTGGGCGCGGTTTCTATACTGAGAGCGGGATGTGAGGTGAAAGGGGAAACCCGCTTGGCCGACGCGACCGATCTCCTTGTCATCGCCGGACGATCCTTCCGCTCCCGCCTTCTCATCGGGACGGGGAAGTTCCCTTCGCTCGAGTGCATGGCGAAGGCGGTGGAGGCGAGCGGTTCCGAAATCGTCACCGTTTCGCTCCGCCGCGCGGAGAAGGGGGCCGCGTCGGGGAACATCCTCGACCACCTCGACCCTTCGCGCGTTCTCATCCTTCCGAACACGTCGGGCGCGCGCGACGCCGAGGAGGCGATTCGGCTCGCCCGTCTTTCTCGCGCCGGAGGCCTCTCGGACTGGATCAAGCTCGAGGTAACGCCGCACCCGATGCACCTTCTGCCCGATTCGATGGAGACGCTCAAGGCGGCGGAAGCGCTCGTCAAGGAGGGATTCGTCGTTCTCCCGTATATCCAAGCGGATCCGGTGCTCGCCCGGCGCTTGGCCGAAGCCGGCACTGCGACAGTGATGCCGCTCGGCTCGCCGATCGGATCCAACCGCGGGCTCCGGACCGGCGACGCGATCCGCCTCATCATCGAGGAGGCGACCGTTCCGGTTGTCGTGGACGCGGGGCTCGGCGCTCCCTCGCACGCGGCCGCCGCGCTCGAGATGGGAGCGGACGCGGTGCTCGTCAACACGGCGATCGCCACCGCGGAAGACCCGGTCGCGATGGCGGAGGCGTTTCGCCTCGGCGTGGAGGCGGGAAGAAGGGCGTTTCGCGCGGGCGTTCCCTCGGAGAAGGATCGGGCGGAAGCGTCCTCTCCCCTCACCGGATTTCTCGGGAGACCATGAACGACCTTGCCCGTACGTTGGAGTCGATCCCGGCGGGGGATCTTCTCGCGCGCGCCGACCGCGCGGACGAGCGGGCAGTGCGCGCCGTCCTCGCGAAGGAAGGTCGAGATCTCAAGGATTTGGCGGTTCTTCTCTCCCCCGCCGCGGACCGCCTTTTCGAGGAGATCGCCGCCGCCTCGGCGCGGCTCACCGCGCAACGGTTCGGCCGCACGGTTCTTCTCTATGCGCCGGTTTATCTCTCGAACGAGTGCGTGAACGTCTGCACGTACTGCGGGTTTCGAAGGGATATCGACGTCCGGCGCGCCACGCTCGGCCTCGCGGAGATCGAGGAGGAGATCCGCTATCTCGCGGGGCAGGGATTCCGGCATCTTCTTCTCGTGACGGGAGAGCACCCGAAGAACGTCGACCTCGCGTACCTCGAAGCGGCGGTCCGCTTGGCGCGCTCCCTGGTCCCCTCGGTCGCGATCGAGGTGGAGCCGCTGGATGTCGAGGGGTATCGAAGGCTGATCGAGGCGGGGATCGACGGCGTCACGCTCTACCAGGAGACGTACGACCGCGATCTTTACGTCCGCTACCATACGCACGGACCGAAGAAGCGTTTCGATTGGCGCCTGGAGGCGCCGAGCCGCGCCGCGGAGGCGGGAATCCGCCGGGTCGGGATCGGAGCGCTCCTCGGCCTCGCGGACTGGCGGAAGGAGACGATTCGTCTCGCCGCGCACGCGCGCTGGCTCCTGAAATATCATTGGAGAACGCATGTATCGATCAGCTTCCCGCGGATCCGGGAAGCGGCGAGCCACTTCGCGCCGCCGCATCCGGTCTCCGATCGGGAGCTCGCCCGAATGGTCGCGGCGCTCCGGCTGATCCTTCGGGACGCGGGGCTCGTTCTCTCGACGCGCGAGGGCCCCGGCATGAGGGACGGGCTGGCGCGCATCGGCATCACGCAGATGAGCGCGGGTTCGCGCACCGAACCGGGAGGCTACGGCCGTCCGGACGACGCGCAAAAGCAATTCATGGTCGAGGACACGCGGAGTCCGGCCGAGGTCGCCGCGCGTCTCGCCGCTCTCGGGTTCGATCCGGTGTGGAAGGACTGGGAGGAGGCGCTTCATGGGTGAAGTTCTCGTGAACGGAGAAGCGCGGGCGCTCGAGGGTCCGGTTTCTCTCCCCGTCTTTCTCGAAGAGATGGGGATTCGATCCCGATGGGCGATCGTCGAGCGGAACGGGGAGCCGATTCCGCGGGAGCTCTATCAGGAGACGATGATCCTCCCCGGCGACCGGATCGAGATCGCCACGCCGATGGCGGGGGGATAGCCCGGCAGGACCTCCGGGCGATCCCCCCTCACGCGAAAGAAACGGCCGCGCGGACGCCTGTCGCGGTCACCCGCCGTGGTTGCGTCGTCTGTTGTCGGACGGCGGGTCCTGCCCGCGGCTGTCCGCTCGATGCTCGCCATTCGCCGA
>JAGUYC010000056.1 GCA_020061515.1 Gemmatimonadota bacterium
ACCTGGTACCGAGAGTGAGAACCTGGTACCGAGAGTGAGAACCTGGTACCGAGAGTGAGAACCTGGTACCGAGAGTGAGAACCTGGTACCGAGAGTGAGTTAGCGAAAGAGTGTCTTCACGCCTCCCCAGCTGATCGGTTCGGTTCCGGTCGTCGCCTGCGCTTCGCCCGCCTGGATCTGAAATGCGAGTCGCGATTGCGTCGGCGCGGTCCCGGTCCACTCGAAGACCGCCTTCCCGGTCAACGCAAACCCGCGCGCAAGGTCGGCCCCTCGGACGCGGAGAATGTCGATCCCCGCGGCGTCTCCGTCGGCCGCCGAAGCGTCGTTCACCGTCTCCCCGTTCAACGAGAGATCGAAGAGCCGCGCGGATGTTCCGGAAAGGGTCGCCCGCGTTCGAAGGAAGAGGTCGGTGAGGGGGAGATCCGGCGCGTAGGTCAGCATCGCGGCGCCGAGCGCGAACGTGACGATCCCGGTCGCCGGATGGTACGCGACCTCGAAGGGCTCCTCGAAACCGCTCGTCCACGCGTGCTGGGCGGTCTCCGAGGGGGCGGAGGTCGACGAGCCGATGTCGAGCTCGAAAGTCGCCGTCCCCCCGCGGTCTCCGATCCTTCCTTCACACACGAAGGAAACCTCCGGGAGGATCGCCAAGAGCTCCCCGTCCGAGGAGAGATGTTCCGTGGTGAGCTCCGCCTCTGCGGGCGCCGCGGCGACGGCGAGAGCGAGCGCGAGAACGGCAGTCGGACGATCGATCTTCATTTTCTTCGCATCTCCGATCGATGAGAGGGGACCGGAACACGACTCGGCGGCCCGATCGCCGCGGTTCGGTTGGCAGGTCCACCCGCCGCGCCTGTCCGCACCCAGTCCGAGGATCGGCCAAGAATCGTTTTTCTTGACACCCCTGTCCCCGCGCGTGTCCCGCTCCTCTTTCCTGGTCGGGGGCCCGAAAGAGCCCTGGTCGCGCCGTGCCTGGTCCGGGAGCCCGTTCTGTGATATCATCAGCATGCTCTCCCAAAACATGCGTCGCCCGCAGGGTCTTCCGGACCGAGAGGGGTACCGTGATGTCGGATTTTCGGCTTCGCACATGGATTCTCGCCGCCGTTCTCTCGCTCGTACTCCATCCCGCGCCCGTTCCGGCCGAATGGGACGTCGACGGGCTCGAGCAGCTTCTCCCGCGGGGTCCGACCGAGGAGGAGCTCCTCATCCTCGAGGAGTGGAAGCTCGCTCCGTCGCGCTTCCGCGCCGACCCGCCGCCGCTCGCGCCGATTCGGAACTGCGCCGAGTGGGAGCCGTCCACGGGCGTTCTGATCCGCTATCCGCTCGGCCTTCCCTACAACCTCCTTCGCGACTTCGACGACGACGTGATCCTTCACGTCATCGTGAGTTCGAGCTCCTACTCGAGCGCGGTGAGCAACTTCGTGGCGAACGGGGTCGACACGAGCCGCGTTCAGTGGCTGATCGCGCCGAGCAACTCGATCTGGACCCGCGATTACGGGCCCTGGTGGGTCTTCGACGGGAGCGGCGACATCGGGCTCATCGACCACAAGTACAACCGCCCGCGCCCGCAGGACGACGCGATCAACGGTCTCTTCGGCGCGCAGCAAGGGATCCCGGTCTATTACCACGGGATGGCGCACACCGGCGGGAACTACATGACCGACGGCGAGCACACGAGCATGTCGACCGACCTCGTGTACGACGAGGCGATGAGCTATCACGGAATGACGCCCGCCCAGGTCGATCAGCTGATGGAGGACTACCTCGGGATCACGACCTACTATGTGGTGGACGACATCTCCTCGAGCGGGATCCACCACATCGACACGTGGGCGAAGTTCCTCGACGAGGAAAACGTTCTCATCAAGCAGGTGTGGTCGAGCCACTACACGTATGCCGCGCTCGAGCAGCGCGCGACGCTGATCGCCTCTCTGCAGGCCTCCACCGGGCGGAACTACAAGGTGCATCGAGTGTACTGCTACAACCTAGGAAGCGAGCCGGCCGCCTACACGAACTCGCTCATCCTGAACAGAAAGATCTACGTCCCCTTCTTCGGGAACTCGACGTACGACAATCAAGCGATCACGGCGTACCGCGCCGCGGCGCCGGGCTACGCGGTCGCGGGCTATTCCTACAGCGGCTTTCTCACCGACGACGCGCTTCACTGCCGCGCGATGGGGGTCGCGGACCGTGAGATGCTCCGCGTCTCGCACGTCCCGATCGAGGGAGTGCAGACCGGCCCCGTGACGGTGACCGCGTTCGTGGACGATCGGAGCGAGACGGGGATCAGCCTCGTCGATCTCTCGTACCGGTTCTCCGGAGAGTCCTGGGAGAGCGTCCCGATGAGCGCGGCCGGCGGCGCTCTCTACGAGGGAGAGATCCCGAACCCTCCGGAATCGACGACCGTCGACTACTTCATCCACGCGGAGGACAACAGCGGGCGCGCGGAAGGGATGCCGCGCACCGAGCCGGCCGCCTGGTACACGTTCCCGATCCGCCCGGGCATCGACACGGAGGTTCTCGCGGGGGCGCCCGGCGCGGCCGTCCGTCTCCATCCGAATGCTCCCAATCCGTTCAATCCTTCCACCTTATTCCGTTTTGATCTCAAGTATCCGGAACGGGTGGAGCTCTTCGTGTTCGACACGAGAGGGAGGCTCGTGCGGCGCCTCGTCGAGGGCGAGCGCGAGGCAGGATCGCACGAGGTCGTCTGGGACGGGGCGGACGATGCGGGGCGCGAGGTCCCCTCGGGGGTGTACGTCTATCGCCTCCGCGCGGCGGGGATCTCCTACGCGCGCCCGGCGGTTCTCGTGCGGTAACCGAAGAGCGGGGGCGCATTTCCGGCGGAGTCGCACCAAAGGAGGCCCCTTCCTCGCGCCCGGCGTCAAGTTAACCGATTGACGGACAGCAAGTTCGGGTTTATAATCACTCGCGACTCCCCGCTCTCCCGGCGTTTCAGCACTCGTTCGGAAAGAAGGAGAAACGGATGAAACCGGCTTCGAGAACTTCCTTGCGCGCTTTCTCATGCGCGGTTCTCGCCCTCGCCTCTCTGCTCGTTCTCGCCCCGCCCGCGCCCGCGCAGGATGAAGACGAAGGAATCGACCGTGTCTTCGCGGGCCCGATCGAGGCGGAGCGGAAGGCGAAAGCCTTTGAGAGGCTCTTCAGCGCCCTCGGAAAGATGACGCGGACGCAGGAGCAGTTCGACGTCACCTACTATGATCTCGATCTGGATCTCAATCCGACGACCTCGGTCGTGACCGGTTCGGTCCGGACGGACGCGGCCCCGGTCGGAGTCTCGATCGACGAGATCGATCTCGACCTTCTCGACAATATGACGGTGGACGCCGTCACCGTGGACGGAAACGCGGCCGTCTTCGCGCACGCGAACGACCTCCTCACGATCGAACTCGGGGCGACCTACGCGCCGGGCGAGGTCTTCAGCGTGGTCGTGGACTACCACGGGACGCCCGATCCGAGCTGGGGCGCCTTCGGGTTCGACACGTTCGAGGGGAGCCCGATGATCTGGAGCCTCAGCGAGCCGTTCGGGGCTCGCTCCTGGTGGCCGTGCAAGGACGTGGTTGGCGACAAGGCGGACTCCGCCGACATCCGAGTCACCGTTCCGTCGAACCTCATCGTCGCGTCGAACGGAATTCTCGTCGAGGTCGACAGCGCGAGCGCGCCGGGGAAGAAGACCTACTGGTGGCACGAGAAGTACCCGATCTCCACGTACCTCATCTCAATCGCGGCGCATCCCTACACGGTCTTCTCCAAGTGGTACCGCTACAGCCCGACCGACTCGATGGAGATCCGGAACTTCGTCTTCCCGAGCCACTACTCGTCGGTGAACTCGGTCGTCAGCGAGACGCCGGCCATCATGAGCTTCTTCAAAACGATCTACGGCGAATATCCATTTATCGATGAAAAGTATGGCCATGCGGAGTTCCTCTGGGGCGGGGCGATGGAGCACCAGACCTGCTCGAGCATGGGCTTCTGGAACGAGTACGTCGTCGCGCACGAGCTCGCCCACCAGTGGTGGGGGGACATGATCACGCCGGCGACCTGGCATCACATCTGGCTGAACGAGGGGTTCGCCACTTACTCCGAGGCGCTCTGGAGCGAGTACAAATACGGAATCGGCCAGTACCGCATCGACATGAGAAACACGAAGTACTTCGGGCCCGGCACGATCTACGTCCAGGATCCGACCGACTTCTCGTCGATCTTGAACGTCGATCTTTCGTACAACAAGGCGAACTGGGTGCTCCACATGCTGCGGCACGTGGTCGGGGACGCGGCGTTCTTCGACATCACGCGGGCTTGGCGCGTGTACGCCCCGACGCTCTACGGAAACGCGACGACCGAGGACTTTCGCACGGTCTCGGAGACGGTCTCCGGAATGGACCTTGAGGATTTCTTCCACCAGTGGATCTACGAGGAGTACTACCCGATCTACACGTACTCCTGGTCCGACCAGCCCTCGGGCGGCGGCTGGGAGATCACGCTCCGGATCGACCAGAAGCAGACGAACACGGTCTTCAAGATGCCGATCGACGTGTGGGTCCAGTTCGCGTCGGGGGACACGACGATCGTCGTCCAGGACACGCTCGCGAGCCAGACTTTCACCCTTCAAGTGAATAAGGACCCGATCGACATCCGGCTCGACAGGGCCCAGGGAGGCTGGATCCTGAAGGCGATCCAAGAACCGGTCGTGAACCCGACCTTCGACCGCGGGATCCTCGTGGTAAACGGGACGGACTGGACGAGCTACGGGAGCGAGATCCGCACCGCGTACGAGGACAGCGTCTTCTGGGGGAGCCATCCAATCTCCTTCTGGGATCTCTTCGCGGCGCCGACGGGAGGCTATCCCTCGACGCTCCCCGCTCCGCTCGGGACGAACAAGGCGGTCCCGTCCGACACGCTGAAGCAGTTCTCGGCGGTTGTTTGGGTGGGGAACAACTACAACGGCGATCTCGAGAAATGGCTCTCGACTTCGGTGCTCGATTATCTCCACGCGGGGGGGAACGTTCTCTTCCTCTCGCGGATGGGCCAAGACTTCCTCTACAGCTCGTTCGCCGACTACCTCGGGGTGACGTGGACCGGGAGCGTGGAGAACACCCTCACGAACTACGTGTCGCGGCATCCGAGCCTCGTGAACCAGAGCTTCACCAGCTCGCAGTCGTTCAACGCGCTTTTCGACACGGTGTTCGCGAGCGGCGAGACGGAGCTTCTCTTCACGTCAAACTCGGCGGCGGGGGTTCAGGGGAGCGGCGCCTGGCGGAATCCCGCGGCCGGAGGCACGCATCGGCCGGACGGAGCCAAGCTCGTCTTCCTGAGCGGCCGTCCGTATCGGATGAACCACGATCATCTCCGGGCGAACGTCGAGACCATTCTCTCGAACTTCTTCGGCGAGCCGTATAACCCGACCGGCCTCGGGGACGAGGCGCCGCGTCTCGTATACGAGCTGGCGCAGAACCGTCCGAACCCGTTCAATCCGGCGACGACGATCCGCTTCGCGCTCCCGGCCGAGGAACGCGTGAAGATCCGAATCTACTCGACGTCGGGGAGGCTCGTGAGGGAGCTCGTCGATCGGGAGATGCCGGCCGGCGCGCACCAAGCGGTCTGGGACGGGAAGAACGAGTCGGGCGCCGTCGCCGGATCCGGGGTCTATTTCTACCGGATGGAGGCGGGCGCCTTCTCCGACACGAAGAAGATGGTCCTGGTCCGTTAGACATAAAGGATCGGGCGGCGATACGGGCGGGCGGCGGATGCGTCCACCGCCCGCCCTCGCTTTCGGTTTTCTTCGGTCTCCGTTCGTTCGACGTTGTCGGCGCCGGGGATCGCGGCGCTCCGGATCGGTGGGAAAGGTGATCGGTCGAAACGCGCGTCTCCTCTTGCTCGTGTTCGCGCTCGCTTTTTCGGCGGCCCATCTTCCGGCCGATGACGGGCGATCGGTCGCCGTGACCTGGAGGAACCCGCTCGACGCCGACCTGGCCGGGATCCTGGTCCGTTTCTCGACGGAGCGCGCGCCGGCGCATCCCGAGGAGGGCGAGGAGGGAGGGCGCTTTCCGGCCCGTCCGGGGGAGCCCGGATCCTTCTTGCATCAAGGGGTCAGGCCCGGGGAGACCTACCACTACTCCGTCTTCGCGTTCGACGAGATCCCGAACTACTCCGAGCCGGCGATCGTGAGCATCCGGATCCTTGATCGGGCGGGGGCCTCTCCGATTTTCCCCGATCCGCGCTTTCTGGCGCTCGAGCCGAACCGCCCGAACCCGTTCAACCCGCACACGGCGATCCGCTTCGAGATCCGCGCACCGCAAGTGGTGCGGCTCGATGTCTTCGATGCGGGCGGCGCGCGGGTCGCCCGGCTCGTGGACGAGCCGCGTGCCGCGGGCGTCCACGTCGTGCTCTGGGACGGGAGGGACGCACGTGGGGAACTTCTCCCGGCCGGGGTCTATTTCCACCGAGTCGCCACCGAGAACGCCCGGCTCGCGAGGAAGATGTTGCTGATCCGCTAACGGTCCGACGGCCGGGCGACGAAACGCATTGTTTGGCAATAGGTTGCCGCCGCCCGAGAGCTCCAGGGCCGCGCCGTCCGCCGTTCTTCCCAACGAGGAAACCGATTCCCCCGTCTATCGTAGGGAAGGGTAGTCGAAACGCTTTCGGAACCGAGGTCGCCGATCAGGGAGGGGACGATGAAGACCCGAGCGATCCTTTGCGCGTTCGCGATCGCTCTCTTCGCCGCCGCCGCGCACGGCGGCGAGGAGAGATGGCTGCATGTGTTCGTCCAGGAGCGGGGAGAGGGGGGAGAGACGGTTCGCATCAACCTTCCCTTCGAGCTTGTCGAGTCGGTTCTCGAGGGGATCCGGACGGATGAGATGTCGGGTGGGAAGATCCGCATCGAAGACCAGGAGATCGAGACCGAGGAGATTCGAAAGATCCTGCGCGCGGTGCGGGAGGCGAGGGAAGGCGAGTACATCTCGGTCGAGGGGATCGATGAGGACGTTCGCGTCTCGAAGAAGGGGGACTTTCTGCTCGTGCGTGCGCGGGAACAAGCGGAGGGAAGCTCGAGCCCGGAGACCGTCGACATTCGACTGCATCTTTCGGTTCTCGAGGCGCTCGCCTCGGGCGAGGGCGAGGAGCTCGATGTGCTCGCCGCGATCCGCGCGCTCGGGGAGAGCGGCGGGGGCGAGATCGTCGTGGTGAACGAGGAGGACTCGACGGTGCGCATCTGGGTCGACGCCGATCCTTCGGGAGATGTCCGATGACCGGGCGCGCGAAGTTCCTCTGGGCGCTCGCGGCGGCGGTCCTCCTCGCGGCGTCG
>JAGUYC010000075.1 GCA_020061515.1 Gemmatimonadota bacterium
AGACCGCGCGCGAGGCGATCGCCCGCTCCCCGTCGCTCGCCGATGCGCGGATCGTGCGGGTCGACCGGACTTCCTCGCTCGACCGCCAGTATCTCGTCGAGCGCCATCTGATCTCGCCCGACCTCGCGAACGGAAACGGGCCCCGCGGGTTGGCGATCGGCGCGGGCGAGAGCGCGAGCGTCATGATCAGCGAGGAGGACCATCTGCGCGTCCAGTCGATCCACTCCGGTCTCGACCTCTTGGAAGCGTGGAGACGAACCGACCGAATCGATGCCGAACTCGACGCGCCGCTCGACTTCGCGTTCTCGAAGGAATGGGGCTACCTCACCGCGTGCCCGACGAACGTCGGGACGGGTCTTCGCGTCTCCGTTCTCATCCATCTCCCGGCGCTCGTCCTGACGAAGCAAATCGCCAAGGTCTTCCGCGGGATCGCGCAGGTCGGCCTGGCGGTGCGCGGGATGTTCGGAGAGGGGAGCGAGGCGATGGGGAACTTCTTTCAGATCTCGAACCAGACGACGCTCGGCCAGAGCGAGCCCGACATCATCGAGAGCGTCGAGCGCGTCACGCGCCAGATCCTCGATCACGAGAAGAGCGCCTCGGAGGTGCTTCTTCGAAGCGCCCGCGTGCAGGTCGAGGACAAGGTCTTCCGTTCGATCGGCCTGCTCGCGCATTGCCGCGTGATCTCCTCGCAGGAGGTGATGAGCCTCGTCTCCGCCGTCCGCTTCGGGTGGACCGCAGGCCTCCTCGACTCGATCGATCTGGGCGTGCTGAACCGCCTGATGATCGAGACGCTCCCCGCCCACCTCCAGAAGCGGGCGGGGGAGAAGCTGGACCAGGTGGAGCGGGACTATCAGCGGGCCGCCCTCGTCCGGGGGCTCCTCGCCCGGGGGCGAGACGGGGGGCTTGCGCAAACGACTCCGAGCGCCGATCTATAGTAGAGAGGATCCCGGGCGGCGCGCCCCTTCGGACTGCCGGCGCGCGGCGTTGCGATCTGCGGCCCGCGCGGCCGTTGCCGCGCGCGAGGGCCCGTAGTATAAGTAGTATAAAGGGAAGGAAGACGGGGGATCGGGGGCCGAGGAACGAGCGGGACGACCCGCTAGAGGATTGAAGACATGCACGACCGATTCACGGAACGGGTCCGCAAGGTGATGTACCTCGCCCGTGAGGAAGCGGGAAGGCTCCAGCACGATTACATCGGGACGGAACATCTCCTGCTCGGCATCGTTCGCGAGGGAGAGGGGATCGCCGCGACGGTTCTGAACAACCTCGGCCTCGATCTCGACCAGATCCGCCAAGCGGTCGAGAGCATGGTTTCGGGGAGCGGGGGAACTCTCACGATCGGCGAGATCCCATTCACGCCGCGCGCGAAACGCGTGCTCGAGCTCGCCGTCGAGGAAGCGCGGCTCCTCGGCCACAACTATGTCGGCACCGAGCACCTACTCCTCGGCCTGATCCGCGAGGGAGAAGGCGTGGCGGCGCGCGTCCTCATGGACCTCGGGGCGGACAAGAAGCGCGTGCGCGATGAGACGCTGAAGCTGCTCGGCGGGCACAGCGCGCCGGGGCAAGCGGCCTCCCCGCAGAAGAGCGAGACGCCGGCGCTCGACCAGTTCGGGCGCGACCTCACGCAGCTCGCCCGCGAGGGAAAGCTCGACCCGGTGATCGGGCGGCACAAAGAGATCGAGCGGGTCGTCCAGATCCTCTGCCGGCGGAAGAAGAACAACCCGGCGCTCATCGGAGAGCCTGGGGTCGGCAAGACCGCCATCGCCGAGGGGCTCGCGGAGCGGATCGCGACCCACCGCGTCCCTCACATCCTCATGAACAAGCGGCTCGTCACGCTCGACCTCGCCTCGATCGTCGCGGGAACGAAGTATCGCGGCCAGTTCGAGGAGCGTCTGAAGGCGGTGATGAACGAGATCCGCGAGTCGGACAACGTGATCATCTTCATCGACGAGCTCCACACGATCGTCGGCGCGGGCGGCGCGGAAGGGGCGATCGACGCGAGCAACATGCTGAAGCCGGCGCTCGCGCGCGGGGAGCTTCAGTGCATCGGCGCCACGACGCTCGACGAGTATCGGAAGTACATCGAGAAGGATGGCGCGCTCGAGCGCCGCTTCCAGCCGATCATGATCAACCCGCCCACCGCGGCGGAGACGATGGAGATCATCCGCGGCCTTCGCGACAAATACGAGGCGCATCATCGGGCGGAGATCACCGAAGAGGCGATCGTCGCTGCGGTGAAGCTCTCGGATCGCTTCATCAGCGACCGCTTCCTGCCGGACAAGGCGATCGACATCATCGACGAAGCGGGTTCGCGCGCGCGGCTCGCGGTGAGCGCGATCCCGAAAGACCTCAACGACATCGAGAAGAAGCTGAACCAGGTGACGCAGGAGAAGGAATCCGCGATCTGCGCGCAGGAGTTCGAGAAAGCGGCGGCCCTCCGCGATCAGGAAAAGCGGCTCCGACAAGAGCTCCTCTCGTTCCAGAAGGACTGGGACGTCCAGAAGAAAGAGGACAAGGCGGTCGTCGACGCCGAGGCGGTCGCCGCGGTCGTTTCCAGCATCACCGGCATCCCGATGCGCCGACTCACCCAGACCGAAATGGACAAGCTCCTCCACATGGAGGACGACATCAAGAAGAAGATCATCGGCCAGGACGCGGCCGTCGTCGTGATCTCCAAGGCGATCCGGAGGAACCGCGCGGGCATGCACGACCCGAGGCGTCCGATCGGCTCGTTCATCTTCCTCGGGCCGACCGGGGTCGGAAAGACCGAACTCGCCCGCGTCCTCGCCGAGTTCCTTTTCGAGGACCGGGACGCGCTCATCCGAATCGACATGTCCGAGTTCATGGAGAAGTTCGCCGTCTCCCGGCTCGTCGGGGCGCCCCCGGGCTATGTCGGGCACGAGGAGGGAGGCCAGCTCACCGAGAAGGTCCGCCGGAAACCCTACTCGATCATCCTTCTCGATGAGATCGAGAAGGCGCACCCGGACGTGTTCAACATCCTCCTTCAGGTCCTCGAGGACGGGCACCTGACGGACAGCTTCGGGCGTCGCGTCAACTTCCGCAACACCGTGGTGATCATGACCTCGAACCTCGGCACGCGGCGGATCAAGCAGGGCGGCACGCTCGGCTTCCAGCGGGAGGACAAGGAATCGAAGTTCAGCCAGATGACCGATCAGATCATGGACGAAGTGCGCCGCACGTTCAATCCGGAGTTCCTGAACCGCATCGACGAGACGATCATCTTCCGGTCTCTCGAGCGGGAGGACATGTTCAAGATCGTGGACATTCTCTTCTCGGAGGTCCAGAATCGTCTCGGTGATCGGGATCTCGCGCTGGTCCTCACGGACCGGGCCCGGGAACTGATCGTCGAGAAGGGATACGACCCGAATTTTGGGGCGCGTCCCCTCCGGCGCGTCATCCGGCAGGCGATCGAGGATCCCCTCTCGGAGGAGATCCTCGGCGGCAGATTCCATCCCGGCGACCGGATCGTGGTCGACCGAGGAGAGGGAGGGCTGGAGTTCCGCAAGGAGGTCCGCCCGCCGGACGGAGAGACGATCAGCGCAGCGCAGGCCCCCGGGCAGGAGAGCACCGAGCAGGCGTAAGCGGGGGGGACGCTCCTCCCCGAGGCTTCGGCACCCCTGACCGGGAAGGTTCATGGTTTCGAAAGAAGGGCTCCGAGAAGCCGCCCTCGTTCGAAGAAGAGCGGGAAGGGCCGCCGCGCCCTTGTTCCTTCTCTCTCTTTTCTCTTTCCTCTCCTTCTCGCTCCTTCCCCAACCGGCGCGCGCCGCCGAATCGATCCGCTCCGTGGGAATCCGCGGAGCCTCGCGGATCGGCGAGGCGTCCGCGGTCCGCACCTTCGCGATCCGCCCCGGAGACCGCCACGACCCTCGGGCGGTCGCGGAGGGGATCCGCAACCTCTACGCCACGAACCAGTACGAGCGAATCGAGGTGACGCGCGAGACGGATGGGGATTCGGTCAACCTCTTCGTGCGCGTGATCGAATACCCGCTCCTCGGCTCGTTCTCGGCCAGCGGAAACCAGAAGATCAAGGACAAGGATCTCTTCGCGGAGACCCTGCTCAAGAAGAACCTCGTCGTCGGCCCGCATCTCCTCTCGCGGGAGAAGAAGAGGATCCTCGATCTCTACAAGGAGAAGGGCTATCGGAACGCCGAGGTCGACTGGAGCCTCGCGGGCGAGGACAGCCTCGGGAACCGGGACGTGCTCCTCGAAATCCGCGAAGGGGAAAAAGTTCGCGTCAAAAAGATCGAGTTCGCCGGCGTCGAGCAGGTCGAGGAGAAGGCGCTCCGCAAGAAGATGGATACGAAGCCGGATTCGTGGATTCGGAGCGGCGAGTTCAAGCCCGACGCCTTCGAGGAGGACAAGGAGAAGATCCGCGCGGTCTACGGAAAGAACGGGTTCCTCGACGCGCGCGTCGACAGCACGGAGGTCAAGCCGGGGAAGGCCCCCCGCGATCTCATCCTTCGGATCTTCGTCACGGAGGGAGAGAAGTACACGGCGGGAGAGGTCTCCTTCGACGGGAACGAGCGCTTCGGCGACGCGGCCCTCGCCGCAGCGGTGAAGCTCCGCAAGGGGCGGGTGTTCGACCGGGACGAATACGACGAGACCCTTTCGAACCTCTACGCGGTCTACTCCGAGGAGGGCTACATCTTCGCGAACATCGTCCCCGAGCGGACGGTGCGCGAGGGGAACGTCGTCGACCTTGTCTTCCGCATCGCAGAAGGGGAGCCGGCCCGGATCGGGAAGGTGAACATCACCGGGAACCAGAGGACGAAGGAGCGGACGATCCGACGCGAGCTCGTCGCCGCGCCGGGCGACCTCTTCAAGCGCTCGCGGATCATCCGCTCCCAACGAGAGCTCTTCCAGCTCGGTTTCTTCGATGATGTACGGTTCGATTACCGGCCTGTCAAAGGAACCGATCTCATCGACATCAGCTTCGACGTGGTCGAACGGCAGACCGGCGAGGCGCAGATGGGCGCGGGGTTCAGCTCGATGAACGGCGCGACCGGATTCGTGCGGCTCGGGCAGGTGAATCTCTTCGGAGGCGGCGAGCGCGCGAACCTCATGTGGGAGTTCGGCAACTTCAACCAGCTCGAGCTTTCGTACACGGAGCCGTGGCTTTTCGACACGCCGACCGCGGCCGGCTTCGACATCGCGAGCGTCCGCCGGAACTGGGACAGCTACTACGAGAAGCGGAAGGGGGGAGGGGTCCTTCTCGGGAGGAGGCTTCCGTGGCTCGATTACTCGCGAATCGACGGGCGCTACCGCCTCGAACAACGCGAGATCGAGCCGCGGGCGAACGCGAGCCCGGCGGTGCGGGCCGCGGCGGGGACCGAATCGATCTCGAGCACGCGCCTCACCTTCACGCGTAACTCCACCGATCGGCTCTATCATCCGACGCAGGGTTCGGTGGCGATCCTGGCGGGCGAATGGGCCGGCGGTCCTCTCCAAGGAAGCACCGAATACCAGCAATACGAGCTGGAGAACCGTTGGTATTTCCCGAGCATCTGGAAGTTCTTCCTCGGGCTCCGCGCGCGGATCGGCGTCGTGGACGGCCTTCAAAATCCCTCCACGGTTCCGATCTACAAGCGCTACCGCCTCGGAGGGACCGGCATCTGGGGGCTACGGGGCTACGACGACCGCGACGTCGTCCCGGAGGGAAACGACTTCGACTTTGGGGGGCGAACCATGCTTTCCCTTTCAGCGGAATACAAGTTTCCCTTCGTCGAGCAAATCTTCGGGCTCTTCTTCTTCGACGCCGGGAACACGTGGAACAGCTTCCGTGAGATCCGACCGAACGAACTCAAGCGGGGCGTCGGCTTCGGCATCCGCTTCCAGATCCCGATGCTGGGCCAGATGGGTTTCGACTTTGGGTACGGGCTCGATCGGGAGGGCGGGGGACGTTGGGAGCCGCACTTCCAGATCGGCACGGACTACTAGTGTCGAGCCCGGGAACCGGGAACGGCGGGCGATTGTGGGACACTCATGGAGAAAGAGGAGGCGGGCCCGCCGCAATCGGCGGGCTTCGTCACGGAACCAGGAGGTGATCGGGTGAAGAGAAGAATTGCGCGGTTCGTTCGGGGAGGCGCGGTCGCGGCCCTCGTTGCGGCCGCCATCGGCGTCGGTCCCATCGACGCGGCGGAGACGAAGATCGGGTACATCGACTCGGCGCGCATCTTCGCCGAGTACAAAGGAACCGAGGACGCGCAGCGCTCCTTCGACCAGGAGGTCGCGGGCTGGGTGAAGGAGGCCGAAGCGATGAAGGCCGAGCTCGACTCCCTGCAGAGGGAGTATCAGGCCCAGAGCCTCATGCTCTCCGACACGCGCAAGGAGGAGAGGAAGCAGGCGATCGATCAGAAGAAGGCGGCATACGAGACCTTCACGCAGTCGGTCTGGGGCCCTCAAGGAAAGATCGCCGAGAAGAACAGCGAGCTGATCCAGCCGATCATCGAGAAGATCAACGTGGTCCTTCAGCGCATCGGCGAAGAGGAAGAGTACGCGATCGTGCTCGACGCGTCGGTCGGGGGGATCGTCTACGCCGCCCCGGGGATCGACCTCACCGACAGGATCCTCGAGGAGCTGAACAGGGGAATCGAGCCGACAGAAACACGATAACTCGCGGTTCCGCAATGCCTTGAACGGCGGCGGGAACGAAAAAGACCTTGACGGAAGCCGCCCCCGGGACTAGGATTCCGCTGTCATGAAACTCCAAGAGATCGCGGATCGCGTCGGCGGGGAGATCGTCGGGGATCCGGACATCGAAATCACGGGGGTTGCCGGGATCCGCGAGGCGCGTCCCGGCGATATCACGTTTTTCGCGAACCCGCGCTACGAAGCGCATCTCCGCTCCACGGACGCGTCGGCGATCATCCTCTCCAAGAACGGCGTCGAGGCGGGCTCCGGAAGAACGCTGCTGATAAGTCCGAATCCCTATCTGGCGTTCCTCCGCGTGATCGAGCTCTTCGCGCCGCGCGACTACGAGAAGCCGCGCGGGATCCACGCGACCGCCGTGATCGGAAAGAACGTAACGATCGGCCAGTCGGTCACGATCGGGCCGCACGCGGTCGTCGAGGACGACGCCGCGATCGGAGAGGGAACGCGCATCCTTCCGAACTCCTATGTCGGCTTCCGCGCCCGGATCGGCCGCGACTGTCTCATCTATCCGAACGTAACGATCCGCGAGGACTCCGAGATCGGGGACCGCGTCATCCTGCACAGCGGCGCCGTGATCGGGAGCGACGGTTTCGGTTTCACGAAGAACGGACCCCGGCACATGAAGATTCCGCAAATCGGCCGCGTCGTGATCGGCGACGACGTGGAGATCGGCGCGAACACGACGATCGACCGGGCCACCGTGGGGACCACGCGCATCGGCAAGGGGACGAAGATCGACAACCTGGTTCAGATCGCGCACAACGCCGTGGTCGGCGAGAACACGATCATCGTCGCGCAAGTGGGGATTTCCGGGAGCACCGAGATCGGCGACAACGTCACGCTCGCGGGGCAGGCCGGGATCGTCGGACATATTCGGATCGGCGACAACGTCAAGGTCGGAGCCCAGGCGGGGGTCACCAAGTCCGTGCCGCCGAACACGGCGGTCTCCGGCTATCCGGCGCGCGAACACAGCCTCTCTCGAAAGATCTACGCCAGCATCACGCGCCTTCCCGATCTCATTCGCAGGCTGGCGTTTCTCGAGAGGCGCGTCAACGTGCTCGAGGGGAAGCCGGCGGGCGACCCGCCGATCGAGAACGGCGAAGAGGGGGACGAGGAATGAGCTCCCGCACGCGCCAGCGAACGATCGCTCGCGAGGCCTCGATCTCCGGCGTCGGTCTCCACACGGGGCGCGAGGTCACGATGCGTTTCCGGCCCGCGCCGCCGAACACCGGCGTCCGCTTCGTGCGCGTCGATCTCGACGAACCGGTCGAGATCGTCGCCGACATCACGAACACCGTCGACATGGAAGGGAGCATGCGCCGGACGATTCTCGAGAAGGGGAACGTCCGGATCAGCACCGTCGAGCACGTTCTGGCGACCGTCGCCGGTCTCGGGATCGACAACGTTCGGATCGAGCTCGACTCGGAGGAACCGGCCGAGCCGGACGGGAGCGCTCTACCCTACGTGCGCCTCCTCCGCGAAGCGGGGGTCGAGGAACAGGACGCCGAGCGCTTCTATTTGCGCGTCGACCGCCCGATCGCGCTCCAGGAAAACGGGATCGAGCTGGTCGTTCTTCCTCACGACGGCCTTCGGGTCAGCTTCACGATCCAGTACGACAACCCGGTGATCGGCACGCAGCATGTCAACTTCGACGTCGACGAGGATTCGTTCGGCCGCGAGATCGCGCCCGCGCGGACGTTCGCGCTCCAGAACGAGGTCGACCGCCTGCGCCAGATGGGGCTGATCAAGGGGGGAACGTACGCGAACGCGATCGTCGTGCACAAGGAGACGGTGGAGAGCGACGAGCAGCTTCGGTTCGCCGACGAGTTCGTGCGCCACAAGGTGCTCGACCTCCTCGGCGACCTCTTCCTCGTCGGCCTGCCGATGCGATGCCATATCCTCGCCCACAAGGCGGGGCACGCCGCGAACGTGAAGCTCGCGCGCCTCCTTCGCCGCTACGCCGAGGAGAAGCACGGGCCGACCTTGAAGCTCCGGCACGAGGTCCTTCACGCATCCAACGTCGACATCAACTTCATCATGAAGATCATGCCCCACCGCTATCCGTTCCTCCTCGTGGACCGGATCATCGAGCTCACGGAAACCCGCGTGGTGGGGATCAAGAACGTCACGATCAACGAGCCGTTCTTCATCGGGCATTTCCCGGGACATCCGATCATGCCCGCCGTGCTCATCATCGAGGCGATGGCGCAGACCGGAGGAATCCTCCTCCTCTCGTCGGTGGACAACCCGGAAGGGAAGCTCGTCTACTTCATGGGCATCGATAACGCGAAGTTCCGCAAGCCGGTTCTCCCCGGAGACACGCTCCGGTTCGAACTCGAGCTTCTCAAGCTGAAGACAAGGGCCTGCAAGATGCGCGGCCGGGCTTACGTGGGAGACGACCTGGTCGCCGGAGCGGATCTCCTCTCCATGATCGTGGACCGGTAGGCCGAAGCGGAGCGACCGCCGAGGAGACGAACATGAGGACCGAACCCGGGATCATACCCGGGACTATTCACCCGACCGCTCTCGTCGCGCCGGGGGCGAGGATCGGCAAAGACGTCGCCGTCGGTCCGTACACGATCATCGGTCCGAATGTGTCGATCGGGGACGGGACATCGATCGGCGCGCACAACGTCATCGACGGGCGGACCGTGATCGGAGCCGGCTGCTCGATCCTGCACTCGACGTGCATCGGGGTCGAACCTCAGGACCTCAAGTACCGCGGAGCCGAGAGCCTCGTGGAGATCGGCGACCACAACACGATCCGCGAGTTCGTCACGATCCACCGCGCGACCGAGGAGAACGAGGCGACGCGCATCGGGAGCCACAATCTGTTGATGGCGTACGTTCACATCGCGCACAACTGCGTGGTCGGAAACCACACGATCCTCGCGAACGTGGTGAACCTCGCCGGCCACGTGATGGTGGAGGATCACGCGAGCATCGGCGGGGTCACGCCGGTTCATCAGTTCGTGCGGATCGGAGGGCACGCGTTTATCGGAGGCGGCTCGCGCGTCGCCCAGGACGTGCCCCCGTACTTCCTCGCCGCGGGCAATCCTCTTCGAGTGGCCGGCATCAACCAGGTCGGGCTCGAGCGGCGCGGCTTCCCGGTCGAGACGCGCGCGGCGCTCCGCAAGGCGTACAAGATCCTCTACCGCTCGGAGAAGAACACGCCGCAGGCGGTGGAAGCGATCCGCGCGGAGCTTCCGGACCTGCCGGAGATCCGGCACCTTCTCCGCTTCATCGAGACCTCGGAGAGGGGCATCACCTAGCCGTTTTTCGAGAGACTCCGAACGATGGAACCGGTTCGCATCGGGGTGATCGGCGTCGGCGCCTGGGGTGCGAACCACGTCCGCGTGCTCGCCTCGGCGGCGGAAGCCCGTCTTGTCGGCTGCTACGATCGCGATCCGGAACGTGCGCGCGCGGCGGCGGCTCGCGGAGGCTGCCGCGCCTTCGAAGACCTCGACGCCCTGCTCGGCGAGGTCGAGGCGGCGAC
>JAGUYC010000140.1 GCA_020061515.1 Gemmatimonadota bacterium
AGCGCCTCGCGCGCGACGCGGCGGAGAGCGCCGCCGGGGCTCTCCCTTCGCTCCCTTCGCTTCTTCCGGTTCTGGGCGCGGGCGCGATCGGTCTTGTGCTCCTTCTCGCGGCTCTTCTCCTTCCGGCGGGCGGAGGTCGTCCATTTCTTCTCGGAGCGGGCGCCGTCTCTCTCCTCGTCGGGCTTCTCGCCGGCTTCTCGACGTTCTCGGCGCGAAGGAAGGCCGCGTCCCTTCGGGTCGAGATCGAGCGGAGGAGAAGAGCGGCCGAGGATGCGCTGCGGGAGGAGGAGAGCCGCCTCGCCGCCGTCCGAGAGGCGCTCCGGGAACCGGGAGCCCTTCCTTCACGCCTCGAGGAACCGGACGAGGCTCTGGCGCAGGATCTCGCGGATCTCGGAAGCGCCCTCGATCATCGCGAGGATGTTCTCCGGAAGATCGAATCGACCGGGGAGCGGATCCGCGCGCGGGAGGCGGAGATCCTCTCGCTCTGCGGGGAGCTCTCGCTCGATGTTTCCGAGGCGCGCGAGGGCGCCAAGCAGCTCCGCCGGGTTCTCGAGGAGGCGAGAGAAGCCGACCGGCTGCGCGGCGAGGCGGCGAGGGCGATTCCCGCGATCGACGCGCGGATTCGGGGTTTCGAGGAAGACCGGGCGCGGGCGAGAGCGGAAAGAGAGTCGGTGGAGAAGCAGCTCCTCGCCCTCGGGGCCGGGGATCTCGACGCATGTGTTTCATCTCTCAAGCAAAAGAGGGAAGCGATCGGGCGCGCGGGAGAGGAGCGTCGCCGTCTCGCGGAGGAGGGGGAGGATTTCGAGGCCCTCGCCGCCGAGATCCGCGCGCTCTCTTCGCCGGGGGATGAACGGCGTTTTTCCGACGGAGAGACGGTCCGCCTCCGGCTCAGAAGGGACGCGATCGAGCGAGATCTCCAAGAGAACGTGGCCGCTTTCTCCGCCGCCGGCAAGGAGATCGAGGCGCTTCGGGCAAAACCCCCGGCGGCCGAAATCGAGGGGGAGAAGCAGGCGCTCGAGGAGGAGCTCGCCGAGGTCAAGGTCCGCCGCGATCGTCTCGCGCTCCTCGCCCGAATCATGCGCGAGGCGGACGCGCGCTATCGCGCCGACCACGAGCCGGATATCATCGCGCGCGCGGGGGAGCTTTTTTCGTACGTGTCCGGCGGGCGGTACGAGCGCCTCTCCCTCGATCCGGAGGAAGACCGCCTCGAGCTTCTTCCCGCCGGGAACGCGGAGGCGGTGCCGGCGGCTCCTCCTCAGAGCCGCGGAACGCTCGATCAGCTCTTTCTCTGCCTGCGGTTCGCGCTTGTCGATCATCTCGAAGCAGGAGGGGAGTCTCTTCCTCTCTTCCTCGACGACGTGCTGCAGAGCTGGGATGAGGAAAGAAGAGAGCGCGGGATCGAGATCATTCAGCGGATCGCGGAGAGGCGGCAGGTGTTCTTTCTCACGTGCCATCGCGATCTCTTCCGGCGGTTGGCCGGAGCCGGCGCGACGGCCGTGGAACTGGCGGCGCCGGACGCGCCCGGGAGCGCAGCCGAATCCGCGCCCGAATCGAGGTTGCCGTGAAGTTCTTTCCCCTGACACGCTCCACCTGCCTTCTCCTCTTCTGGGTCGTCGCCGTGCAGGGAAGCGCGCTTGGCGGTTGTCTATCGGGAGGGACGGGGGACATGACGCAAGCCGAAGAACGATACGAGAAGCAGCGCCGCGCCATGGTCGAGAGACAGATCGAAGCTCGAGGCGTGAAGGATCCTCGCGTCCTCGACGCGATGCGCAAGGTTCTCCGCCATCGTTTCGTGCCCGCCGACTTGACTGGCCGGGCGTACGAGGACAACCCGCTGCCCATCGGGTATGACCAGACGATCTCGCAGCCGTACATCGTGGCGTTGATGACCGAGCTTCTCGAGGTCGGCCCCGAGGACAAGGTGCTCGAGATCGGAACCGGTTCCGGCTATCAGGCGGCGGTTCTCGCCGAGGTAGCCGCCGAGGTGTTCTCGATCGAGATCGTTCCGGAGCTCGCCGATCTGGCGGTCCGAAATCTACGCGCGGCGGGATACGACAGCGTGCGCGTGCGCGTCGGCGACGGCTACCGCGGATGGCCGGAAGGGGCGCCGTTCCAGGGGATCATCGTGACCGCTGCGCCGGACCACGTTCCGCATCCGCTCATCGACCAACTCGACGAGGGAGGGCGCCTCGTGATCCCCGTCGGGGACGTGTACCAGGAGCTGATGATCCTTCGAAAGGAGGACGGGAAGATTCGGCGGCGCGTGGTGATCCCGGTTCGATTCGTCCCGATGACGGGGGAGGCGGAGAGGTAGAGCGAGAAGCGCTGCGGGGGGCGATGACCGTGAGGAAAGGCCGCGTTCCGCCTGCGCTCTCGTCGGGTTCGTTGGCGATCGGTTGGGATCGCCCCCTCCCGCCGCCTCCGGGTCCGATCGCACCCCTTCCCCGGGGGGGAACCCCCCTCCCCCCCCCATCCCCCCGCTTCCCCCATCCGCGCGGGCATCGATTCGTCCCGCTTCTTTCCCCGCCTAACCGTCGGAGCTCCGGCCGCGGGTGCCGGGCGGCCACAGTACCCGGCCGACCCGCGTCCGACTCAGTCCCTGACCTCGCCGGTTTTCCGGAGTCTCGCGCGCGGTTCTTCCACGAGCGACTTTCTCCCCGAGCCCCGGCGTCCGTTCCCCCGCGCTCGTGTTGGGTGGCCGTCGCGGGGCTCGCCGGGCCGCCTCTCGAAGCCGTCCGTGCGCGAGGCGCTCGAAGAGGTCACGACGAGCGGCCCGGGAGGAGCGGGAGGGCGTCCCTTCCATCGCCGCCCTTCGTCCACGAGCGCCGGAACCGCAAGAGCGGTGCCGAAACCGGGCCTGCTGGAAGAACTTCTATCCTCCATCTTGACAATGGGTTCGATGGGGTTCTCCCTCGCCGGTCGCGGCTCAGGTGGAAAGGGCGTGGACGGCGGCCGTATAGTCGGTGGCGGTTCCAACCTCCAGGAGGATTGCCATGAAGGTCGGGTTCCTTTCGATGCTCCTCTTTCTGTTCTCCGCCTGCGTCGCGCGGGCCGCGGAGGAGGTCACGATCCGAAGCGAGGACGGCTTTGCTCTCCGCGGGAGCTACTACGCGGCCGGCAAGCCCGGGCCCTGCGTTCTTCTTCTTCATCAGTGCAACAGGGACCGGACGGCGTACGCGGATCTCGGCCCCGCCCTCGCGGCGGCCGGCCTTCACGTCCTCGCGTTCGACTTCCGCGGGTTCGGGGAGAGCAAGAGCGACGAGGCGGCCGACTTCCATAAGCAGAGCGAGGAGCTCTGGCCGCGCTTCGCGGAAGACGTGGAGGCGGCGCTCGCGTTCCTCCTCTCGAGGCCCGGGGTCGACGCGAATCGCATCGGGATTCTCGGAGCGAGCTGCGGCGGATCGCAGGCGCTCCTCGCGGCCAACCGAAGACCAGAAGTGCGAGCGGCGGCGTTCCTCTCCTCGAGCCTTCCCTGGATCGACGAGAACGAAATCAAGAAGTTCGAGTCGGAGCGCGCGATCCCTCTTCTCTGCATCGCGAGCGAAGAAGACCGCGGGACCCACGAGAGAACGAAGCGCATGTTTCAGAGTTCAAAGAATCCGGACACGCGCCTCATTCTCTACAAGGGGAACGCGCACGGCGCGCCCCTCTTCGATCAGGACCCGGCGCTGATCGGCACGATCACGGACTGGTTCGCGCGGCGGCTTCGCTGAGGTCATCAGCGGAATCGCTCGGCCGGGCTCTCCTACTTCGGGAAGACCTCCTCGGGGTTCAACACGCGGAACTCGACGCGGCGGTTCAGCGTGAGCGCGGTCATGTTCGTTCCCGGAACGAGGGGCCTCCGCTTGCCGAAGCCGGCCGCCTCGACGCGCTCCGGTTCGATTTCGAACGTGTCGATGAAGTAGCGCCGAACCGATTCCGCTCTCCTTTGGCTGAGACCGAGGTTGTGCTCATCGGAACCGCGGAGATCAGCATGCCCCTCGACGCGGATTCTCATCGTCGGGTACTCGCGCAACACGTGCCCCACGGCATCCAGAACGAGAAACGAGTAGGGGATGAGCGAGCTCTTGTTCGTTTCGAAGATGACGAGGTTCGTCCGAAGAAGCCCGCCGTATCGGAACTCTCTGCGAACGAAGTCCCGGACTTCTTCAGGCCGGAGGTCGAAAGCCGTCGTTTCCGCCTTCGCGGGGCTCGCTTCGGTCTCGATGCCTGCTTCGATCGCGGTGGGCCCGGAAGGAGGAACGGCCGGCGGCAGAACGACCGTCGTCGTCGCGCTCCCGGGCCAGGGCGGGGGAGAGGCGGGAGGAGGCGGGGCATCGACGACTGCGGGCTCCTTCCGGGCCGTAGCCGCCGGACTCCCGGCGAGATGCCTCGCGTACTCCTCGCGGAAGATCCTCGCGATCCGCTCGTCGGTCGCGAACCGCGTCCAATCGCCCGCTTCGGAGATCGAGTCCGGAGCGGGGCTCGCGATCCGGCTCGTGATCCGAACGCCTCCCGGCTCGCCGTAGCGAACGAAGAAGAGCCCGACCTCCGGCAGAAGGAACGTCGCGACGGAGGCCTCGCCTCCGGCCGGAGGGTCTTCGCCCGTTTCCGCGCGCGAGGGGGCGGCCGCGGCCAGGACGGCCGCGACCGCGACGATTCCGAACGCTCTTCCTCGCCTCATGCAGCAAACCTCCATGCGGGGAGGTCTAGAATCCGATATTCGCCCCGAAAAGAATCCGATGGAGGCTGTAAATATCGATCCCCTGGTGCTCGATGAACCCGGTCCACGTGCCGAAGTCCTTCGACAGTCCGTACCCGAGGTTGAGCACGCCCTCGGTCTTGTCCTGCTTCTCAATCTTCTTCGAGAAGAAGAGCAGGCCCGGTCCTCCGTAGACGTACGGGTTCACGCCCTTCAGCCGAAGCGTCTCTCCCACGTCCCACCGGATGTTGCCGGCGAGGAGGAGGGAGCTCTTGTTGAACACGCCGAAACCGAGCTCCGGCACGAAGTAGACGTTGGGGTTGTTGCTGACGGGTCCCATCTCGAGGCGGACGCCAAAGACGAACTGCTCCGGCTTGTCCACGTTCATTCCGGTGTAGCCGAGGGCTCTCC
>JAGUYC010000037.1 GCA_020061515.1 Gemmatimonadota bacterium
AACATCACCACGCGCGGGTGGCGGCCACGGGCGCCTGCCTCCTTCCCCCTACCAATATCTTTCGACGTGAATGGTTCCCTGCGGGTTCTTTCGGTGATGCCACTCGGAGAAGCCTCGCTCTCCGAGCTGCCTCACCGCCTCCTCAACCATCGCGGGGTTCCCGCAGAGAAACACATGATGACGAGACGGATCGAGCGTCTCTCCAAAGCGCTCCTCGAACGTCCCGTCGACGAGGATGTGGTTCACGCGCCCGACGAGCCCGCCCCACGGATCCTCCGGGCTCGGCCGAGTGATGCTCGGCAGGTAGAAGAAGTTCGAGCAGCGCTTTCGGATCGTCTCGAGCTCGTTCCGATATCCGAGATCCCAGCTCCGGCGCGCACCCTGGAGGACCGCCCAGCGCCGCTTGCCTCCGCATTCCTTCTCGATTCTCGTCCGCACCATGCTGACATAAGGCGCAAGGCCCGTCCCGGTCGCGACAAGAACGACCCCCTGGTCCTCGGGGACCGAGTCGAGCGTGAACATCCCGACCGCCTTCGGGGAGACCCAGAGGCGCGCCCCTTCCTCCAGCGCGAGAAGACGGGGCGTCAGCGCCCCGGAGGTCACCAGAACGACGTAGAACTCGAGATGCTTCTCGGTGCTTCCCGAGGCGAGCGAGTACGCCCTCTTGATCAGCTTGTCCGGCTCGGCGGCGGGATCCTCCGGCTCGCTTTCGAGAATCCGTCCCTCGCGGCCGAGAAGCCCGAGCACCGTGTACTGCCCCGGTTCGAACCGATAGGGGGGCTCGTCGGGAGCGATGCGGAAGACGACGAGACCCTGGTTTAGGATCTCCTTCCTCTCGAGCGTTGCGTTGTACGGATCCATCAAGCCCTCTTTTCCGAAAGCGCGCGCGCGATCGCCTCCTTCAGCTTCTTGAGATCGAAAGGTTTGTAGAGAACCTCGACGACCCCCTCCTTCTTCGCGCGGATGCCGGTGTGCGAGGGATCGTATCCGTAGGCGGTGATAAGGATCACCGGAAGATCGGGCGCGAGCTCCTTCAGTTCAGTCACCACTTCGTTCCCCGACTTCTTCGGCATCCGGATGTCGCTGATCAGGAGGTCGTACTTCTTCTCGCGGACCTTCGTGATCACCTCCTCGCCGTCTTCCGCGTCCTCGACCGTGAAACCGTCCCCCTCGAGGATCTCGCGCAAGAACTTTCGCACATGAAGTTGATCGTCCGCGACGAGAACCGTCGCCGACCGGCTCTCGAGCAGCTTCTGGAGGCTCCGATCGACGTCGAGCATCGAGACCCCGTCCAGGTAGGGCTTCGTCTCGTATTCCTTCCCCTTCGCCATGAGCTGCAGCTTCTCCGTGATCTGCCCGATCCGAAGCGCCTCTTCCTGAATCACCCGGAGGCGGTACTTCTCCTTCTCGACCTCTCGTTTGAGGCCCTTCTCCCGCAGCACCTCCATCACCTCCGGGTTCTGATAGAAGCGGCAGGAGAGCTCGCAGGCGGCGAGAATCGACTGGAGGAAGTTGTTCACGCGGTCGGAGAGCATCGCGCCCACCTCGCCGAGCGTCGCGATCTTCTCCGCTTTGATGAGCTCCTGCTCGAGCTTTCGAAGAGGCCGGAGATCCTTCGAGATGCCGGCGAGGCCGATCTCCTCTCCCTCCGAGTCGTAGAGGATCGACGCGGAGAGGGAGACCGGGATCTTCTCCCTCCACTTCGCGCGGAGCAAAGATTCATAGTTGGAGATCCGTCCCGATTCGCCTCCCGGGTGCTTCGCCTCGAGCGCGAAGCGCACCCGCTTCGCCTCCTCGAGCGACGAATAGATGAGAACGACCGAGCGCCCGATCGCCTCGTCCGGGCGATACCCGAGAAGCTTCGAGGCGCCGCTGTTGAAGAGCGCGATCCGCCCGTCGGTGTCGGTGGTGATGATCGCGTCCGGCGAGCTTTCGATCAGCGTTTCGAGATAGGTCCTCGTCCGGCGCAGCTCGTCGATCAGCAAGCTTGTCTCGATGCAGAACGCCGCCTCGCGGGCGAAGAGCTCGAGGACCCGGATCGACTCGGCCGTCGGACGCCGGCCGTCGAAGGGATCGTCGACCGAGAGCGTGCCGATCACCTTCTTCTCCCGGCCGTGGAGCGGGAGGAAGAGCATGTCGTCCGGGTGCCAATCGACGAACGACGAGGCGTCGCGGCGGCTCTTGATCGCCCGGCCGAGAACCTCGCGGCCCGTCTGGTCGTCGTGGGGGATGAAGAAGGAGCTGCCGAGACGATAGCGCTCGTTGAGAAGACGGCGCCGCTCGTCCGGCGTCAGCGCGGGGCGCTTTCGAATCCGCTCGACGTCTTCCGGATCGAGCCCCGCCGATCCGATCCGCACCACGTTCCACGCGTCGTCGAGGAGGGAGATGAGCGCGCGCCGGTACGTCTCCGCCTCGACGATTCCGCCCGCGATCCGATCGAGCTTCTCTTGAAGGCTCTCGATCCCTTCGATCTCGGCCGCGACACGGAGGAAGACCTCGTACTGCTTCCGGATCGCCTCATCCAACGCGCAGCCCTCCCCTCCCCGCGCCTCCCGTCAATCGAGAAGCGCCCGCGCGAACTCCGCAGGGGAGAAGTCGAGAAGATCCTCCGCGCGCTCCCCGACCCCCACGTAGCGGACGGGGAGATCGACCTCCTCGCGGATCGAGAGGATCACGCCCCCCTTCGCCGTTCCGTCGAGCTTCGTGAGAATGATTCCGTCCACCTCGGCCGCCTCGCGGAACTTCCTCGCCTGGGAGACCGCGTTCTGCCCCATGGTGGCGTCGAGAACGAGGAGAGTTTCCTGAGGATAGGCGGCGCCTTGCTTCTTGAGAACGCGGCGAATCTTCCGAAGCTCCTCCATGAGGTTCGTTCTCGTTTGCAGACGCCCCGCCGTGTCCACAATGAGGACGTCCGCGTCCCTCGCGATCGCCGCGCGGAGCGCATCGTGCGCCACGGATGCCGCGTCCGACCCGCGCTCCTGGCGGATCACGTGCACGTCGGCGCGCTCTCCCCACACCTCGAGCTGCTCGATGGCCGCC
>JAGUYC010000253.1 GCA_020061515.1 Gemmatimonadota bacterium
ACCCGCGTGTCCGACAACCGGCGAGCATCGAGCGGACAGCCGCGGACAGGACCCGCGCGTCCGACAACCGGCGAGCACCGCGCGGACAGCCACGGGCAGGACCCGCGCGTCCGACGGATCAGAACTGCTTTTCGTATCTCTTCGGATCGAACGGCTCGTTCTTCTTCTCGATCCAATAGGTGGGCGCGTCGGGATCGAACTTGCGGTTCAAGAGATCCTTCCCGAACAGCCGAAGCAGAAGACCGATCGGCATGAAGACGGAATAGAAGATCAGGATGAGGATGAGCCGCGTGTTGAACCAACCGACCGCATGCCCGAACCTCTGCAAGAGCCAGAAGGCCGGACGCACGGCCGGCGGGAAGAGGATGGACGCGAGGAGCCCGTAGGCGGAGATCGCGTAGAAGACCGCCGCCGTCGTCCGGTGGTCGCGCCAGAGCCAGAGAGAACCCGCCGCCGCCGTCACGACGACGAGCGCGATCCCGAACCTTCGAAGCTCCTTCCGTTCCGGTCGAACCGCCATGCGATCCTCAGTCGAGCTCGAACTCCCTCTGCCAGTCCTTGTCCTCTTCGAGCGGCTTCTGCTCTTTCTTGTCGAGCAAGAAGCTTCCGAGAACGAGGCAATCCATCTCCGTCCGCATGAAGCAGGTGTACGCGTCCTCCGGCGTGCAGACGATCGGCTCCCCCCGCACGTTGAACGACGTGTTGATCACGACCCCGCATCCGGTCTTTCGGCGAAACGCGTCGATCAGCTCGTGATAGCGGGGCGCGGTCTCCCGATCGACGGTCTGGATGCGCGCCGAGTAGTCGACGTGCGTGACCGCCGGAATCTCCGAGCGAGGCACGTTCAGCTTCGCGATCCCGAAAAGCTTCTCCTCCGCCGCCGTCATCGGGATTCGGATCTCCTCGCGCACCGGAGCGACGAGAAGCATGTACGGGCTTTCCCGATCGAGGCCGAAGTAGTCGCCGGCTCGCTCGACGAGCACGCTCGGCGCGAACGGCCGGAACGACTCCCGGTACTTGATCTTGAGGTTCATCACCGACTGCATCGCCCGCGAGCGCGGATCGCCGAGAATCGAGCGCGCCCCGAGCGCGCGCGGCCCGAACTCCATCCTCCCCTGGAACCACCCGACCACCTTCTCCGACGCGAGAAGGTCCGCGACCGTCTCGAAAAGATTCCCGTCTTCGAGCCTTCGGGCCGGAGCCCCTTTCCTTTCGAGGAACGCGCGGATCTCCTCATCCGAGAACTCGGGTCCGAGATACGAACCGCGCTGCGCATCGCGCCCCGCTTCGACCTTTCTCTCGTTGCCGAAGATCCGATGCCACGCGAAGAGCGCCGCGCCGAGCGCGCCCCCCGCATCCCCCGCCGCCGGCTGGATCCAGATCCTCTCGAACGGCCCCTCGCGCAGGATCCTCCCGTTCGCGACGCAGTTCAGCGCGACGCCCCCCGCGAGGCAGAGGTTCTTCATCCCCGTCTCGCGATGCACGGTGCGCGCCATCCGCATCATCACCTCCTCCACCACATCCTGCACGGAGCGCGCGAGGTCCATCTCTCGCTGCGTCAGCTCCGCCTCCGGTCTCCGCGGCGGCCCGCCGAAGAGCCTCTCGAAACGCCGGTTCGTCATCGAAAGCCCGGCGCAGTAGTCGAAAGCGCGAAGGTTGAGCTTGAAAGAACCGTCCTCCTTGAGATCCACGAGATGTTCGAGAATCGCGTCGACGTACTTCGGCTCCCCGTACGGAGCGAGACCCATCACCTTGTACTCGCCCGAGTTCACCTTGAACCCCGTGAAGTACGTGAACGCCGAGTAGAGAAGACCGATCGAGTGCGGGAAGTGGATCTCCTTCAGGATCTCGATCTCGTTCCCGCGGCCGATCCCGAAGCTCGTCGTCGTCCACTCCCCGACGCCGTCGATCGTGAGGAACGCCGCCTCGCCGAACGGGGACGGGTAGAACGCCGAGGCCGCGTGCGATTCGTGATGCTCGGTGAAAAGAAAGTTTCCTTCGTATCCGAGCTCCCTTCGGATCAGATCCTTCATGAAGAGCTTCTGTTTCAGCCAGAGAGGAATCGACTTGATCATCGAGCGGAGGCCGAGCGGAGCGTACATGAGATAGGTTTCGATGATCCGCTCGAACTTAATGAAGGGGCGGTCGTAGAAGACGACGGAATCCAGGTCCTCCGCGCGAAGCCCTCCTTCCCGGAGGCAATACGCGATCGCGCCTCTCGGAAAGCGGAAATCGTGCTTCTTCCGGCTAAAGCGCTCTTCTTGCGCGGCCGCGAGGATCACGCCGTCGCGCACGAGGCAGGCCGCGCTGTCGTGATAGAACGCCGAGATGCCGAGAATGTTCGTCGAAGCCATCGCTCTTCCGTTTGTCCCGCGGCCGGTCTCTCTTCGGTTCATCGGCATCCCCGCGCCGGCCGTGAAGCCGCGGCCGCCCGCCTCGTCCCCTTGACTGATTGTAAGCCAAACCGGGAGAATCCGTGAGTCGCACCGGGCGCGCCTCCCCCGCTGTGGAGGCGATCGTCCTCATCGGTTATCATGCGGGAAGACGACCCGGCCGAGAGGAGAGAACCGATGCCGCTCCTTCGAGAGAACACGATCCTCGTCGTCATCGACATCCAGGCGAAGCTCTTCCCTCATATGCAGGAGCGGGAGGCTCTCGCCGAGGCGACGGTCCGCGCCGTTCGCGGGTGCCGCGCGCTCGGCGTTCCGATCCTCCTCACCGAGCAGGTCCCCGAAGCGCTCGGCCCCACGATCGACGAGGTGCGCGCGGCGCTCGATGGGATCGCGCCGATCGTGAAGAGGGCGTTCTCCTGTTGCGGCGAGAGCGCGTTCCTGGGGGCGATCGAGCGCGCCGGCCGACGAGACGTTCTCCTCTCCGGCATCGAGAGCCACGTCTGCGTCTATCAGACCGCGCGCGATCTGATCGAGAAAGGTCACGAGGTTCACGTTCTCGCGGACGCCGTCTCCTCAAGACGATCGAGGGACCGGGAGATCGCCCTCCGTCGCTTCGAGCAGATGGGCGCGCGCCTCGCGACCGTTGAGATGGTCCTCTTCGATCTTCTCCGCGAGGCGGGGACCGACGAGTTCCGCAAGATCCTGAAGATCGTGAAGTAGGAGATCCTCGCGGCGCGGCTCAGGCCCCCGCGATGGCGAGGAAGAGCGCGCGCAGGATCGTGACGAAGGGGAAGATGATCCGCCCGAGGATTCCCGTCACGAGAAGACCAATCACGAGGAACATGCCGTACGGCTCGAGCTCCCAATAGAACCGCGCGATCCCCGCCGGAAGAAACGGGAGGATGACGCGCGAGCCGTCGAGAGGCGGAATCGGCATCAGGTTGAATACGGCGAGAACGACGTTGATCAGGATGCCGTAGTAAAGCATGTGGGCGACGATTCCGGTTCCGAGAGACGGGCTCGCGAAGCGAAGAAAGAGCGCCGCCGCGAGCGCGAGAAGAAGGTTCGACGCGGGACCGGCGCCGCCGGTCAACGCCATCCCGGTCATCGGCTGCCGGAAGTACATCGGGTTGATCGGAACCGGCTTCGCCCATCCGAAGAGGAACCGGCTCCCGCTGAACACGAGCGCGAGAGGGACGATGATCGAGCCGACGAGATCGACGTGGGAAATCGGGTTCAGCGTGAGGCGTCCCGCGTTGTTCGCCGTCGGATCGCCGAGACGATACGCCACGTATCCGTGCGCATACTCGTGAACGACGATGCTGAAGAAGAGAACGAGGAGCATGGGAAGCGCTTCGATCATGAACCGCCCTCCAGTCTGCCGTAACTTAGCCTAGAAGGTAGGATCCGCGATGCGGTTGGGCAAGGAAGAAACGACGCCGGACCCTGACGCCTACCGTGCGGTTCTCTCCGAGGCGCGCGCCGAGACGCGCGTGCAGGGATCGCGGTTCCTCGCGTTCGTCTTCCCCGCGGCCGCCGAAACGGAAGCGGCCGGCCGCGTCGAATCGCTCCGGAAATCCCACCACGACGCGACCCACGTCTGCTTCGCGTGGCGCATCGGGCACGGCGC
>JAGUYC010000141.1 GCA_020061515.1 Gemmatimonadota bacterium
CGCCGCGCGCTTCTCCGGGCTTCTCTCGGACGATACGCTCGCCGCGGCGGGCGCCTCGATCCCGCCGCCGCTCGCCCGCAAGAACGTCGGAAGAGAGATTAGCGGCTTCGGCAACCGCCTCGTGTCCCTCGCGAGCACCATCGAGGATCGGAACAAACAGATCGATCGCTATATGGTCGAGGTGCATAAGAAATACGCTCTTCCGGCGGCGTGCATCGTCTTCGTTCTCGTGGGCGCTCCTCTCGGCGTCAAGGCGCAGCGGGGCGGGCTCGGGGTCGGAGTCGGCTTCAGCATCGTCTTCTTCGTCGTCTACTATCTCTTTCTCATCGGGGGAGAGAAGCTCGCGGATCGCGGCTATCTCCCGCCGGCCGTCGCGATGTGGGCCGCGAACGTTCTCATCGGCGGCCTCGGGCTCCTCCTTGTCCGGCGGACCGCCCGCGAG
Source organism: Gemmatimonadota bacterium (assembly GCA_020061515.1). GTDB lineage: Bacteria > Orphanbacterota > Orphanbacteria > Orphanbacterales > Orphanbacteraceae > VGIW01. Next base: position 443 of record JAGUYC010000141.1, read on the forward strand.
GCGAGCCCGTTCCGCCTTCCCGGACTCGGACGCCCCGAGAGGAAGCGGAGATGACGCGCCTTCTCGACCGCTATGTCGGCGGACGCTACCTCGTCTCCCTCGCCTTCGCGCTTCTCGCGTTTCTCGCGATCTTCGTCGTCCTCGATCTCTTCGAGAAGCTCGACGACTTCCTCGACCAAGGAGTGCCCCTTCCGATCGTCGGCAGGTACTATCTCTTCCGTCTCCCGGAAATCCTCCTTCTCATGCTCCCGATCGGCATGCTTCTCGCCTGTCTCTTCTCTCTCGGATCGCACGCGCGGAGCAACGAGTTCCTCGCCATGCTCGCTGCGGGCGTCAGCATGCGCCGGACGCTTCTTCCGGTCCTCGTTCTCAGTTTCGCGGTCAGCCTTGCCGCCCTCGCGGCCGGGGAGACCCTCGCCCCTCCCGCGGCCGAACGAGTGAACGCGCTCCAAGACGAGGTGATCAAGCCGGGAAGAAGCCGGAGCGCGCGCGTCCGGACGAACCTCTCGTTTCTCGGCGATAACGGGAGGCTCTTTCGCATCGGGCGGCTCGACGTCGATAAGGGAAGGATGGAGAACGTCGTCGTTCAGCTTCTCCGCGACAACGCCCTCGTCGAGAGGATCGACGCGGAGAGAGCCGATTGGGAGAACGGAACCTGGGTGTTTCGGAACGGCTACTTCCGCCGCTTCGCGGACGAGGCCCTTGCCGAGGCGGCCTCCTTCGCGGAAAGAGCGGAACCCGGAATCCGCGAAACCCCCGGCGACTTCGCCAAGATTCAAAAGAACCCGAGACAGATGAGCTATCGAGAGCTGAAGCGGTTGATCGAGAAGGCTAAGGCGAACGGGGGAGAAGTGTTCAAGGAGGAAGTGGACCTCCACATGAAGGTCTCCTTCCCCTTCACGAACTTCCTCATCGTTCTCCTCGGAAGCCCCCTCGCCGCCCTGCTCCGACGCGGAGGAAACGCGGTCGGCTTCACGCTCGCGCTTCTCATCTGCTTCGTCTACTACCTCGCCATCCGTGTCGGCCAGTCGCTCGGATACAACGCGGTCTTCCCGCCCCTGCTCGGGGCGTGGATTCCGAACCTCCTCTTTCTCGCGATCGGCGTCGTCCTCTTCCGGAAGCTCGCGCGCCGTTGAGCCGTTCCCCGACATTCGAGGGAAACGTCGCTCCAACAGAAAGATTCTCCTTGCGCGAGCGCCGGGGCGAGGGGCAAGGGGGTGAACCGGCGAGTTCCCTCGCGCGCCGGGCCATGCCGATCCGGCTCCATGCCGTGGGCCCGGTGCGCGAGGGGTGTTTGAGCCGGCACCCCCTTGCCCCTCGCCCCGGCCGAGAAGGCACCTCAAGTGTTTATGTCCGATTGAGGCTACGTCCCCGAGGAGTAATCGGTCCGGTAGCGGACCTGCTCTTCCGTCAGGCGGTCGACCCGAAGCCCCATCGTCTCGAGCTTGAGCGTCGCGATCTCCTCGTCCTGCTCCATCGGAACGTCGTAGACCTTCTTCTCCAGCGTGCCCCGCTTCTCGACAAGGTGCTTCATCGAGAGGAACTGGTTCGCGAAGCTCATGTCCATCACCTCGGAGGGATGCCCCTCGGCCGCGGCGAGGTTCACGAGCCGCCCCTTCGCCAGAAGGTAGATCCGCCGGCCGTCCTTCAGCGTGAACTCCTCGTTGTCCCGGCGAATCTCCCTCCTGGAGCGAGCGCGCGCCTCGAGATCGGAGATTCGGATCTCGCAGTCGTAGTGCCCGGTGTTGCAGATCACCGCGCCGTCCTTCATCGAGTCGAAGTGCGGTCCGACGAGGACGTCCTTCATTCCAGTCGCCGTGATGAAGAGATCGCCGACGCGCGCCGCCTCCTCCATCGGAAGGACCCGGCAACCCTCGAGCGTCGCCTGGAGAGCGCGGATGGGGTTGATCTCCGTGACGATGACGTTCGCGCCGAGCCCTTTCGCCCGCATCGCGCACCCCTTGCCGCAGCGCCCGAACCCGGCGACGACGAAGTTCTTCCCGGCGACGAGAATGGACGTCGCGCGGAGGATTCCGTCCATCGAGGATTGGCCGGTTCCGTACACGTTGTCGAAGTCCCACTTCGTTTCCGCGTTGTTCACGGCGATGACCGGGTATCCGAGCGCGCCGTCATCCGCCATCGCGCGGAGACGTTGCACGCCGGTCGTCGTTTCCTCGGTTCCTCCCCACACACCGCCCAAATGTTCCTTGCGGCGGTTGTGGATCGTGAAGATGAGGTCGGCGCCGTCGTCCAGCGTAAGCACCGGATCGATGTCGAGCGTGCGGTCGATGCACCAGTAGAACTCCTCCACGCTCATGCTGTGCCACGCGTAGATGCGGGTCCCCTCGGCCGCGAGCGCGGCCGCTACATCGTCCTGAGTCGACAGCGGGTTGCACCCGGACCACGCGACCTCGGCCCCTGCCGCGACGAGCGTTCGCACGAGAACCGCCGTCTCCTTCGTCACGTGGAGACACCCGGCGATGCGGGCCCCCTTCAGCGGCTTCTCCTTTTCGAAACGGCGCCTGAGATGCATGAGAACCGGCATGCGCGACTCGGCCCACTCGATCTTCCTCATCCCCTCGTCGGCGAGCGAGAGGTCTTTCACCTTGAACTTCCCATCGGTTTCCGTGCGCATTCCGCTTCTCCTCCCGGATGATTGTATCGAGGCTCCCCGTCCGGCCCGCGCCTCGCATTGAAACGCTCGTATCGGGGAGTGTACCACGCGGCGGGGATATGCGCGAAACGGCGCGATCCGGCGGCGGGCACGCGCGCAGAACTCGCCTATCGGGAATCGACCTCGGAGGAATCGCCGACGTTCAGGCGCTGGAACTTCCCGCGAACGACCGCGTAGAGGCCGACGAGCGACCGGTCCAGGAGGCAGTTTTCGATCACCGCGTGCTCGTTCACGATCGAATCCCGCACGATCGAGTCGGTGATCGCGGCTTCCTCTCCGACGGTGACGTACGGTCCGATCACGGACCGGACGACGATCGCGGACGAGGCGATGTAGACCGGCGGGATGATGATCGAGCCCTCGACCTCGATCCGCTCCGCCGCCTCCTCGAGAAGAAACCGATTCGTCTGGAGAAGCGAGTCGGGCTCGCCGCAATCGAACCAGCCGTTCACGGTCACCGCTCGAATCGGCTCGCCTTTCTCGATCATTCTCGCGATTGCTTCGGTTAGGGAGATCTCCCCGCGGGGCGCGTCCTCGCCCTCCAAGATCTCGGCCAGCGCCTCGAAGAGCCTTCCGGAACGGACGAAGTAGTAGATCCCGACGATCGCGAGGTTCGAGACGGGCGACTCGGGCTTCTCGACGAGCCGGGCGATCTTCTGGTCTCTCAGCTGCACGACGCCGAACCGCGACGGATCCTCGACCGCGCGCACGCCGATCGCGTTCATCGGGCCGCCGATCACCGACTCGAAGTCCGCCTTGAAGATCGTGTCGCCGAGCACGATGAGGACCGGCTCGTCCGGATCGACGTAGTTCCGCGCGAGGTAGATCGCGTGCCCGATCCCCTTCCGCTCCCTTTGCTCCACGAAGTCGAACGGGATCCGATAGCGCGAGGTGACATACGACCGAATGGGATCGCCGAGCCGCCCGACCACGAGGATCGCGTGATCGACCCCCGCCTCGATGAGCTCGTCCAGGATGTGCCCGAGGATCGGCTTGCCGGCCACGTTCAGGAGAGCCTTCGGCATCGTGTGCGTCTGGGGCTTGAGGCGGCGCCCCGCCCCCGCCAACGGGATGATCGCTTTCAAGGTTGTTCCCTCCCGTCTCGCTCCGGGGCGAGTTTCCCGCCGCGCTCCGGCGAGAGCTCCCTCTTCAAGCGGTCGATCGAAAGGACCGGAGTCGGATCGATTCCGCGAAGAAGAGCGAGAAAATAGCTCACGTAATCACCGAAGTAGATGCCGGAGAGAATGCGCGCGAGCGGTCGGTCTCCGCGAGGGGCATGGCGCAGCACGAGCCGCGCGCTTCCATCCATGATCCGGAGCGCGCTTTCCATCCCGCGCCGGACGCTCGGCGGATCCCCTTCGCTCGTTAGGAAGACGAGCCCGATGGGCGGGACCCCTTCCGTCCCTTCCCATCCGACGATCTCGTTATGGTTCGCCTCCGGAAACGCCGCGCGATGCGCGAGCGTCTTCGCGTTCTCGGCGAGCTGGCCGCACCAGCGGGCCGCCACCGGCGCCATCTCCCCCTCTCCGTGATACACGAACGGGAAGAGCCCCAAGAGAGAGAGCGCGGCCTCGGCGGGACCGCCCTCGGACGGAGCGCCGGCGAGATTCCATTCCTCGCGTTGAGCGGCGAGGAGCCGCGCCGCGTCACGGATCGCGCGCTCATCTTCCGACCCGACCCCGGCCTTCTCGAGGAGGAGAAG
>JAGUYC010000184.1 GCA_020061515.1 Gemmatimonadota bacterium
GCCCGCGAGCTTCTCCAGCGCGCGTCTCTCTTCGGCGGGGACGAAGGAGAGCACGCGGCGGTCCTCGCCGAGCTCCGCGCCCGCCTCCTCTCGCCCAAACCATGAGATCCGCCTGCGGCCCTTCTTGAAAAGAACGGGAAGAAACACCGCTCCTCAGTCCCTCCTTCCCTCCGGCTCCTATCCCTATCCCTCGAAGGTGCGGCCGGGGATGGATGGGCGCGCGCCAATCCGCTATAATGAGCAGCGAGACTGCTCCCCGAACCGAACATTGCCGAAAGGGAGGTTCGATGAAACGGATCGTGATTTCCGTCCTCGTCCTCGCCGCGGCGCTCGCGGCCGCGCACCTTCTCTACGCGCCGCTCCAAGAAGACGCATCCCTCACGGCGGACGAGATCTCGGAGAAGATCGCCCACGAGAAGAAGGCGAGGCGCGCGGAAAGGGCCGCGGCCGGAATCCCCTTCGGGCCGGGAGAGGAACCGAACGATTGGTCGTTCCGCCAGAGAGCGTACCCGTACGAGCGTTTGAACTATGAAGAGCTCGCGCAGGCGCTCGGCGAGGCGGAGGCGATGCGGGAAGCCGCGCGAAGAAAAGGCCCGAGCGCGGCTTGGGTCGAGAGAGGTCCGAGCAACATCGGCGCGCGGCTCGCCGACCTCGCGTTCGATCCGTCCGATCCGAACACGATCTTCGCGGCGATGGCGAGCGGGGGCGTCTTCCGCTCGAGCGACGGGGGCGCTTCGTGGGTTCCCATCTTCGACGATCAGCCGGTGCTCACGATCGGCGCGATCGCCGTCGATCCGCTGGACCCGGACGTTCTCTACGTCGGGACGGGCGAATCGGCCGCGAGCAGCTTCAGCTGGTTCGGAATGGGAATGTTCAAGTCGGAGGATCGGGGAGCGACCTGGAGAGCGATCGGGCTCGAGGAGAGCCGGGCGATCGCGCGGGTTGTCGTCGATCCGATCGACACGGACCGAATCTGGGTCGCGGCGTGCGGGGTTCTCTTCGGAACGGGCGGGGAGCGTGGGATCTACCGTTCGCTCGACGGGGGCGAGTCGTGGACCCGCGTTCTCTTCGTCAACGACTCGACCGCCGCGATCGACGTCGCGATCGACCCGACGAAGCCGGACACGGTCTACGCGGCGATGTGGGAGCGCGTGCGCGGCCTCACCTACCGCCGCTCCGGAGGGCCGGGGAGCGGGATCTGGCGCTCGCACGACGGCGGCGACACCTGGACGCTTCTCACGAGCGGCCTCCCGAGCGCGGGTCCCAGCGTCGGTCGCATCGGGCTCTCGGTCTCCGCGTCGAGTCCGAACGTCGTCTACGCGATCTACGACATCGTCGGAGAGGGAGCGCGCGTCTACAAGACGACGAACGGCGGAAGCTCCTGGACGCGGACGAACGACTCGGCGATCTCGTCGATCCACAGCTCGTTCGGATGGTACTTCGGGCAGATCCGCGTCGACCCCTCGGACCCGAACCGGGTCTTCGCGCACGGCGTTCCTCTGTATCGGACCGAGAACGGGGGATCGAGCTGGTCGGAGGTCGGCGAGGAGAATCACGTCGACCATCACGCGATGGCCTTCGATCCGTCGAACCCCGACCGGATCTTCGAGGGGAACGACGGGGGCATTTATCTCTCGGCGGACGAGGGGGACACCTGGACGAAGCTCGACGATCAGCCGACCAACCAGTTCTACGCGATCACGATCGACTACCTCCATCCGGAGAGGCTTTACGGCGGAACGCAGGACAACGGAACGCTCCGCACGCCGACCGGCGCCATCGACGATTGGGACCATATCCTCGGCGGGGACGGCTTCTACACGATCGTCGACCCGAGGAACTCGAACATCCTCTTCGCCGAGTACCAATACGGGAATCTTTACAAGTCAACGAACTTCGGCTCCTCGTGGAGCTGGGCCCTGAGCGGGGTGAACAGCGGCGATCGCAGGAACTGGTCGACGCCCGTCGTGCTCGATCCCTCGAACCCGGATCGAATGTTCTACGGCACCTACCGTCTCTGGCGATCGACGAACGCCGCTTCCTCGTGGAGCGCCGTGAGCGGCGATCTCACGAACGGGAATCCAGGCGGCAACTACGGAACGATCACGACGATCGCGGTCAGTCCGGTGAACGGGAGCGTGATCTGGGTCGGGACGGACGACTCGAACGTTTGGGTGACGACGAACGGAGGGGGGAATTGGACGAAGGTCTCCGGATCGCTGCCGAACCGATGGGTGAGCCGCGTCGCCGCCGATCCGGTCGACCCCTCGGTCGCCTACGCGGCCTTCTCCGGTCTTCGTTGGGATGAGGAGATCGCGCACGTCTATCGGACGGACGACTACGGCGCGACGTGGACCGACCGCAGCGGGAACCTTCCCGGGGCGCCGGTGAACGCGCTTCTCGTCGATCCGGACGATCCGAACACGCTCTACCTCGGCTCGGATGTCGGTTGCTTTTACACCTCGGACCTCGGGGGCGTGTGGCACGCGCTCGGGGAGGGTCTCCCGTCCGTTCCGATTTACGATCTCGCGTTCCACCGGCCGACGCGAACGCTCGTCGCGGGGACGCACGGACGCTCGATGCACTCGATCGCGATCCCGACGCCGACCGGCGTCGCGCGGGAGGAATCCGGGCCGCCGGCGACCGCGCTCTCCCTATCGACTCGTCCGAATCCCTTCAATCCGAAAGGAGAGATCGCGTACGTCCTCGAGGAGAGCGCGCCGATCACTTTAGGGGTCTATGATCTTGCCGGGCGACTCGTGCGGCGTCTCGATGAGGGGACGTTCTCCGCCGGCGAGCACTGGACCGCGTGGGACGGCGCGGACGATCGGGGGCGTTCCGCGTCGAGCGGTACGTACTTCCTCCGGTTGGAGTCCGGGGATCGAGCGGTCGTTCGGAAGATCCACCTCGTGAGGTAAGCGATGCCCAATCGATCGATTCCGAGATCCCTCGCGCTTCTCGCCTCTCTCGCGCTCGCCGCGGCGCCGGCCGCGCCGGACACCGCGTACGACAACACCTACGCGAAGGACTTCATCACCGACGCTCCCTGGCGCGTGATCGACGCGCACACGCCGATCCCGATCACGATCATCCTCAAGGACTGCGACGTCGACGACATCCGCGAGCTCCATTGGATCCGCTGCAAGGACGTGACCGGGGGCGGTTCGACCGTTCTCTGGCATCGCAACTTCGGAGACGAGCGGATCGGCGACGACCCGAGCGAGCACAACTACTGGACGTACATCACCACCGTCACCGAGGGGCACCCGTCTCTTCCGAACGGCACGCTCCTTACGCCCGCGGTTCTCGGCTACGGAACGGGGGACGCGATCCAACTCGAGGTGACGATCTACTATCGCGACGATTGGTTCAACTACACGGACGGGCGGACGCTCCGCGTCCACGTGGGGAGCGGTCCCTTCCCGTGGCCGGAAGGATGGTACGGAGGCGATACGCACTTCCACACGATGTACACGAACAACCTCTACGAGTTCGGCGCCCCGATCCCCGCGGTGCTGCTCGCCGCGAAGGCGATCGGTCTCCACTGGCTCACGACGACCGATCACTCATGCGATCTGGACGAGACGGGGGACGGCGCGTATTCCTACGCGACGCATCAGTGGGAGTACACGATCCAATCGCCCTCCGGAACGGCGACGATCGTTCGGAACAACCTCGACTTCGGTTCCTCGTGGGGCGCTCTCGGCGCGGACGCGCTCGAAGCGGACGGACCGGACCTTCGCGTTTTTCGCGGTGTCGAGATCAACCTCGCCTCGGTCGATCCGGACACGCAAGGGAAGACGCTTCATTGCCTCTTCTACAATCCCGATTACATCCACTCCCCTCTCTCCGGAGCGACCGGGGAGCGCCCGGTCATTCCCTCTCTCGACGCGGGGCTCGACGCGCTCGCGCCGGAAGGTTTCGCGTACGCCGCGCATCCGATCTCGGACCTTTCCGCCGAGTTCGGAGGGATTGACTTCGGCGTGAACGGAACCCGCTGGCGCGATCAAGATCTCGCGCAGGCTCTCTCGCGCCCGCGCTTCATCGGCCTCGAGGCGTTCAACACGCGCGCCACGCGGAGATCCTCGAATCAGGAAAACCCGTGGGCCGACTTCGACGCGGGCGCCGAGCCGGCGAACCCATACCCGAACGAGCTTCTCGAGGGAATCGCGCTCTGGGACTCGCTCCTCGCCGCGGACATCGCCTTCGGGCACCCGCGCAGAATCTTCCTCTCCGGGGGAAGCGACGCGCACGGCGATTTCAACTACGCCTCGTACATGAGCCTCGACAACTACGCCGAGGACAACGCGCTTGGCAAGGTGCAGACCGTGGTTCGCGTCGCAGGATTCGGCGCGGACAGCCTCCCGCCGATCGATGCGATCCTCGAGGCGTTCCGCGCGGGGCGGTCGGTCGTGACGGACGGTCCTTTCCTTGAGATCGGGCTCGACCGGGACGGCGACGGCGATTGGTACGAGGAGGAGGACGTCGCGATCGGCGGAGAGGGGATCGTCGGAACGCACGCGCCTCTTCCGCTCCAAATCCGCTGGGCCTCCCTCCCCGAGTTCGGACCGGTGGTCGCGGTGGCCCTCGTCTCCGGAAACGGCGCGGGAACCGCGACGATCGCGAGCTTCGACCCGACATCCTCGGGCGAGGGGTTCTTTGGAAGCGAAACGATCGACCTTGGAACGTTCGGGTTTGAAGGAACGCGCTTCCTCCGCGCGGAGCTTCGAACCGACGACGGGGACGCGGGGCACCGCGCGTACACGAACCCGATCTGGCTCACGTTTGATCCGAACGTCGGGATCGCGGCGGAGACGCCTTCCGCGCCCTCCGCGGTCTCTCTCTCCGCGCAGCCGAACCCGTTCAACCCGGCGACGACGATCCTTTTCCGTCTCGCGGAACCGTCGAGGATCTCCTTGTCCGTCTTCGATTCGAGCGGCCGCCTCGTGCGCGTGCTCCTCGAGGGCGCGGCTCTTTCCGCCGGTGATCACGCGATTCCTTGGGACGGTTCGGGCGCGAGCGGAAGGGCGGTCCCCTCGGGGCGGTACCTCGTTCGTCTCGACGCCGGGAGCCGGACGAAAACCGCGAAGGTGCTTCTCGTCCGATAATCGGGCACCGGCGAACCGTTCGATGGAGAGCGACTCACTCCGCTTTGACGATTCGACGAACGACGGAAGAGCCCTCGACCTCCGCCCGCACGAAGTAGCATCCGGGCGCGGCGGGCCTTCCCCTCTCGTCGCATCCGTCCCAAAGGAAGCCGTGCAGGCCGGGCGCGAGAGAGGACCGCAAGAGATCCTTCACCCGCCTCCCGGCGACGTCGTACACGCCGAGCCGGACGAAGGACCCTTGGGCGAGCGAAAGCTCGACGCTCGCCTCCCTTCGGACGACGGTCGGCCGTACGAGGAGAATCGCGTCTTGCCCGGCGTCTTCTCCCTCCGCGATTCCGGTCGGCTGCGTGAGAAGGGTCACCGCGCAGCCTCCGGTCACCCGGATGAAACCGCCGCACGTCGTGTCCTGGCAACCGGGATCGGTGCACGCTCCGCAGTACCTCTTCGAAAGGAGCGTCTCGTACACGTCGATCGTTCCGGCCCCGGAACCAATGCTCGTCGGCTGCATCGCGAGGGTCACAATCCGGCTTTCGTTCGGGAGAAACGCGACCGTATCGCCGGCCGGCGGATCGAGCAAACACGTCCACTCGGGAGGATAGCCGGACGCGTCGAGCGTGAGAACGACATGCGCCGTGTCCGGCGTCGGGTTCACCGCATAGAAGCGAACCTCGCGCATTTCGCCCGGATCCGCCTCGACCGTCCAGTGGTTCACCATCTTCACCTGATGATCATCGACGAGCCATCCGGACTCCGGAGGGTTCGAGGGATCGAGGATCCGAGCGGCGAAGGTCCAGTGCGTCTCGCCGAAGGGGTTCGTCGGAGGGACGGTGAACGGGAGCGGATCGAGATCGAGCGTATCTCCGGGAGCCATCGGCGGGATCGTTCCGGTACCGACGGGGATCCATCCGGTGTCATAGAAGCCGAGGCCGAGGGTCGGCGCCCGATAGAAGTATTGGATGTTCCCCCCCGTCGACGGAGCGGTTCCCCCGTTCGCCACCCGCGCCCTCGCTTCCAGGGTCCCCTTGCCGATGGAAGCGGTCACCGTGAGGCCGAGATTCCAGCAGTCGCGAGGCATCCATGGGTGCACGTCGTACCAAGGGCAACAGGTCATGTTGATGACGAAAAGACTCAAGGGGAAAGGAGCGCCCTGGACTCCGGTGAAGTGGTCGAGGAGGCATCCCTTCGCCCAATGCACCGGCGTCTGCGTGTCGGTCTTCGACTTCGATTCGGCGAACCGAAATGCCTCGCGCAGGCTCACGTAGGAATCGTTGTTCGCATCGGCATCCGCGCCGACCCCGTCCCAGTCCTGTCCTCGAAGGGCGGAGGTCCACCAATAGGTCATCGCATAGCCGTCGTTGTTGTCGTACCAGGAGTTCTGGTCGTATCGCACGGCGCTCGATGCGGAGATCTCGCGAAGACCGCACAGGTTCTCCGGCTCGTCGTTGAAGACGGTGAGGAACCCCCCGCCGTGACAACCGGGGATCAAGCAGATCTTGCGGAGCGGCCCTCCGGCCGCGTCCTCCAGGTCCTCGAATGCGGCGGCGAGCTGGAAATCCCAAAGCGTGTCGGCGTAGTCCTGGAAGAAGATGCAGCCGTTCGGGTATCCGTTCCCCGGTCGGACGAGCGACCCTCCGTGGCCGGTGCCGAAGAAGAAGAGGACGTTCGCGATGTCGACGAGGTTTTCGAGCGAATCGAAAACCGCCGAGAGGGTCGACGAGGTGCAGGAGTCGTCCACATCGTCGATGAAGCCGTCGCCGTCCAGATCCAGCTGTTCCCCGTCGTGATAGAGAACGAAGATGTCCTCTTCGGGATATCCTGCCTCCGTCAACATAATGTACACATGGGAAAGATCGATTCGAAAAGCAGAGTTCGTGAACCCCAGCGTGAGGATCGCGTAGCGATGTCCGAAAGCGGATTCCGGGAGAAGTAGCATCATCGCGGCGAGAACGAAACCCAAGACCCCCGGGCGAGGGAGACGCGCGGCCCGGGGGGAAGACCGGTTCATAGAAGCCCCCTTTCCGCGGCGATCCGTCTGCAGGACAGGAAGTATGTCTCATGGACAGTTTAGATCTCGATCGGGAGAGCGTCAAGACCGGGCGGGGCGCGGGCTCGTCTCGAGCGTTCTCCGCGCGGAAGGCGGACGCGTCAAGGCGCGAGAGGGCCGGCCGGATCGAGATCGCCCGTGGAATAATCCAGAAAACGCTCTTGCCAGAGGAGAGTATAGAGCGCGCGCACGCTCGCGCTCGCCGCGGCCGTGCGGTCCGCCCGTCCCGCGATCACCTCGTACAGAGTCGCGGCCCCCGCCGCGTAGCGCTGCTCGATGAACTCCAGCGCTCTCTCCGCCGCACGGAGCCTCGCTTCCGCCGCCTCCAGCCTCTCGCGGGCGGAGTCCCGATCCAAGTGCGCGCGGCGAACCTCGAGCGCCGCCTCTTGACGGAGATCGGACAAAGCCAGATCCGCGTTCTCTCGTTCGATGCGCGCTCGTTCGATCGCCCGGCGGGTGTCGAACCGGTCGAAGAGCGGAACGGATAGCGAAACGCCGATCGATCCGGACCGGTTGTGATCGAGCTGATCCGAAACATCGACATCCGAAGCATTCGAGGCGCGCGAGCCGTAATCGGCCGAGAGGGAAAGGGTCGGCCAGCGCCCCGCGGCCGCGATCCGCTCCTCGTGGACGGCCGCGCGCGCCCGCGCCTCCATTCCCTGCACGTCGGGTCTTCGCGCGAAGGCTCGTTCGATCCGCTCGGCGTGCCCCGGACCGGGATCGACCGCAAGGTCGTCCGGCAGGGGCGGGATCTCGAAGCGGTAGTCGCCGAACGGATCGAGCTGCAGCGTCCGAACCAGATCGATGCGGCCGAGCTCGAAGGCGTTCCGCGCCTCAACAAGAGAAAAGCGGCCGGCGGCGGTGCTCGCCTCCTGCTGATAGAGATCCGAGATCGGTCGCTCGCCCGCCTCGACCAGACGGCGGATGAACTCCTCCTGTTTCTCTTGGGCGGCGAGGTTCTCTTCCTGCACGCGCACCTGCTCCTCGGCTTCGATCAAGGTCAGATAGCCGGAGATCACCTCGAAAACGACCGTCTGGCGGGTTCGCTCAAAATCGAGAAGACCGGCCTCCTCCTCGAGGCGGGCGGCCTTCCAGTTGGAGACGTTGGCGAACCCGTCGAAGAGAACGACGCTCGAGGAGAGGCCCGCGCGGAACGAACGGCTCGTTTCCGATGTCGTGCGGCCGGAGCTTTCGTCGAAGAACCGCTCGAAGCTCTTGGACGCGGACAGGCCGAGGCCAAGATCCGGAAGGAATCTCATGCGGGCGCCCGCGGCGGCGTTCCGATCGAGAGAGGCGGCGTTCTCCGCGCGGGCGAGAGCGACGTTCCGCTCGAGAGCGATGGAGACCGCATCGTGAAACGAGATCGATCGCGTCTCGGCGGGAAGAAAAGAGGCGATCGCCGCGAGCAGGCAAAGAGCCCACCGGAGAGCGCCTCGCGCCGCCGTCGTCGACGTTGCACCCCGGGCGGACGTCTTTCTCGCGCGCATTTCCCGGCTACTCATGGCGAAGGGCCTCGATCGGGTCGAGAGCGGCGGCCCGGCGCGCCGGATAGTACCCAAAGAAGATGCCGACCGCGCCGGCGAAACCGAGCGCGAGAAACACCGTCGGAGGGGAAACCGCCACGGCCCATCCGGTGAGCCGCCCGAGCACGAGGCTCCCCGCGAAGCCGGCCGCCACGCCGATCACGCCGCCGGCGAGGCTCATCACCACGCTTTCCACGAGAAACTGCGTGAGCACGTCGCTCTCGCGCGCTCCGAGCGCGAGCCGAAGCCCGATCTCCCGCGTCCGCTCCGTCACGGACACCAACATGATGTTCATGATCCCGATCCCCCCGACGATGAGAGAGACGCTCGCGATCGCGAGAAGGAGCACGGTCATCACGTGGGTCGTCTCCTCCGCCGCCTCCGTCAGGTCGGCCTGGTTCCGAACGTCGAAGTCGTCCGGTTCGTTCGCGCCGAGACCGTGCGTGTCGCGCACGATCGCTCGGATCTCCCTCTGGGCGGCGGGAATCTCATCCGGCGAGGACGTGCTCGCCAGGATCTGCGCGATGAACATTCGACCGGAGAGGCGGTTTTGGACCGTCGTGTAGGGAGCGATCACGACATCGTCCTGGTCCCTCCCCTCCGCCGTCTGCCCCTTCGCCGCGAGGACGCCGACGACCTCGAACGGCACCTGCCGGATCCGGATCTGCCGTCCGACCGGGTCCTCCCCGGGAAAGAGGTTCGCCGCGACGGTGCGGCCGAGCACCGCCACCTTTCGCATCGCGCGCACATCCGCCGGGCCGAAGAAGACGCCGGACTCCGTGCTCCAATCCCGGATCGTCTCGTAGGAGGCGTCGACGCCGTTGATGAACGTCCGCCAGTTCCCCGCCCCGCCGACCACCTGCGCGCGCGTGAAGATCACCGGCGAGACTCCGGCGAGGAGAAAGCTCTGCTCGCGGAGCGCGCGGGCGTCCTCGAGAGTCAGCCGGTTGAAGCTCTGGGCTCCCTGGCTCACCCCGCCCTGCGCGGTCGAGCCGGGCGTCACGATGATCAAGTTCGTGCCGAGGTTTTGGATCCGCGCCGCGATCTGCCGGCGCGCGCCCGATCCGACCGCCACCATCAGGAGAACCGCCCCGACGCCGATGATGATCCCGAGCATTGTGAGAAGAGTGCGCATCTTGTTCTTGACGATGCTCTGGCCGGCGATCTTGACCAACGCCCTGCTCCTCACGGCCTCTCTCCGTTCCCGGGGTCCGCCAGGCGCTCCGCGTCAACCGCCGCGCGCCGGCGTTCCGTCACCGGAACATCGCGGATCACGCGCCCGTCCCGGAGCTCCACAATTCTTCGGGCGTAGCGCGCAATCTCTTGCTCGTGCGTGACGAGAAGAATGGTCGCGCCCTCGCCGTTCAGCTCCTGAAACAAAGCGATCACCTCGAGCGACGTGCGTGTGTCGAGGTTCCCTGTCGGCTCATCGGCCAGAAGAAGCGCGGGGCGCGTGACGAGTGCGCGCGCGATCGCGACGCGCTGCTGCTGCCCGCCGGACAGCTCCGCCGGCTCGTGCAGCATTCGGTCCCCGAGCCCGACCCGTTCGAGAGCTTCTTCCGCCATCCGGCGGCTCGGCAGCCTGTTCCCGCTCCGGTCGTAGAGAAGAGGGATCTCCACGTTCTCCCGCGCGCTCGTTCGTGCAAGAAGATTATAGGTCTGAAAGACAAACCCGATCTTTCGGTTCCGGATGTCCGCCAGCGCGTTCTTCCCGAGCCCGTCGATCGGAACGCCGTCCAGCCGGTAACTCCCCGACGTCGGCCGGTCGAGGCATCCGAGGATGTTCATCAGCGTGGACTTCCCCGAGCCGGACGCCCCCATGATGGCGAGCATCTCCCCTCTCCCCACCTCGAGGGAAACCCCGCGGAGCGCGCGCACTTCGGTCTTCCCCATTCGGTAAGCCTTCGCGAGGTCTCGGGCTTCGATGACGGGCGGTGCGCTCATCAGGCGAGTTCTCCCTCTACATGCCGGGGGGCGGGCCGCGGAATCCCTGGCTCTGCTGGCTCTGGAACGGATTGACCGCGGAGGAGGTCGACCCGCTCGTCACCGCCGCGATGACCTCCATCCCCTCGCGCACATCGTCCCCCCGGATCTCCGTATGCTGGCCGTCGGTGATCCCTGTCTCGACGAGCGCCGCGGCGAGGCGTCCGTTCGGGTCGAGATACCAAAGCCTCGCGCGCCCCTTCCCAGGATCTCCGGACCCGGTCCCGGAATCGGCGCGAGCGCCGGACAGCCCGGAGGAAGCCCGGCTCGACCGCGTCCCCTCCCGAGACCCCTCCGACGAACCGCCCTCGTCTCCTCGGCCGGCACGGTTCTTCCGGAGGGAGGCGATCATCGCGTCGGTCGGCCGGAACCGGAGGGCCGCGCTCGGAACCTTCATCACGTCGAAGACCTCCTCGACGATGCAATCGACCGTCGCCGTCATGCCGGGAAGAAGACGGCCGTCTTGGTTGTCGACGGAGAGGACCACGGTGTAGCTCACAACGTTCTCCTGCGTCGACGACTGGAGACGGACCTGGGCCACGGTTCCTTGAAACGACTCGTTCGGATATGCTTGAACAGTAAAGCGCGCATGCCCGCCTTGCCGGATCTTCCCGATGTCGCTTTCGTCGACCGAGGCGAGAATCTCCATCTTCTCCAAATCCTCGGCGATCAGGAAGAGAAGCGGCGCCGAAAAGCTCGCCGCGACCGTCTGGCCGACGTCCATCTTCCGATCGAGCACGATCCCGCTGATCGGGGCCCGGATCTCCGTGTACCCGAGATTTCTCTCGGCGCGCTCCAGGTTCACTTCGGCCGACTTGAGGGCCGCCTCGGCGACGGCGTGCTTGTACTCCGCGGTCTGGAACTCGCTCTCCGTCGCCGCCTGGGTCTCGTAGAGCCGCCGCGCGCGGTCGAGATCCCGGCGCGCCTGCTCCCGCTCCGCCGTGTTTCGCTCAATGTTCGCCTCGGCCGCGCGCACTTCGTGCTCGAGGAGCGTCGGATCGATGCGCGCGATCAGTTGGTCCTTCACGACTCGATCGTTGAAGTCAACATAGATCTCCGCGATCTTTCCGGAGACCTGCGTGCCGACTTCGACCGTGGTCGTCGCTTGGAGGATTCCGGTGCTCGAAACCACCGACGCGATGTTGCCGCGTTCGATCGTGACGAAGCGATACCCGCGGCCGTCCTCTCCGTCTCGAGCCGCCAGCCGCCAGACGACGATCGCCGCCGCGAGAACGAGAGCAGCCAGGACGATCCCTTTCTTCATGTTGTTTCTCCGCCTCCGGGGCGGCCCGGACTTCGCCGCCGAGTCTTCTCCGCCTTCCTCGACCCCAACGCGCGGGAGGGGAAAAACCTTCGGGGAAGGGGCAGGGGACCGGTTCCCTGTCGTGGAGCGGGGAAGGTACGGATTCCGCGCGCCTCGATCGGGCTTCAAACCCGGGACAAAACGGAGGCGAGGGGTTCCCTTCTCGCTCCGCTCAAGCGATTCTGCGGATCACGAGGATCGTCATGTCGTCCGATTGAGGGCGGGCCCCTGCGTGCGCGCGCACCGCGGCGACGAGCGCGTCGATAAGCGCCTCCGCCGAATCGTTTCGATGCGCCCGAAGAAACCCGAACAGTCTCTCCTCGCCGAACTCCTCCCCGATCTCGTCGCCGCTCGGGTCCATCGCCTCGGTGATCCCGTCCGAATAGGCGACGAAGAGGTCTCCGGGGGCGAGGGAAATCGTGTCGTCCTCGTATGCGGAATCCTCGAGCGCCCCGAGCATCATTCCCCCCTTCGCGAGACGGAGCGGCTCTTCCTCGCCTCGGAAGAAGTACGGGTGGTCGTGGCCGGCGCTGCAATAGGAAAGACGATGTTCCGTCGAGTCGAGCACTCCGTAGAAGAGGGTCGCGAACTTCACCGGATCCGTGCTGTGGAAAAGAAGCCGGTTCGATCGTCTCATGCACTCGCTCGGCACGCAGCCGACGAGCGCTTGACCCCGGATGGTCGCCTGAAGGTTCGCCATGAGAAGAGCGGCCGGGAGCCCTTTCCCCGTGACGTCTCCGAGACAGAAGGCGAGACGGGCCGAATCGATCGGGATGAAGTCGAAGTAGTCCCCGCCGACATCCTGCGCCGGGAGCGACCGCCCGGCGATGTCGTATCCCGCGAGCCGAGGCGCATCCTTCGGGAGGAGCCGCTCCTGAATTTCGGTCGCGAAGCGGATCTCCTGGCGCATGCGAAGGAGCGCCTTCTCCTCTTCGTAGAGGCGCGCGTTCTCCACCACCTGCGCCGACTGCGCCGCGAGAATCGCGAGCAGGCGCTGATCGTCGACCGTGAAGCCTTCCGGCTCCTTCTTGTTGTAGACGGTGAGGACCCCTGTCAGCTCCCCCTTCACGAGAAGGGGCACCGCGAGGAGCGATCGAACGGAGGAGTCCCACCGGACGCCGCGGAAGCGGTCGTCCGTTCTCGGATCGTTCACGAGCAAAGGTTTCTTGTTAATCTGCATCCATCCGAGCAGCGACTTGTCGAACGCATACGCCGGATGCGCGCTCGTCGTGCTCGCGAGGCGCGTGCGCACGAGCGTCTTGAGCATGTCCTGATCCGTCTTCCTCTCGACGAGATGGACGACCCCTTGCTCGGCCCCCACCGCCCGGAGCGAACGGCGCACGATCGTGTTCATGATCTCCTGCGAATCGAGCGAGGCCCCGATCTCCCGCGAGAGATCGTTCAGGGTCGCGAGCTCGTCGACCGCGCGCCGAAGACGCTTGTTCTCCTCGAGAAGCGCGTTCGGATCGGGTCGGCCGCCCGCCTCCGGGATCATCGGCCGCATCTCGACCGCGGAGCGCCGCGGCGAAAGATGTGTGCGCGCATCCGGTTTCTCCTCGTCCCTCGTCTATTGGAAGCGTACCGGCGCCGTCTCCGCTTCTCAAGCTTTTCCTGTCATCGGGCTTCGCCCGGTTCTCGTGCTATGCTCGGTTTCTCGGAGAAAGCAGGACCCATGCGGCCGAAAAGGAGAAACTCCATGCTCGTCCCCACGCTGATCCTGGCCTCGCTCGCGTGCGCTCTTCTCGCGGTCGGCTACGCGCAAGGGGAAGGGGCCCACCTCCGCGGGACTCGGATCGCCCTCGCGATGGTCGTCGAGGTTCTCCCCCTTCTCGTCTTCGCCTTCCTCGTCGCCGGGATGGTCCAGGTTCTCGTCCCGCAGGAGACGATTCACCGCTGGGTGGGCGGCGGCTCCGGGATGCGCGGGATTCTCCTCGGAACCGTGGCCGGCGGTCTCGCTCCCGGGGGCCCGTACGTCAGCCTTCCGATCGCGGCGGGGCTTCTCCGTTCGGGAGCCGGGGTGGGAACGATGGTCGCGTTCCTCACCGGCTGGTCCCTCTGGGCCGTCGGACGGCTGCCGATGGAGGTCGGGATTCTCGGCTGGAGGCTTACGCTCATCCGCGTGGCGAGCACGTTCTTCTTCCCGCCGATCGCCGGCTGGATCGCGCACACCTTCTTCAACACTCGATGAGCAAGCGGGCGACGACTACCGCTTGAAATGGCTGATGACGCTGAGGATCAGCTCGTCGAGTCCGACCTTCGGCTCGAAACCGACGGTCTCGTGGATCCGCGTGAGGTCCGGAACGCGGCGCTGCATGTCCTCGAACCCCTGTTCGTAGGCCTTCTCGTAGGGCACATGCTCGATCGCAGAGGAGGAGCCGGCCAGCTCCTTCACGCGTGCGGCGAGATCCTCGATGGTGATCTCATGATCCGACCCGATGTTGAAGATCCTCCCCACCGCCTCTTCCTTGCGGGCGAGGCGCACGACACCCTCCACAACATCTTGGACCGACGAAAAGCAGCGGCTCTGCTTGCCGTCGCCGTAGACGGTGATCGGAATCCCGAGGAGCGCCTGCTTCACGAAGCGCGGAAGGACCATCCCGTACTGCCCGGTTTGGCGCGGGCCGCATGTGTTGAAGCAGCGGACCACGACGACGGGAACCTTCTTCTCGCGGTGATAGGCGAGGGCGAGGATCTCGTCCACGACCTTCGTGGCCGCGTAGCTCCATCGGTTCACCGTCGGGGAGCCCATCAGTCGGTCCTGATCCTCGCGGAAGGGGAGCGAGTTCGACTTGCCGTAGATCTCCGAAGTGGAGAAGAGGATCACCTTCTTCTTCCCCCGGTTCGCCTGTTCGAAGACGATCTCGGTCCCGCGGATGTTGATCTGAATCGACTTCAGGATGTTCTCGATGACGTAGGCGACCCCGACCGCCGCCGCGAGATGGTAGACCGTGTCGGACTCGTCGATCAGATCCCCCATCACCTGTTCGTTGAGGATCGTATCGATGACGTATCGAAAGTTTGGATGTTGCTCCAAGTGGGCGATGTTCTCGAAGGAACCGGTGGAGAGGTCGTCGATGATCGTGACCTCTTCTCCGTCCGCGAGAAGCCTCTCGGCGAGATGCGAACCGATGAAACCGGCCCCGCCCGTGATCAACGCTCGGGTCGCTCCCATTCCCCTCAACTCCCCCGCGACTCGGGACCGCCGGTCGGGAGGCTCGACCAGTCGATCACCGCCTCCGCGACGCGCTCCACGTCCGAATCCGAAAGCTCGGGCCCGATCGGAAGGCAGAGAACCTCCCGCGCGGCTTTCTCCGCCGTTGGGAACGAGCCGAACCGCCCCCGGTAGACCGGCTGCTCGTGAAGGGCAGCCGGATAGTGCACGGACGATGCGATTCTCCTCTCGGCGAGAAACTCCTGCAACCGATTTCTTCCCGGAGTCCGCACAGCGAACTGGTGCCAGGCGGACACGAAGCCGGACGGCTCGACGGGAAGCCGGAGCGAAAGAGAGCCGAGGCGTTCCCGGTACGCGCGCGCGATCGCGCGCCGTCTCTGGTTCCATCCGTCAAGGAGCGGGAGCTTGATCGAGAGGATCGCGGCCTGCATCGCGTCGAGGCGGCTGTTCCATCCAAACCGTTCGTGCCGGTACTTCCCCGTCTGGCCGTGATCGCGGAGGCACCGAACCTCACGGGCGCAGTCCTCCCGGTTCGTGGTCACGAGCCCTCCGTCCCCGCAGGCCGCCAGGTTCTTCGTCGGATAGAACGAGAACGCGGCGAGATCCCCGAGGCTTCCCGTCTTTCTTCCGCCGATCGAGGCCCCGAACGCTTGCGCCGCGTCCTCGATGATCGGGATCGCGCGCCCCGCGAGCGCGTCGCGGATCGCCTCGGCCGGAGCGGGAAGACCATAGAGGTGCACCGGCACGATCGCCTTCGTTCGATCGGTGAGCGCCGCCGCGACCGCCTCCGGCGAAACGTTCAGCGTTTCGTCGTCCACGTCGACGAAGACGGTCGAGGCGCCGGTCCTCTCGACCGCCTCGGCGATGGCGAAGAAGGAAAACGCGGGGGTGATTACCTCGTCTCCAGGTCCGACCCCCGCCGCGATCAGGGCGAGGTGGAGCGCGTCGGTTCCCGAAGCGACCCCGATCGCCTCCCGCACGCCCAAGTAGTTGGCCGCCTCCTTCTCGAAGCGCTCGACCGCTTCCCCGAGCACGAAGTGTCCGCGATCGAGGAGCTCGCCGAGCGCCGAAAGGATCGGCTCGCGCAACGGGCGATGCTGGGCGGCGAGATCGAGAGCCGGAATCCATGTTCGGGGGGCGATGTCGCGCGTCATTGATCCCGCCTACCCTGCGACGGCGCGAAGCGGAACGCCTACGCGCTGCCTGTCGCGAGGCTCCGAAAGTGATCGATGGTTCGCTCGAGCCCCTCGCGGAGACCGACCTTCGGCTCCCATCCGAGAATCGTGCGCGCGCGGAGAATGTCCGGCTGCCGGACTTTCGGATCGTCCTGCGGGAGATCGCGATACTCGATGCGCGAGGAGCTTCCGGTGATCTCGAGGATCTCCTCCGCGAACTCGGCGATCGTCATCTCCGCGGGGTTCCCCAGATTGACCGGGTGCGTCTCGTCCGAGAGGAGAAGCCGGTAAATCCCGTCCACCAGATCGGACACATAGCAGAACGAGCGCGTCTGGGTTCCGTCCCCGAAAACAGTCAGGGGTTCATTCTTTAGAGCTTGAACGATGAATGTCGGAACGACACGCCCGTCGCGAGCCCGCATCCTCGGCCCGAACGTGTTGAAGATCCGGGCGATCCGCGTCTCGACTCCGTGCGTCCGGTGGTACGCCATCGCGAGGGCCTCGCCGAAGCGCTTCGCCTCGTCGTACACGCCGCGCGGGCCGATCGGGTTCACGTTCCCCCAGTACGACTCCTCCTGCGGATGGACGAGGGGATCGCCGTACACCTCCGAAGAGGAGGCGAGAAGAAACCGCGCCCCCTTCGCTTTCGCCAGACCGAGCGCCTTGTGCGTTCCGAGAGCTCCCACCTTGAGGGTCTGGATCGGAAGCTCGAGGTAGTCGATCGGGCTCGCCGGGGAAGCGAAGTGGATCACCGCGTCCAACGGGCCGGCGACGTAGGTGAACTCGGTGACGTCGTGTTGGACGAACCGGAAGCCCGGGTTCCCGATCAGGTGCTGGAAGTTGTCCGGGTTCCCGGTGATGAAGTTGTCCATCGCGACGACCTTGTGGCCCTCGCGGATCAGAAGGTCGCAGAGATGGGAGCCGAGGAATCCGGCTCCTCCGGTAACCAGCGCTCGCATGCACGCACTCCCTCGCGGCGCCCCGGCGGGCCGCCGAATTCTCTTCGGTCAAGGCCTTCCGACCGAGAAGTACGCGAATCCCGCGTCGCGCACTTTGCGCGGCTCGTAGACGTTGCGGCAATCCACAAGAACCGGCTTCGCCATTGCCGAGCGGATGCCGGCGAAGTCGAGCTCCCGGAACTCGTTCCATTCGGTCATCACGACGAGCACGTCCGCACCCTTCACCGTCTCGAGGACCGATCCGGCCAGCGCAAGGTTGGGGATCTCCTTCCTCGCGTTCGGTCCCGCCACCGGGTCGAAGGCCCGCACGTCGGCTCCCTCGCCGCGGAGGATCCGGATCACGTCGAGCGCAGGCGACTCCCGAACGTCGTCGGTATTCGGCTTAAACGCGAGGCCGAGCACGCCGATCCGCTTCCCCTCAAGGCTCCCCCCCGCGGCCTGCCGCACCTTCGCCGCCATCTCGCCCCGGCGCCTCTCGTTCACCTCGACCACCGCGCGCGTGATGAGCGGTTCGACCCCCGCCTTCTCCGCGATCTGGATGAGCGCGCGGGTATCCTTCGGGAAGCAGGAGCCGCCGAAACCCGCCCCGGCGTGGAGGAACTTCGGGCCGATCCGCCCGTCGAGCCCCATCCCGACGGCAACGGTGTTGACGTCCGCCCCGACCCGCTCGCACACGTTCGCGATTTCATTGATGAATGAAATTTTTGTCGCGAGAAACGCGTTCGACGCGTACTTGATCATCTCCGCGGTCGCCACGCTCGTCTTCACGATCGGCGTGTCCAGAAGATAGAGAGGCTCGTACACTTCCGAGATGATCTCGGCGGCGCGCGGGCTGTCGGTTCCGACGATGATCCGGTCCGGCCGCATGAAATCCTGGATCGCGCTCCCCTCGCGGAGGAACTCCGGATTACTGACGACATCGAACTCGTGTTTCGCCTTCTGGTTCCCCCGTACGATCTCCGCGACGAGCGCGCCGGTCCCCGTCGGGACCGTGCTCTTCGTGACGATCACCTTGTAGGCGTTCATCGAGCGTCCGATCTCGGCCGCGACTTCCTTGACGTACGTGAGGTCCGCATTCCCCGCGTCGTCGCTCGGTGTTCCGACGGCGATGAAGAGAACTTCCGAATCGCGAACCCCCTCCTCGATCGACCGCGTGAAGAGAAGGCGTCCCCCGGAGATGTTCCGCCGGACCATCTCCTCGAGACCGGGCTCATAGAAGGGAACCTGGCCCTCTCGAAGGAGGCGGATTTTCTCCTCGTCCACGTCGACACAGAGAACTCGGTTCCCGAAATCGGCGAGGCACGTCCCCGTGACGAGCCCGACGTAGCCCGTGCCGACCACGCAGATCTTCTTCATGCGCGCCTCCGATCCGATCGTCCGGGAGCTGCCGTTCAACCGCGCATTCTCCCAGGAGTTCCGCCCCGAAGTCAATGACGAAGGCGGGGCCTCGTGCTACGCTGTCCGCCGGCCATGGATGCGCTCTACCGTCGATGCCTGCGCCCCCTTCTCTTCCGGCTCGATCCGGAAACGGCGCACGCCGCCGCTCTCCACGCGCTCCCCTTCCTCGCCGATCGTCCGCCGCCGACCGGCCCGCGGCTTGCGGCCACGGTCGCCGGGATCGCGTTCC
The DNA here is from genome assembly GCA_020061515.1 of Gemmatimonadota bacterium. Lineage (GTDB taxonomy): Bacteria > Orphanbacterota > Orphanbacteria > Orphanbacterales > Orphanbacteraceae > VGIW01. The sequence goes on from JAGUYC010000184.1 coordinate 18,895, forward strand.
CGAATCCGCTCGGCCTCGCCGCCGGGTTCGACAAGGACGGGAGCCGCGCGCACCTCTTCTCGAGACTCGGGTTCGGGCACGCGGAGATCGGGACCGTGACCCCGAGGCCGCAGACGGGAAACCCGAAACCGCGCCTCTTCCGCATCCCGGAGAGAGAGGCTCTTCTCAACCGTATGGGGTTCAACAATTCAGGTGCGGATCGAACGGCGCGGATTCTCGCGCTTCGGATCGCGGGAGCGGCAAGGCGGATTCCGATCGGGGTCAGCATCGGGAAGCAGCGCGAGACCCCAATCGACGAGGCGGAGAGGGACTACCGCGAGGCGGCGGCGGCCGTCCTCCCCGTGGCCGATTTCCTCGTCGCGAACATCAGCTCGCCGAACACGCCCGGTCTCCGCTCGTTGGAGGCCGAGGGCCGGCTGGAGCCGCTCCTTCGGGCGATCCGCCTCGAGGCGGAGGGGCGCGCGAGGGTTCTCGGGCTCCGGAAACCCCCGCTCTTCGCGAAGCTCTCTCCCGACCTCCCGAACCGGGCGCTCGAGGCGGCGGCCGGCGCGGCGAGTGGCGCCGGCTGCGACGGGCTC
>JAGUYC010000074.1 GCA_020061515.1 Gemmatimonadota bacterium
AACGCCGTGACCGGCGCAAGGAAGGTGAAGTCGTACGCGGAGACGGCCCAGCACTTGTAGTTCGGGTACGTGTCCTTGATCGACTGGCTGATCTCGCCCGGGAAAGTCCCCGTGTCGGAGGCGAACGTCGTGAAGAGCGTCCATCCTTCGGGGGTGCTCGATGTCCAGAGCGCCGTCCCGACTCGGCTCCTCTCGGCGACGCAGAAGGTACAGCCGTATCCGAAGAAGGAGACCGCGTCGTCGAAGAAGAGGTCCACCGTGACCTGCGTGCCGATCTCGCCGGCGCCGAACGTGCGGCCCATGTCGAAATCGCCCGGCTCGCAGTCGAGGTCCGCGTTCACGTCCAGACCGACGAACCGTTCCGCTGCGGCGAACGAGAAGGCGAAGAGGAGGAAGAGCATCGCGGCGGCCCCCGCCGCGAAACGCTTGACATACGAACGACCACGCATGATTCCGCTCCTTTCCGAGTGGTACCGAGCAATGGGGACGGATGCGCCCCCGCGAACCCGTCGGGACGCGGCTACTATAGGCAGCGGGCGTGAGAAGTGTCAACCGGAAAAGTGACGGGGAGACGGAAAGAGGCGGTCCGTACGCCGGACCGCCTCCTCTTCTTGGATCCGAGAAGGATTTACCGGAACAGGCTCTTCACCGCGCCCCAGTTGGTCTCCTCGGTCGCGATCGGACCGATCTGAACCGTGCCGAGCACCGTCTCGTTGTTGTCCCAGCTGTACGTGTAGAAGTCGAGCGTCAGCACGCCCGAGCCCTCGAGCATGTACAGATCGTCGATCGACTGGTCGACCGCCGCGTGGTAGGTCACCGTCGCGACCTTCCACGGGAACATGATCGGAACGTCGAAGCTGAGGTTCTGTCCCTGGGCCGTGATGCAGTTCTGAGCATCCGGCGGCTGGAACGGGAACGACCAGCTTCCGCCCGGCGTGTAGGCCACGAAGCCCTGGTACTCGAGGGAGCGGTCGAAGTTGCAAATGAACGCGCCCCAAACCCAGGTGCCCATGCCCTCAGGACCGTACAGCCAGATATCGACAGCCACGTAGTCGCTCTGCTCAACCTGGATGTAGTCCACCCCGTTCATCGGGTTGCCGTCGAGATCAAGCTCGAGGCGGTACTGGCCCATGCCGACGGATGCGAACAGCAACAGGGCCGCCGCCGCAACAAAAGCCTTCTTCATGCGCAGTTGCTCCTTTCTTCCGAATCGGAAGTTACCCTCGCTCTCAAGCCGCGCGCCGCGATCCGCCCGGGGACCCACTCCCGAAAGAACCGCATGATTCAGCCGCCCCTGACCGCTTCCCAACAATCATTCGCGGCTAAACGCACACTTCCTGAAAGCACTTGAGATTCTACCAGGAAGGCCCGGTCCGTGTCAACTCAAAATCTCGCTTCGAGCTCCATCGGATCCGCCCGTTCCCAGTGAGCCTCCAACCCTTTCCACCGGCCTTCGCCGGTTAAGAAGCCGTGTCCGCGGCTCCCCGCACCCTGCTTATCGGCTCTCCGGGCGAAGGGTTTGACCGCTCCGGCTTCCGTGTGCTCGCCCGGGGCCGGGCATCGAGAGCCCGCCCCGGCGGTAAGGCCGACACCTTACCTGATTTGGTAGCCGTCAACGCTCTCTCCGCATCACCTCCTCGGCTGCAGGATGCTTTATGGAACCGGTTGAAGAATACCACCGCGGGAGGGCTTCGTCAACAAGAAATCTGTGGCGAGGGCCCCGCGAGGCCGTCCTAACCGATTCTTGATCATCCTGTTCGTACCGTCGCCCCCGGCAGTCACCGGAGGATCGGTTGCCCCCGGCGAACCCTTGTGCTAGACTTGAGGCACCCACGCGAATCCGCTCGGCGTCATCCGCTCTTCCTTGCGAGGACCCGATCCCGGGTCGGGAGGAGGCATGAGACCCCATCGTTTCCCGGCGCTCCTCATCCTTATCACCCTCGCGCTCGCGGCCTCCGTACGCCCGATTCCGGCCGATGAGCCCCCGGAGGCGCGGCGGCTTCTGAGAGGTCCCGGTCGAGCGGAGCTCCTCGCCCGCATCCTGTCCGATCTCGACTCCGATCTCGCCCGCCTCTCGGAGCGGGAAGGCGCCTCTCCTCCAAGGAATCTCCGTTCGGAACTGGAGGCATCCGATGAACTTCCGGGCGGCCAGTGGCCCGAACGCGACTCCGGGCGCGCCCGTGTTTGGATCATCCGGCCGGACGGCGGCGGAGACGCCCCGACGATTCAGGCGGGGATCGACTCGGCGGCCCCCGGCGACACCGTTCTTCTCGAACCAGGGATCTTCCACGGAGAGGGAAATCGCGAGATTCGGTTCCGTGGAAAGGCGCTCGTCGTCCGCGGCTCCGGCCCACCCGACCATCACGTGATCGACTGCCAGGGAACGCCCCAAGATCCCCATCGGGGGTTCCTCTTCGTGGCAGAGGAAGGCCCCGGATCGGTTCTCGCAAGCCTCACGGTGACCGGCGGCTACTCGACCGACGACGGGGGCGGCATCCTCTGCCGAAACGGTTCTTCCCCCACCCTGGAGAACGTGATCGTCCGGGGGAACCGCGCCGAGGCTCGGGGAGGCGGCCTCTTCTGCCACAGCTCCTCGGTCGAGATTGTCGAGTGCGTGTTTCGCGCGAACTGGAGCCGATCGGGCGGCGGGATCTACGGCAGACGGGCGTCCATCAAGGTCGCGGACTCCTTCTTCGAGAAGAACGTCGCGGGGCACCAGGATTATGACTGGGGCGGCGCGATCGGATGCGACAGCTCCGATTACTTGACGCTCGAAAGGGTTCGGTTCGAGTCGAATCGCGCGTCGGTCGGGGGGGCGGTGAGCGCGCTCAGCTCCCCGTTCCGAGCGACGGACTGCGTGTTCCTTGGGAACGAGGCCGATCTCCTCTGCGGCGCTCTCTACACCTATCCGTTCGACGCCCCCCGCCCGGTCGTCGTGCGAGATTGCGAGTTCACGGAAAACACGGCCATCCTCGCCGCGGGAGCGGCCGCCTTCATGGGAGACAGCGACACGATCTCCGGCTGCTCCTTCACGCGGAACGAGGCGAACTGGACGGGCGCGGTCTTCCTCGGCGGAGGAAACGCGATCCTCCGCGGCTGCGCTTTCGTGGAGAACCGCGCGCGAAAGAGCGGGGGGGCTTTCAGCATCGTCGGGAGCGCGGTTCTGGACTCCTGCACGATGGCGGGAAACACGGCCGTCGACTCCGGCGGGGTCATTCAAACCGACTACGCCGACCCGATCCGATTCGAACGATGCACGATCGCCGACAACGGCGCTCCGCACGGGGGAGCGCTCAGCGTGCCGTCAGGTTCCTTCTCGTCGGTGCTTCTCTCGCGCTCGATCATCGCCTTCAGCGATTCGGGGGAGGCCGTTCTCTGCGAGGGGGTGGGCGGCACCGCCGTCTTGAGCTGCTGCGACCTCTTCGGGAACGAGGGGGGCGACTGGGTCGGCTTCATCGCGCCGCAGGCGGCGATCAACGGGAACTTTTCGGCGGACCCCCTTTTCTGCGCCGGGGAGACGAACGACTTCACCCTCGACGGGGAGTCCCCCTGCCTGGACGCGCCGGGCTGCGGCCTCGTGGGCGCGTGGGGCTTGGGGTGCGGGGAAGCGGTCGGCGTGGCGAC
>JAGUYC010000245.1 GCA_020061515.1 Gemmatimonadota bacterium
CCACCCGCCGCTCATCCGCGGCGGACGGGGCACGACCGTTGTCGGTCTTGGGGGCGGTCGGTGGTATGATCTCCCCGGGCTCCGCCGCGGCGTGCCCGCCGCACTTCTTCGGAGACCCGCGAGGGGTGATGGGTTCTCTTCTTCGAAAGCTCCGCTCGCTCTTCCTGGCCGGGATTCTCGTGATCGTCCCGGTCATCGTCACGTATCTCGCGCTCCGCCTTCTCTTCCACTCAGTGGACAACGTGCTCGGGCCGTGGATCGGTCGTGTCCTCCATAAGCAGATTCCCGGGCTCGGTCTCGCCGCGACGATCCTTCTCATCTTTCTGATGGGGCTCCTCGCGACGAACTTCCTCGGGCGCTGGCTGATCGCGGTGGGGGAGAGGGTCTTCGCGAGCGTTCCGCTTGTACGGAACATCTACAACGCAGCGCGGGAGATCGTGCACGCGCTCGCGATGCCGAGAGAGAAACAGCCGTTCAAGGAGGTCGTTCTCGTCGAGTACCCGCGGAAGGGGCTCTATGCGTACGCGTTCGTCACCGCCTACACGACGCTCCGGCGGCCGGAAGGAGGGACGGAACTCATGGCGCACGTGATGGTGCCTTCCACGCCGATCCCGACGACCGGGTGGATCCTCATCGTTCCGGTGAGGGAACTCATCTATCTCGATCTTGGCATCGACGCGGCTCTTCGCGCGCTCTTCTCGGCCGGCGCCGCCGCCCCGCAGGAGCTTCGGGAGAAGACCCCGCCCATCTGATCGTCGCGGGGACGGATTCTCTTCACCCTTCAAACGGTTCTAACGCGTCTTTAGCACCTTCCTCGTGTGGGTTCCGTCCTCCGTCCGAAGACGCAGGAGGTAGAGGCCTGACGGAAGGTCGCGCCCGCGGTCGTCCGTTCCGTCCCACGTCGCTTGTCGCCCGCCCCCGCCCATTCCATCGAAGAGCGTGCGCACTTTTCTCCCGCTGAGATCGAAGACGTCGAGGCGCGCGCCCCCTCGAGCGGAGGCGAGATCGAAGCGGATCGTCGTCCGCGAACGGAAGGGATTCGGGTTTGGAAGCCCGAGCGCGCTCCCTCCCGGCCGTCCCGCCGCCTCGGCGACCGAGACGAACGGCGATTCCGGAGGCGCGACGAACTTCTCCGTGTTCGAGGCGAGATGCGTGCCGGAGAGCCCGAGATCGACGAGGTCCCATTCGTCGTAGTCGAACGACGGCGCGAGACCGAGGCAGATCCCGGTCACGCTCCAATCCAGGCGGTCCTGATCCGGGGTCGCGGCCGGGTCGATGACCGGGGAAGGAAGCTCGGTCCCGAGACAGGGGAGCGCGAACGATGTGTCCCCCGCGCCGAGGAGGAACGTCCAGAGCGGCGTCGGGATGTCGAGCGTGTCCCCCTCCTCCGCCCACTCCGCCGTGTCCGGAACGGTCGTGACGAGGGTGAGGGCGGCGCGGTGCACGGTGGGGAAGAGCCCGGCCGGGGCGTTCGCGACGGAGGTCCACGTGAACACATCTCCGGCGAGGACCGGCGTCGGCACCGCGAGATACCCGGTCGCCTGCGCGGTGTCCCCCGCGACGAGGCCCCGACGGTCGAAGACGGCCGTGCTCGCGATCCCTTCGAGCGTGTCGGTTTGAAGCGCCCCGGCGAGGTAGTCGGGGTTCCCCGGCGCGCCCGATCCGAGGGTCGAGAGGTTGAGCACCGCGGGCGTTCCTCCCGGCGTCCCCGCGAACCCGCACGGCATGAGGCGCCCGTAGCCCGAGAGCCGGTCGAGGTCGGCGATCGCCACGCAGAGAACGTCCATGTCCGGAGCCGTATTCTCGACGCGGATCCGGAGCGGCGCCCCCTCGCCGATCGTGAGGCTGAGGTTTTTCTGTCCCGGCCCGTTGACGACGATCCCTTGCGCAAGAGCGTACTTCTGAACATCGAACGCGGCGAGAAGCGCGAGAAGGTCGGGGCGGTCCGACCCGAGCTCGTCGAGGAGGGTCATGAGCGGCATCTTCGCGTAGACCGCGCCGATGTCCGTGACCGTCTGGTCCTCGACATAGATGTAGTATGGTTTACGGCTCAAGGGGATGAAGCCGAGCTCGATTTGGTAAGGCATGTAGACGGAGCCGGGGACCGGCTGAAGCCCGATCAGCGGGAAGTTCTCTCCGACCGTCGGCGCGAACCGCTCGAAGTCCCCTCCGAGAAGATCGGAGGCGAACGAGACGAGCTCGCGGACAAAGAACGTCCTCCAGACGAGGGCGAGATCGACGATTCCGTCGTTCCAGACGATGTTGAACCCTGAAATGTCTCCCTCGTAGATCGGCCGCTCGATCTCCGCCCCCTGCTCGCGGATCGGGAGGACCATCTCCCGGGCGTCGATTCCGAAGATCGTGAAGCAGGCGTAACCTTCCTTGCCGGCGGTGACCGTCTGCGCACCGGCGAGGGCGGGATGGGAGAAGAGGGCGACCCCCGAGGCGTTCGTGCGGGCTCCGTTCCCCGCGAAGGGGACGCCCGGGGTCGGGCCGACCTGGCAGTAAGCGCCGGGAACCGGGCCTCCGGTCATCTCGTCGACCACGGTGATCGTCACGGTTCCCGCGATCGGTCCTCCGCCGAAGCCTCCCGCCGGGTCGATCGCGGCGAGGGCGGGAGCGGCGGCGGCGAGGAGAGCGAGCGCTGCGAAGAGAACGTTTTTCGCTTGAATCATAAACAAGAAGGTCATCAACGAATCCTCCCCGGCCGCGCGGGCCGATATCGTCTGGTCCGATCCGATGGGAGGGAGGGATCTCCCGTCCGCGTTCCCTTCGTTCTCTCCGCGCTGCGGGGCGCGGGCGGACTACTCCCTCGCGCGCGCGGACCTGCGCCGGGTGGCGGAAAGCGCGAGAGCCGCGAGGGCGGTCTTCAAGAGATCTCCCGGAAGGAAGGGGAGGATTCCCATGCCGATCGCTTTCTCCATCCCGACGAGGGGCGCGAGGAACGACGCTCCTCCGAAAAGGATCACGGCGCCCCCGAGGGCCATCGCGGCCGCGGCGGCGAGGGGCCGCCGGTCCCATCCCCGCTCGACGAGCGCTCCGACGAGGAACGCCGCGGGCACGAACGCGAAAAGGTACCCGCCGCTCGGCCCGGCGAGAAAGGCGATGCCTCCCGTCCCCTGCGCGAAAAAGGGAAGACCCGCCGCGCCTTCCATCAAATAGAGAAGGACCGCGGCCGTTCCGAGCCGGCTTCCGAGAAGAGCGCCGACGAGGAGGACGGCGAGCGTCTGCGCGGTCACGGGGACCGGGCTGAAGGGGACGCGGAAGGCGATTTGGGCCGAGGCCGCCACGAGGAGGGAAGCCCCGATCGCGAGAGCCGCGCGATGGAGGAGGGCCCCTCTCCGCGAGAGGATCGTTCCGCGAAGGGCGAGCGTCTTCGGGTCGTGCATGCTTGTCTCCTTGCGCCGCGCGCCGCTCGGGCCGTCCCGCCGGGCGCTCCGAAAATCCGCAACTCGTCCTCCGTATAGCACGGATTCTCCCGAGGGACCATCCTTTTCCCGAGCCGCGCCGAACCGGGCGCGCCGTCGTGGATGCTTGGCTTCGCCGTGGGGCGGTGGTAACTTAACGGTTCGGGGAGAGGGAGGGGGTGCGGCCGGCCGTCGATCGAGGACGCTCGGGCGGGCCGCCGCGCGGATCGGAGAACGCCCGGGGAGTGAAGGAGTCATCTCAATGGCCTCGTTCGTGCGGAAGATCGTGGACGACCTCAAGTACGGAAAGCCGATCGTGATCGTGTCGGGGCTCCCGCGCTCCGGCACGTCGCTCGCGATGAAGATGCTCGACGCAGGCGGCATGCCCCAGATCGTGGACGGCATCCGCACCGCGGACAAGGACAACCCGAAGGGGTACTTCGAGGACGAGCGCGTGAAGGATCTGCACAAGATGACCGACAAGACCTGGGTGCGGGATGCGCGCGGAAAGGCCCTCAAGGTGATTTCTTTTCTCCTCAAGGATCTTCCCGACACGAACCGATACAAGGTCGTCTTCATGCGGCGCCATCTGGACGAGGTCCTCGCCTCGCAAAACAAGATGATCGAGCATCGGGGCGAGAAGAACGAAACCCCCGACGACCAGATGAAGAAGATCTACGAGGAGCATCTGAAGCAGGTCTACGCGCTCCTCGAGAAGCAGCCGCATTTCGAAGTTCTCTACGTCGATTACACCGGCGTGCTCGAGGATCCGCGCGGCCAGGCGGCCCGGATCCGCGATTTTCTCGGCCTTCCGCTCGACGTGGAGAAGATGGCGTCGGTCGCCGACAAGGCTCTCTATCGAAACCGCGCCGCCCGAACCGCCGGGTAGCCCGCAGAACAAGGCTCGAACGCGGCTCGGGCGTCTTCCCGCCCGGGCCGCGCGTTCGTTCCCGCTCC
>JAGUYC010000012.1 GCA_020061515.1 Gemmatimonadota bacterium
AGCCGGCTCACGAGCCAGGAATCGACGAACTCCTCCGCGCTCATCGACGCGAAGGTCCGATCGAACGGGATCACCACCGCGAGCTCGATTCCGAGACGATCGAGAATCCGGAGCTTCTCATCGAGAGTGGTCAAGATGCGCGGGCTTCGCGCGTCCGGGAGCACGGCGCGCGGATGGGGATCGAACGTGAAGACCGCGCTCGTCGCGGAGAGCAACGCACCCGCGCGAATCGTTCTCTCGAAGATCTCCCGATGGCCGGCGTGCACTCCGTCGAAGACCCCGATCGCCGCCGCCGCCCGCGGAGCGGGCCCCGCAAGCTCCGAAACCGAACGGATCACCCTCATGAGCCGCCCAGAACGAAGACCTTGCGGAGCTTCCCGCGCTCCTTCGCGACCTCGACCACGCCGAGCGATCGCCCCGATCGGTCTGCGATGCGGAGGAACTGCCCCTCGGCCGGAATCGGCTCGATCGGGTCGAGCGCCTCGAGCGAGCGCGGAAGCGCGAACCCCGCCCACCTCCCGGGCGTCGCGCGGAGCGTCCCGACCGGAAGACCGCGGATCGCATCATCGAGAGGCACGTAGAAGCGCCCGTCCCCCTCCCGCGCCGCTTGCTCCAACGCATCCATGCCGATCGCATTCTCCACTCGGTACGGACCGATCCGCACCCGCGTGAGGCGCTCGAGATACGCGCCGCACCCGAGGTCCTCTCCGATGTCGGACGCGAGGGTCCTCACGTACGTCCCCTTCGAGCAGACGAGATGCACTTCGGCCACCGGCGGCTCGAAGCGAAGCAGATCGAACGAGCGGATCTCGATCGGACGCGCCTGCCGCTCGACCGTCTTCCCGCGGCGCGCAAGACGGTAGAGCCGCTTTCCCCCCACCTTGACGGCGGAGACCATCGGCGGGGTCTGGAAGATCGAACCCCGGTAGCGGGCGATCGCCTCGCGGAGCTTCTCCTCGGTGAGGCCTTCCGTGTCTCTCGTATCGATCACGCGGCCATCCGCGTCCTGCGTATCGGTCGTGACGCCGAAACGGAAGAACGCGTGGTACTCCTTTTCTAAGAACATGAAATAACGGGAGAGCTTCGTCCCGCTCCCGAGACAAAGGAGAAGCACGCCGGTCGCGTTCGGATCGAGCGTTCCGGCATGCCCCACCCGCTGCTGATCGATCAGCCTCCGGACCTTCGCCACCGCGTCGTGCGAGGTCCAACCCTTCGGCTTGTCGAGGTTGAGAAGGCCGTGAATCACGGTTCTTTCTCCTCCTCGCGGATCTCGTCGAGAAGACGGTTGATCCGGTCCGCGTGGTCGAACGACCGGTCGACGTGGAAGGCGAGCGTCGGGACGTAGCGGAGGTCGAGCGTACGGGCGAGCTCGCGCCGCATCCGCGGCATCGAGTTTTCGAGCGCCTTCAACGTTTTCGCTCGACCCGCGTCGTCTCCGTGCGCCACGACGTATACTTTCGCATGACGGAGATCGTCCGAGACCTCGACCGCGGTCACGGTGACGAACCCGATGTTCGGGTTCTTCACCCCCTCCTCGATCATGCCGGCGAGCTCCCGCAGGATCAACGCCGAGACCCGGTCGGCGCGTTTATACCGCATCGATTCCACCATCAAGTAAACGGCAACGGACCGCGTCTATAGGAACTCCGTCCGCACGTCGGTCATTTCGGCGCGCGGCTCCCCCTCGACCAAACGGACGACCGCGGCGAGGACTTGATCGGCGTGCGCACGGTCGTTTGAAACGACCGCCACGCCGAGCACCGCGCGCTGCCAGAGCTCGTGGTCCTCGATTTCTGCGATCGAAACGTTGAACCGCGCGCGGATCCGGTCCTTCAGTCCCTTGACGACGGAGCGTTTTGCCTTGAGGGACGCCGTCGCGGGAATGAACAAGTGGATGCGGCACGTTCCGACGATCATGGCCGTCTCCCGGCTCCGGTCGAACGGGCTACAGTTTGCGCGCGATCTCTTCGACCTGGAAGATCTCCAGAATGTCGGTCTTCTGGATGTCCTGGAAGCCGTCCAGAACGATGCCGCACTCGAAACCCGCCTGGACCTCGCGGACGTCTTCCTTGAAGCGGCGGAGCGATGCGATGCGCCCCTCGTAGATCGCGTTCCCCTCGCGGAGAACGCGGACGCGGGCGTTGCGGACGACGGTCCCCGACTGCACGTACGAACCGGCCACGACCCCAACTCGCCCGATCTTGAAAACCTCGCGGACTTCCACTTGCCCGATGGTCTTCTGCCGCAGCTCCGGGCGGAGAAGGCCTTCCATCGCGCGTTGCACGTCCGAGACCGCCTCGTAGATGATCTGGTAGAAGAGGATGTTCACCCCCTCCTCGTTCGCCAGAGCGGCCGCGCGCACGTCCGCCTTCACGTGGAAACCGATGACGATGGCGCTCGAAGCGGCGGCGAGGAGGACATCCGACTCGGTGATCGGCCCGACTCCTCGGTGGATGACCTCCACCTGCACCTCGCCGGTCGAGAGCTTCTGGAGCGATTCGGAGAGCGCCTCGACCGACCCGTCGACATCCCCCTTGAGCACGAGGGCGAGACGCGGGATCTCCCCCGCCTGGATTTGCGCGTAGACGTCCTCGAGACGGACGCGCTTCTGCGCGCGGAGCGCATGCTCGCGCGCTTGCTGCTTCCGCCGCGTGCTGATCTCCCGAGCCTCCCGCTCGTCGGCGACGACCTGGAAGGTGTCTCCCGCCTGCGGAGCCCCGGAGCTTCCGAGCACCTCGACCGGCGAGGAAGGGCCGCCCTCCTTGCGCGGTCTCCCGCGCTCGTCGAAGAGCGCCCGCACCTTGCCGTAGTGGATTCCGGCGACGAACGGGTCCCCCACGTGGAGCGTTCCTTGCTGCACGAGCATCGTGACGACGACCCCGCGGCCCGGCTCGAGCCTCGTCTCGACGACCGTGCCGCGCGCCTTGCGGGACGGGTCGCTCATCATCTCCATCATCTCCGCCACGAGAAGGATCATCTCGAGAAGACGCTCGACTCCCGCTCCCGTCTTGGCCGACACCTCGACCGTGACGGTCTTGCCGCCCCACTCCTCCGACTGGAGGCCGCGGTCGGCAAGCTGTTGCTTGATGCGCAAAGCATCGGCGTCCGGCAGATCGATCTTGTTCACCGCGACAAGAATCGGCACGCCCGCGGCGCGCGCGTGGTCGATCGCCTCGAGCGCCTGCGGCATGAGCGGCTCGTTCGCGGCGACCACCAGAACGACGAGGTCCGTAACCTGCGCGCCTCGAGCGCGCATCGCGCTGAACGCCTCGTGCCCCGGAGTGTCGAGGAACGTAATCCTCCCGCCGGGCGTCTCGACCTCGTAGGCGCCGATGTGCTGCGTGATCCCGCCGACCTCACCCGCGATCACGTTCGATTTGCGGATGTAATCGAGGAGAGACGTCTTCCCATGATCCACATGGCCCATGATCGTGACGACCGGATGACGCGAAACGCGCTTCGTCTCCCCTGCCTCCTCCGCCTCCCCCTCGAACTCCGACACGAACTCGACGTCCCGCCCGAACTCGACCGCGACCGTCTCGATCGTGTCCCGGTCGAGCCGCCGGTTGATCGTCACGAGAAGCCCGAGCTCCATGCACTTGGCGATCACCTCGCTCGGGACCACGCCGAGAAGCCCGGCCAGCTCGCCGACCGAAAGGAACTCGCTCACGCGAAGAGCCGCCACGCGGCCCTCCCCCTTCTCCTCTTCATCCTCGGTGCGGCGGCGGCGACGACGACGACGGCCGATCTCGAGCCCGGCCAGAGTCTTCCGCACGCTGTCCCTCACCGCCTTTTCGTCGACAACCCGGCGGCGGCGCCCCTTCCGCGCGGCCTCCTTCTCGGTCGGCTTCAACGGGCGGACCAAAGCCTTCGGCGCCGGCGTCTCTTCCTTCGCCCGGTGCTCCATGAGCTCCCGCTTGCGGACCTCCTCCTCCCGGACGGCCGCCTTCTCCGCGGCGAACCGCTTCCGGATCTCCTCGATGAGGTCCTCGTCGATCGAGCCCATGTGGCTCTTCGCGTCGACCCGCATCTCACGAAGCACCTTCAGCATCGCCTCGCTGGAGACGTGGAAATCCTTTGCGACTTGATAGATTCTCTTCTTCGCCAAAACGTTTCTCCCCGGGTCTTTTCCCGACCCGGACCAGCCTAGCAGATCTCCGACACCCCGCCAAGCTCGATTGCGAGGGAGCGCGCCAAGCTCCGGTCCTCCACCAGGAGGACGTCGCACCGCTCCCGCCCGGCCGTCTCCGCCAGGACCCCTCCCTCGACCGACGCGAACACGCGGATCGGGATCTCGGCGGCCCAGGCCCGGATCCGCGCGGCCTTCTTTGCGTCCATCTCCCAAGCGATAAGGAGAACACCCCGCTTCCTGCGCCGGGCCGCGATGCGGGCACCGGTCTCCCCGACCACCACACGCCCGGTTCGAAAGGCGAAGCGAAGAAGCGTCAGGACGCGCTCCCGCCGGTCTTCGGCTCGCGCGCCGCCTCCTCGAGCAGCGCTCGGATCGCCGCCCCCTCCTTCGCTGGAAACCATCTCTTGAGCCCCCGCTCGAGCCGAAGAACGCACTCGCTGCGCGCGCATACGTAGAAGCCCCGGCCCGGGCGCGTCCGGCCGACGAGAATTCCGCCGCCCGCCGCCCGCACGAAGCGGATCAGCTCGCGTTGCGGCCGCCGCCCGCGGCACCCGAGGCACGTCCGGATCGGCCCGTCCGAGCGCACCTCAGGGCTCCGTCCGTTGCTCCTCCTCCTCGCTCGCGGGCTTTTCCTCTTCCGAGACATCATCTCCCGCTTCCTCCGCCCCTTCCGGTTCGGACGATCCCGCTCTCCCTTCTCCCTCTTCTTCTCCTTCTTCCTCTTCCTCTCCCTCTTCCTCTCTCTCTTCTTCCCCTCTCTCTTCTTCCCCTTCCCCTTCCCCTTCCCCGTGGACCGCCTTCTCGAGCTCCTCCAACATGATCTCCGCCGCCTCCACGATCTTCTCGGCGGTCTTCTCGCCGACCCCCGGAAGCTCCGTCAGGGTCGCGACGTCCACTTTCAAAACATCTTGAACGTGAACATATCCCTCCTGAATCAAACGTTGCGCGAGCTTGGGGCCCACCCCGGGAAGGTTTTCGACGCCGATGAGCGGCATCCCCTTTTCATCGACGCTCGGGAGCACGACCGCCGGCGCTTCTTCCTCTTTCACGAGATCGATCTTCCATCCGGTGAGCTTCGCGGCGAGGCGCGCGTTCTGCCCCTTCTTCCCGATCGCGAGCGAGAGCTGGCCCTCCGCCACCGCGACGCGCATGCAGTGTTCTTCCTCGTTGGCCGCGATCTCGGTCACCTTGGCGGGAGAGAGGGCGCGCGTCACGAAGACCTTCGGGTCGCCCGACCATGGCACGATGTCGATCCGCTCCCCCGAGAGCTCCCGAACGACCGCCTGCACGCGCGAGCCCTTCATGCCGACGCACGCGCCCACCGGATCGATCCGATCGTCGTTCGAGAAGACCGCGATCTTCGAGCGCAGGCCCGCCTCTCTCGCGGTGGCGCGGATCTCGACGATCCCCTCGTGAAGCTCCGGGACCTCCATCCGGAAGAGCTGCTCGAGGAAGCTCGGGTGCGTCCTCGAGAGGATGACCTGCGGGCCCTTCACGTTCTTCTGCACGCCGATGATGGCGGCGCGAATCGCATCCCCCTGGCGGTACGCCTCCCCGGGAATCTGCTCCCGATAGGGGAGGAGCGCCTCCGTCCGCCCGAGGTTCACGACGAGATCCCCTCGATCGACCTGTTGGACCGTCCCGGTCACGATCTCGTTCACTCGGTTCTGGTAGTCGTCGAACACTCGCTCCCGCTCCGCCTCGCGCACGCGCTGCACGACCACCTGCTTGACCGCCTGAATCGCGTTCCGACCGAACTCCTCGACCGGAATCCCGATCCGGAGAACGTGCCCCACGTCGATCTTCGGGTCGTGCTCCCTAGCCTCCTCGAGGGACGCCTCGAGCACCGGGTCCTCGACCACGTCCACGACGTTCTTGAGAAGGTAGATGCCGATCGTCTTCTTCTGCTCGTCGACCACGACGTCCACTTCGGCGGTCTGACCGTGTCTCTTCCGGACCGCAGCGACGAGCCCCGCTGCGAGCGTTTCGATCACGAGCTTCTTGTCGACGTTCTTCTCGCGGGCGATCCCACCGAGCGCCTCGATGATCTCGAAGTTCATTTCTTTCTCCCGGACCCCGACTTGCCCTGCTCCTTCTTGAAGAGAAGGCGCGCGGACCGGATCCGTTCCTTGGGAATACGGACGATCTCGTCCTCGACGCAGAGGATTACGTCCCCCCCGTCTCTTCCTCCGAGGACCCCCACCCACTCGCGGGCTCCCTCATCCTCGATCTCCGCGTGGAGACGGACGAGCCTTCCTCGGAAATGATCGTACTCTTCGTCCCGACGCAGGCGCCGATCGAGACCCGGGGAGGTCACCTCGATCACGTAGCTCTCGGGAGCCCGCTCCCACGTCGCGAGAAACCCGGCGAGCGCGCGGTCGACCCGCACGCAATCGCGGATCGTCGCCCCCCCCTCGCCGTCGATGACGAAGCGGAGAAGCGTGCGCGGTCTCGGCGCCACCTCGACGTCGAGAAGGGCGACCCCTTCTTTCTCGACCGTCTCCCGGGCGTGCTCGAGCAGCTCGTCCGCCAGGCTCCTCGCCGTCATGCGATCCCTCCTCGCCGCGCCGGGGCAACAAAACGCCCTCGAAACGGATCCGCCCGAGGGCAACGATACGATAGGCCGGAAGGCCGGCCGCGTCAAGGGTTTTCGTGACCGCCGTACACGAGCTCCACGAGAACCGAACCGACCGCGGCCAGGCTCTTCGCGGAGCAGATTTCGGGAAGATCCCCCGTCGTGTGCCATTCGGGAAAGCCGTGCCCCGCGAGGACGACCGCCGGGATCCCCGCTTCGATGAACGGGACGTGGTCGTCGTACAGCTCGATCGTTCCGGAGGCGCGGAATGCGTCCGGCGCGATCCGCTCCCCGATCTTCATGATCCGCTCGACGAGCGCGGAGCAGCACTCCATCGATCGCTTCTCCCGGTAGATCCTCAGGTTCTCGTGCCCCACCATGTCGACGATCACGCCGTAGCGGGGCGCGAACCCGGTGAGCGCCGCGGAGGCTGCCGCCGCGCGGGACCCGAGACAATAGCCGTCCGGGGACCCCGCGCTCCCCTGGTCCTCCCCGTCAAGGAAGAGGAGATCAACCCCGATCGCCGGCGGGTGTCGGCCCAGGATTTCGGCAAGCACGAGGAGAACCGCGACACCGCTCCCCCCGTCGTTCGCGCCCGGCACCGGATCGGTCCGGCGCGCGGAATCGGGATCGAGATCGGCGTGGGCGCGCGTGTCCCAATGGGCGCCGAAGAAGATCCGTTCCTCGAGCTCGGGGCGGAAGGACGCCACCAGGTTCGTCCCCGCAACGCTCGATCCGGTGAGGGCGTTCGTCCCCGAGAACGTCCTCTCGGCGACGCGGGC
>JAGUYC010000274.1 GCA_020061515.1 Gemmatimonadota bacterium
GTGCGGGGCGAGGATCCGGATGCGCGACAACATCCCCGTCCTCGGGTGGATCCTTCTCCGCGGGCGCTGCCGCGACTGCGGCGCGCGGATCTCGCCGCGAGCAACCCCGTCGCGCGGAAGGTCGGGCCGATCAGGAGATCGAGCGTTCGCCCCCACCCGACGAAGACGACGGGGAGCGAGAGGCCGACGAGAAGCGCCGCCGCGAGGCCGGTGAGACCGGGGCACTCCGCCTCAGCCTCTTCTTCCGAGAGCGGCTCGGGGAGCGAGGGCCCTCCCCCGCAAGCCCTCGCGAGCGCGAGCGCGAAAAAGGCCCCGACCGCGGCACCCCTCTCTCCGAGCCCGGGGACGAGAAACGCGCTCCCGACGAACGCCCCGACGGAGGCGCCAAGGAGCCCGATCGAGACCGCCCGAGCATCCCGGGGGGCGGGGGCGGCCTCGCGGCCGGCGAGAAACCCCGCGATGAGGACGAGAACGGCGAAGAGAACGCGGGGCGCGAGCCCGGACGGCTCCCCGACTCCCGAAACGAAGGGGAAGAGCGCGAGAAGGAGGGCGACCGCCGCGGGGGCAAAGCGGGACCCGGGCCCTCGCCGGCCTCCGCGCCCGATGAGAAGCCCGGCGAGAACGCCGGCCGCGAAGAGCCCCGCCGGAAGGAGAGCGGTGGAGAGCGAGGGGCCGTAGAGAGGGCGGTTCAGCCGGACCGCCGCGAGAAGAAGGAGCGCCCAGCCGGCCCCGGCGAGAAACGGGGAGAAAGGACGGAAGACCGCCGAAAACACACTTGCCGCCCGCTTTCCCACCGCGCCCCTCTTTCGCCCGGATTCTGCACGCGTTTCCTACTGCGGCCGCGGATCGCGGCCTACGAGGCCTCCCTTCCGTCGCCCCTTCAACAGAGTAGTGCCGGGACTACGCTTCCGGGAGCGGCTCGTACCGGTCGGCTTCTCGGCACGCGCTCCGCATCCTCGCGACGAAAACGCGTGCAGAATCCAGGCTAGAGATCCGCCTTGCCATCCCGGCAGGAGACGCTTACCATCACCCCGGTGTCCGACAAGGGAGTGTATCAAGCGGTCGACCCGCGCTCAACCGCTGGAATCCGAGAACAACCGATTGAAGATCAACGAGCTGCTCGATTCCTATACGATCCTATTAAACCCGAAGGCGAAGAAGAAGTTCGACCTGATCCGGGAGATGGTCTCCCTTTTGGCCGACCGGGATCTCCTTCGGTCGCCGAAGAAGGTCCTTGCTGACGTGATCGACCGCGAGAAGGAGAAGGGGACCGGGCTCGAGCAAGGGGTGGCCGTCCCTCATTGTCGAAGCGAAGGGACCGAGAAGCCGGCCGCCGCCTTCGCCCTCGCGCCGGAGGGGATCGACTTCGGCGCGCTCGACGGCCGCCCGAGCCGTTTCGTCTTCCTGCTCGTTTCGCCGAAGAACGCCACCACCGCCCACGTGCAGGCGCTCGCGACGATGGTCCGCATCCTCAAGCAGCCCGACGTCCAGGCGGCCCTCATCCGCGCGAAGACCCCCGAGGAGGCGGCGAAGACGCTCGCGGAGGTGAAGGTGTGAACCGTTTCGAGCCAAAGGATTTTTTTTTCGCCGCGCCAAACGCGAAGGGTACGCCGCCCGCTCCCTCTATAAGCTCGAGGAGATCGACCGGAAGCATCGCCTGATCCGTCCGGGCTCGCGCGTGGTCGATCTCGGCTCGGCGCCCGGATCCTGGCTTCAGTACGCGGCGGAGCGGGTCGGGCCCCGTGGGCTCGTCGTCGGGGTCGATCGTGACGAGGTGCGGATCGCGCTTCCGGACCACGTGCGCGTCCTCCGCGCGGACATCCTCTCCCTTCGACCCGAGGAGCTTCTCGCGATCGCTCCCTCGTTCGATCTTCTCCTCTCCGACGCGGCGCCCAAAACGACCGGCGTCCCCTTCGCCGATCACGCCCGCTCGGTCGCGCTCGCCCGGCGATCGCTCGAGCTCGCCCGCGCGGTCGTGCGGCCCGGCGGGTCCTGGGTCTGCAAGGTCTTCCAAGGCGAAGAGATTGAGTCGTTTCGCGGAGAAGCTCGCCTCGCGTTCGACCGCCTCGTTGAGTCGAAACCGAAGAGCTCGCGCGAGAGAAGCGTCGAGATCTTCTTCGTCGGGATCGGTCGGATCGCGTGAGGAACCGGCTCCGAACATTGGCGAACCAGGTTCCTTAACAAAACGAACCAGGTTCCATAGCAAGAAGCGAACCAGGTACCTTAACAGTGCCCTCAACCGTGCGGACTCGCGCCACGCGGCGGTTGATGCGCGGCTCCAAACCGGGAGAGACGTCCACCGCAGGCCCGTTTACATCCCGCCCCCCATCCCGAGATACCAAGCGATCCAGGCCTCGCCGTAGAGGAGCGCGAGGAAGCCGACCGGAGCGAGGAAGACGCCGAAGGGGATCGGCGTCGTCCCCTTCCCCTTCCGGAGAAGGATGAGGGCGATCCCGAAGAGCCCGCCGACGAGCGACGAGAGGAAGAGAACCGCGAGGACGAGCTTCCATCCGAGGAACGCGCCCATCATCGCGGCGAGCTTGACGTCCCCCCCGCCCATCCCCTCGCGCTTTCGGAGCCGATAGTATCCCTCGCCCAGAAGCCAGAGGCTCCCCCCGCCGACGGCGAGCCCGATGAGCGAATCGAACCACGCTCCCCCGATCCAGCCGTGGTAGACCACGCCGAGCGGGATTCCCGAAAGCGAGATCGAATCGGGGATGATCTGGAGATCGAGATCGGTGAAGAGGACCACGAGGAGCGCGCACGCGTAGAAGAGCGGAAAGACGAGGGTGGGGTCTTGCGGAAAGCGGTTCCACACGACGAGGAAGAGAAGCCCCGTTCCGAGCTCGACGATCGGGTAGCGCGGCGAGATCCGCGCGCCGCAGTCGCGGCAGCGCCCGCGGAGAAGGATCCACCCGAGGACGGGGATGTTGTCGCGCATCCGGATCCTCGCCCCGCAC
>JAGUYC010000077.1 GCA_020061515.1 Gemmatimonadota bacterium
CGCGATCGGGATCGCCGCGATGCGCCTCGGTGCCGGGCGAAGCCGGGTCGAGGACGCGGTCTCTCCCGGCGCCGGGATCGAGATCTTCCGGAAGCCGGGCGAGAGCGTCGCGAAGGGCGATCTTCTCGCGCGCCTGCACGGCGACCGCGAGGAGCGCCTCGCCGAGATTGAGCCGGAAGTGCGCAGTGCTTTCCGCATCGGGGAAGGGAGAGGCCCCGAGAGACGCTTCGTGATCGAGAACGTTCGCGGATCGAACGCGGGGGGGTGAGCGATGCAGAGCGAGCGGGCCCAAGGCCGCATCGGCGAGGAGGAGGTCGAGGTCTACATCTCCGAGGAGGAGATCCGGAAGAAGGTCGCCGAGCTCGGGGCGGTGATCACTCGGGACTACGAGGGGAAGGATCTCTTCGTCGTCGCGGTCCTCCGCGGAGCGATCTTCTTCGCGGTCGATCTCGTTCGCGCCGTCGATCTTCCGCTCGTTCTCGATTTCGTGCAGATCTCGTCGTACGGCGACTCGACCGAATCGAACGGACGCGCGAAAATCACGCGCGAGCTCGACCTCTCGATCAAGGACAAGGATGTTCTCGTCGTCGAGGATATCGTCGACACGCGCCACACCCTCTTCAACCTGCTCAGCTTCCTTCGCTCCAAGTTTCCGAGGAGCATCCGCATCTGCACGCTCCTCAACAAGAGGGAGCGCGCGGAAAGGGAAATTCCTCTCGACTACGTCGGCTTCTCGATCGAGAACCTGTTCGTGATCGGGTACGGCCTCGACTACGCGCAGCGATACCGAAACCTCCCCTTCGTCGGCGTTTTGCGAAAGGGAGGCGAGATCCTTCGATGAGCGACGACGGATCGATCGACCGGATCGTCGAGAAGGTCCTCGCACGGCTCGGCCGGAGCGGGGGAGAGGCGCCGAATCTGGACGGCCGCTCGTGCGCCTCGTGCGCGGTCCCCGGACAGTGCGCCTCGCTCTGCCCCGAGACGACTGCTCGAATCGTCCGCGAGGGGGCGAACCGCGTCTCGAGCGCGCCGGGGGCGGGGAGCGTCCCGAAGAACCTCGCGCCGCTCATCGATCACACGATCCTCCGCGCCGACGCGACGCGCGCGGAGATCGAGACGCTCGTCGACGAGGCGAAACGGTTCCGCTTCGCGTCGGTCTGCGTGAACCCTTGTTGGGCGCGGCTCTGCCGGGACGCGCTCGATGGAACGGGCATTCTCGTCTGCACGGTCGTCGGCTTCCCGCTCGGAGCGAACGCTCCGCTCACGAAGGCCTTCGAGACGCGCCGCGCATGCTTCGACGGAGCCGAGGAGATCGACATGGTGATCAACGTCGGCGCTCTGAAATCGAGGGAGGACGCGTTCGTCGAGAAGGAGATCCGCGGCGTCGTCGAGTCGGCCGGAGCCGGCGTCACGGTGAAGGTGATCTTGGAGACCGCTTACCTCGACAACGACGAGAAGGTCCGCGCGTGCCGAGCGGCGCTCCGGGCGCGGGCCGCGTTCGTGAAGACGTCGACCGGATTCGGGCCGTCGGGCGCGACGGTCGAAGATGTGCGTCTCATGCGCGAGACGGTCGGACCGAGGATGGGGGTGAAAGCGGCCGGAGGGATCCGCTCGCGGAGCGACGCCGAAGAGATGATCCGCGCGGGAGCGAGCCGCATCGGCGCGAGCGCCTCGGTGGCGATCGTGAAGGAGGAATGAAGTGCGGAAGATGACCGGGTTCCTTCTCGCCGCGGGTCTCGTCCTCGCCGCGGCCTGCGGAGACGAGAAGGTTCTTCATCGCGAGAGCTACTACACCGGCCTTTGGCGAACGCCGGGCTTCGCGGGATCCTCGTTTCTCTTCGAGATCGAGCAGAGCGGCGACTCGCTCGCGGGATCCGTGTACACCGAGGACGCCGGCGGCGCGAGGAGCGCCCCGAAGACGATCCGCGAGGGGACTGCGAGCGGGAACGCGATCCGCTTCACGATCGATCCCGAGGGAGAGACCTACGAAGGCGCGCCGGTCGACACTCTCCATTTCCGCGGGACGAGGCGCACCGAACACGTGATCCGAATGGAACACTTCTTCTGCACCGCCGACACGTGTCTCACGATCGTCTTCGACGCGGTGCGCGAACCGTCCGGGTTCTAGGAACGACGATGACGAAGCTCGACGCGGCTCTTCCCGACTCGCCACGCGGAACCGTGATCTGCACCGGAATCAGCAAGATCGACAAGGTTCCCCTTCTCCGCGAGGTCGCCGAAGAGGGACGAAAGCACGGAGCCCGGGTCGAGGTCCACGACGTCGGAAGCATGCTCCTCCGCAAGGCGGAGATCCTCGGCGTCCCCTATCGCGACGAGAAGATCCTCGACGCCCCCGAGGTCACCCTGAAGACCCTCCGCGCCGCGGTCTTCGAGGAGATCTTGAAAAACCTCGCGCCGGACCGCGTCGATCTCGTTTCCCTTCACGCCTGCTTCCGATGGGAGGGGATTCTTCTTTCGGGGTTTGACCCTTACTATCTCAACCTCTTGAAGCCGAGCCTCTTTCTCACGCTCGTCGACGACCTCCGCAAGATCGAGGAGAGGATGGAGATGAGTCGGCAGTGGAAGGGGAGGCTCACGCGGGCGGAGATCGTCGATTGGCAGAACGTCGAGACGTTCGTGACGCAGACGATGTCCGCTTTCCTCAACCGCCCCTTCTACATGATCCCCAAGGCGCAGCCTGTCGATTCGCTCTGGAAGCTGATCGTCGGGCCGGAGCACCCGAAGGCGTACCTCTCCTATCCGATCAGCGCGCTGTTCAAGAAGGAGACCGGCGTCGATCCCGAGGCGTTCTTCCGCGAGGTGCGCGCCTTCCGCGATTTTGCGAGCCGCTTCCTCGTCCTCTTCGACCCGATGAGCATCAAGGATCTCGACATGGATCCGGAGGGAGGGGAGGGGGCGGACGCCGCGCTTCTCAAGAAGGTGACGGTTTGGCGCGACTTCACGTTCATCAACCAGAGCGACATCGTGATCGTCTACAACCCGTACGGCCTCGACTCGCCGGGCGTGAACGACGAGGTGTATCACGGCTTCTCGAACAACAAGGACGTCTACCTCTACTACGCGAGCACGAGGCGCTCCCCCTTCCTCGAGAGCAAGACGACGCGCATCTTCACCGACCTCGGCGAGATGAAGGAGTTCCTCCTCGAGAAGTTCGGGCCGGCCCACCCGGGGGAGCCCGCGGGGCGATGAGGGCGCCCGTCGACTCCTGGCTTCCCGCGGGGCGACCGTCGCTGATCGGGGTCGTC
>JAGUYC010000169.1 GCA_020061515.1 Gemmatimonadota bacterium
CCGAAAGCCCCGCCGGCGCCGGCCCCCCGAATCGCCGGGGCGCCGTCTCGCGGGCGGGGCTTCTGCTCGAGCCGTTTCGGACACCGGCCCCGAAGATCCGGGGCCTCGGATCAATCGTTCGTTCGTCCCCCCAGAATACCGGCCAACTCGGTCGCGCGCTCATCCACCATGCGCTGCCACGAGTCCCGGGCTTCCCTGGCCCGGTGCAGCTCGTCGGCGATGTTCATCGCCGCGAGGATGGCGATCTTGGTGGAGGACGAGACCGTGCCGCGCCCCTGGAGTTCGCGCATCTTTCCGTCGACGTATCGAGCGATCCGCTCGATGTAGGCGGGATCTTCGGTCGCCTTGATGCTGTAGTCGCTCCCGAAGATCGTGACCTTCGCGCTCTTCTTCTCGGGTTCCACTCCGTCCCCGCAAACGAACGATCGAATACCGACGTCCGGTTTGTCTTTCCAGAACTCTTCAAGCCCCTGCCCGCGCCGCGGGCGATCGACCGCTATCTCTTCCATCTATAGGAAAATCCGAAATCGCCTACCGCTCGATCGAACGAATTCTCTCGAGCACGCGGCCCACCTGCTGGCGCGCCGCCTCCTGGCTCTTCCGGTACCGTTCGTTTTCCGACTCGAGAAGGAGAAGGCGCTTCTCCGCCTCGCGAAGGGCCGCCATCTCCGCCTCGAGGGCGCGAAGCCTCTCTTCGATTCGGCGGCGCTCCTCCTCCCAGCGGGCCCGCTCGTTCGCCTGCTGGAGGAACCGCTCCTGAACGAGGGCGATCTGCTCGTCGAGGCGCCGCAAGTTCAAGTCCTCCATGAGGAACCGCTCCTTATCGATTCAAAACATAGCACATCCGCGCCGGCCGTCCAGCGAAAAATCGACCGAACGCGGGTGCCCCCGCACGAGGGAAACCTACGGCTTCGCCTCGGCCCCTCTCGCCGTCTCGACCAGCTCCTTGAACGCGTCCGGCTGGTGGACCGCAAGATCGGCGAGGACCTTTCGATTGAGGTCGACGTTCGCCAACTTCAGGCCGTGCATGAACGCGCTGTAGGAGAGGCCGTGCGCGCGCGCCGCCGCTCCGATCCGAACGATCCAAAGGCCGCGGTAGTCGCGCTTCTTCTGCTTGCGCCCCCGGTAGGCGTGCTGGAGCCCCTTGATCACCGCGCGGAGCGCGCTCCGATACGTGTTCTTGCGCGCCCCCCGATACCCCTTCGCCTTCTCGAGAAGCTTCTTGTGGCGACGGGCCCCGGGCGGGCCGCTCTTCGCTCGTGGCATGATTCTCTCTCCCCTCAAGGAACCTTCCGGCCGAAGATTCCTTCACTCCTTCACTGTTCGCTTTTCTCGCCGGCCCCGCTCTCCTCGAGTGCGGGGGTCCTTTCGGTCTTCCGCTCCGGCGCCTTCGTGCGCGCCTTCGGCGAGAGAACGAGCGTCATCGTTCGCCCTTCCATCCGGGCGGGAACCTCGACCGCGCCCGCCTCCCCCACGTCCCGAACGAACCGCTCGAGGATCCGGCGGCCGATGTCGAGGTGCGCCATCTCCCGCCCGCGGAAGAGGATCGTCAGCTTCACCTTGTCCCGCTCCTCGAGAAACCGAATCGCGTTCCGGAGCTTGAACTGGTAGTCGTGCTCCTCGATCTTCGGACGGAGCTTGACCTCCTTCAGGTGCGTGACGTGCTGCTTCCGCTTCGCCTTTTGGGCTCGCTTTGCTTGTTGATATTTGAACTTTCCATAGTCCATGATCCGGCAGACAGGCGGCCGAGCGCTCGAGGCGACCTCCACGAGATCCAGCCCCTTTTCCTCGGCCATCGCGAGCGCCTGCTCGGTCGGGACGACCCCGATCTGCTCGCCGTCGTCCCCGACCAGACGCACCGTCGGAACGCGGATCCTCCGGTTTACCCGGACTTCTATCGGTTTGATCGCTTCTCCTCCCTCGGGACGAGTCCGGTCTCCCGCCGCTCGATCTCGCCCCGAATCCTTTCCAGGAACTCGTCCACCGAGAGGACGCCCGTCTCCCCCTCCCCGCGTTTCCGGACGGAGACCGTTCCGGCCGCCGCCTCCCGTCCCCCGAGGATCAGAAGATACGGGATCCTCTCCTCGCGTCCTTTCCGAATCTTGTTTCCGAGCGTCTCGTTCGCGTCGTCCACCCCCGCGCGAACGCCGGACGCGCGGAGCTTCTCCCCCACCCGGAGCGCGTAGGCGTTCTCCTTCTCGGAGACCGGGAGGAGACGCGCCTGCTCGGGCGCGAGCCACACGGGGAACGCCCCGGCGTAGTGCTCGACGAGGCAGCCGAAGAACCTCTCGAAGCTCCCCAGAAGCGCCCGATGGATCATGATCGGACGGTGCTCGGCTCCGTCCCCTCCGCGATACGAAAGATCGAACCGCTCCGGAAGGTTGAAGTCGACCTGGATCGTCGAGCACTGCCACGACCGCCCGAGGCTGTCGCGGATCTTCACGTCGATCTTCGGCCCGTAAAAGACCCCCTCTCCCGGATCGACCGTGAAGGGGAGCGCCGACTCCTCGAGCGCCGCGCGAAGGGCCGCGGTCGCCGCCTCCCAGTCCGCGTCGCTCCCCACCGACTTCTCCGGCCGCGTGGAGAGGTAGACGTCGAACGCGTCGAAGCCGAACGTCCGGAGCATGTGGAGCGTGAAGGCGAGGACGCGCCCGATCTCGCCCGCGAGCGTCTCCGGCGTGCAGAAGACGTGCGCGTCGTCCTGCGTGAACCCGCGCACTCGCTTCAGGCCGTGGAGCTCCCCCGACTGCTCGTAGCGATAGACGGTCCCGAGCTCCGCCCAGCGGAGCGGAAGATCCCGGTAGCTTCGAAGCCGGCTCTGGTACACGTGGATATGGAACGGACAGTTCATCGGCTTCACGATGTAGTTCGTTCCGTCGATGTCCATCGGCGAGTACATCCGCTCCCGATAGAAGCTCATGTGCCCCGACACCTCCCAGAGCCTCTCCTTGGCGAGATGCGGGGTGTAGAGAACGTCGTACCCGTTCCGAAAATGCTCTTCATACCAGAAGCGTTCGATCTCGTTCCGAACGCGCGCCCCCTTCGGATGCCAGAAGATGAGCCCGGGGCCGAAACGCTCGTCGATCGAGAAGAGATCGAGCTCCTTCCCGAGCTTTCGATGGTCTCTCTTCTCCGCCTCCTCGAGATTGCGGAGGTACGTCTCCAGCGATTCTTCGTCCGGGAAGGCGACCCCGTAGACGCGCTGGAGCATCCGCTTCGTCTCGTCCCCGCGCCAGTACGCCCCGGCGACGGCGAGAAGCCGAAACGACCGAATCTCCCCGGTGCGCGCGAGGTGCGGGCCGCGGCAGAGATCGACGAAATCCCCGTGGCGATAGAGCGTGATCGGCTCACCGTCCGGAATCTCGCGGAGCATCTCCACCTTGTAGTCCTGCCCCCTCGTCTCGAAGAGCGCGATCGCCGCGCCGCGCGCGACCTCCTCCCGCTCGAAGGGGAGATCCGCCGCCACGAGCTTCCGCATCTCCTCCTCGATCCGCGGAAGGTCCTCCGGCGAGAGCGCGTGCTCCATGTCGAGGTCGTAGTAGAAACCGACCCCGCCGAACTTCTCCCCCTCCTGCGTCGGCGGACCGATCGCGAAACGAACTCCCGGATGAAGCCTCTCGATCGCCGAGGCCATCAGGTGGGACGCCGAGTGCCGGTAGACCTCGTACGCCTCGGGGCTCAGATCCTTCCCGGACACAAGCCAATCCCCCCGCGCGCGCCGCCACATGGCCGGCCGCGCTTCAAGACAAAAAGAGACCCGCGCCCGGGGCCCCCCGCGTGCGCGGGGTCCTTCCCCCCCTCGGACCGGATCGCGATGGTGGGCGATACTGGACTTGAACCAGTGACCTCTTGCATGTCAAGCAAGCACTCTAACCAACTGAGCTAATCGCCCGATTTCCCGCAAGATACGTTCCATGAGAGAATCGATTATAGGCCCGGGGCGGCCCCTGTCAAGGCCTATCGGTCCTCCTCGTCGTCGTCCTCCGCGCCTCTCGAGAAGTCGACGAGATCCGCGATCGTCGTCTTCGCGCTTCCCGAATGGCGGCGCGTGTAGCCATCCACCTCGTCCCGCTCCTCCTGCTGGAGAAACGCCTTCACCGAGAGCACGATCCTTCGGTTCTGCGGATCGACCCGCACGACGCGAAGGTCGAGATTCCTCCCCGGCACGAGACCTTCTTTCGAGTCGCGAAGGATCTCGTCCGGAATCTGCGAGAGGGGAACGAACCCCTCCACGTCGTCGCCGAGATCGACCACGACCCCTTTGTCCAACACCTTGACGACCGAGGCCTCGACCGTCGATCCCTCGGGGTGCCGAATCTCCATATGGTCCCACGGATCCTCTTGGACCTGTTTCAGGCCGAGCGAGATCCGCCGGTTTTCCTTGTCGATGTTGAGGACCATCACCTCGACGAGGTCGCCCTTTTTCACGATCTCGTTCGCGTGCTTGATCCTTTTCGTCCACGACATGTCGGAGATGTGCACGAGCCCGTCGATCCCCTCCTCGAGCTCGACGAACGCGCCGAAGTTCGTGAGGTTCCGGACCTTTCCGGAAAGCCGCGAGCCGACCGGATAGCGCTGCTCGATCGTGAGCCAGGGATCGGGCTCGGTCTGCTTCAGGCCAAGCGAGATTTTCTCCGCCTCGCGGTCGACCTTGAGCACGACCGCCTCCAGCTCGTCCCCGACCCCGAGGACCTTCGAGGGATGGCGGATGTGGCGCGTCCAGGACATCTCCGAGACGTGGATCAACCCCTCGACCCCCTTCTCGAGCTCCACGAAGGCGCCGTAGTCAGTGATCGAGACAACCCGCCCCTTGATGCGCGAGCCGACCGCGTAGCGCGACTCGACGTCCTCCCACGGATAGGCGGTGAGCTGCTTGAGGCCGAGCGAGATCCGCTCCTTCTCCCGGTCGAACTCGAGGACCTTCACCCGGATCGTCTCGCCGATGTTCACCACCTCGGACGGATGTCCGATCCGGCCCCACGACATATCGGTGATGTGAAGGAGACCGTCGATCCCGCCGAGGTCGACGAAGGCGCCGAAGTCGGTGATGTTCTTCACGACCCCCTCGCGGATCTGCCCCTTCTCGAGCTCCCCGATCAGCCTCTCCTTCTTCTTGTTCCGCTCCTCCTCGAGCACCACGCGGCGGGAGACGACGATGTTGCGGCGCCGCTTGTTCAGCTTGATAATTTTGAACGTGAACAGTTGTCCGATCAAATCATCCAGGTTGGGCACCTGGCGAAGGGCGACCTGGGAGCCCGGCAAGAACGCCTCGACCCCGAAAAGGTCGACGACGACGCCGCCCTTGATCCTCCGGACGAGCCGTCCGTCCACGATCGAGCCCGCGTCGTACGCGTCCTTGATCCGCCCCCAGACCCGGAGAAAGTCCGCCCGCTGCTTCGAGAGGACGACGAGGCCGTCCTGGTTCTCCAGCTTCTCGAGATAGACGTCGATCCGGTCCCCCACGCGAATGTTGATCGGCTCCGGGAATTCGGAGAGGGCGATCACCCCTTCCGACTTGAAGCCGACATCGACCATCACCTCGTTCTCGCCGACCCGGAGGACCGTCCCGTTGACGATCTGTCCCTCCTCGATCTCCCGCATCGACTCCTCGTACACGCCGAGCATCTGCTGAAGATCCGCGGATGTCGCCTCTCCGTCCTCCTCGTCGATGTTGACGAACCTGATCCGCGCCGGGCGGGGACCTTCGTCCCTTCCGTCCGCGCGCCCGTCCTCGTCGCGGTCGTCCGCGTCGTCATCGTACGGGCGCCCCCTGCCTGCGCGTCTCCTTTCCTCGTTCCAATCCATACCGGCTCTCTTCCTCCTCATGCGAAACGATGCGCCCTCCATGAGGGCAATCTCTTATCTTAGGGCAGGCTCCCCCCTTCGCGCCAGCCATATTTCGACTGGAGGGCGCAGATCCGGTGGATCGTCTCTTCGGCGATCTTCCGGTAGCGCTCCTTCCGGTTCGCCCCCGGGATCGACGCCGGATCGAGCGGCGGCCCGAAGAAGACCCCGAGACGCCCCCTCCGAATGAAGGATCCCCCCATCCGGAGGGTTCCCCGGAGGTACGCCGGCACGATCGGGACCGAGGCGGCGAGGGCCATCATCCCCACTCCGGGGCGTCCCTCGCCGATCGTTCCGTCCCGCGAGCGGGTCCCCTCGGGGAAGACGAGGAGCGCCCCGCCCTCGGAGAGGAGGCGGATCACCCGCTCAAGCGTTCCTCTCTCGACCTCCCCCCGGTCGACGGGGAGCGCGTTGTGCGCGCGGATGAGGCCCGCGAGGAGAGGGTTCCGGAAGAGCTCCCTCTTGGCGAAGAAATGGAGCTCGCGCGGAACGCCGAGCCCGGCGATCACCGGATCGGCGGAGGAGGCGTGGTTGACGGCGAGGACCATCCCCCCCTCCCGAGGGATGTGCTCCGTCCCCTCCACGCGAAAGCCGTAGACGAGCTTGACGAGCGCGCGCGCCCCGGTCCAGCTCACCCGATAGAGCGTCTTCACGCCCCCGCCTCCCGGGCGAGCCGCACGATCCGATCGACCTGCTCGTCGATCGTGAGGCGGGTCGTGTCGATCTCCACCGCGTCCTTCGCCCGGACGAGGGGCGCCACGCTCCGCCCGGAGTCCCGACGGTCCCGCTCGTCGATCGCGCGCCGGATCTCCTCCAGGTTCGCGCGAACCCCGGACGCCTCGATCTCTTTCCAGCGGCGCCGGGCCCTCTCCTCCGGATCGGCCACGAGGAACACCTTGAGGCCCGCCTCGGGGAAGACGACGCTCCCGATGTCCCTCCCCTCGACCACGATCCCCCCCTCGCGGCCCGCCTCGCGCTGGAGGTCGACGAGAAGCGCGCGCACCTCGGGCCGCGCGGAGAGAGGAGAGACGAGCCGCGTCACCTCCGGGGAGCGGATCTCTTCGCTCACATCCTCCCCGTCGAGGAGAACGCGCATCGCGCGCCCTTCCCACACGGGGCGGACGCGCGCCGCTCGGCAGACCGCGAGCGCCTCCTCCCCGTGCGGATCCTTGATGCCTGAACGGATCACGGCGAGCGCGAGCGCCCGGTAGAGCGCCCCGGTGTCGAGATAGCGATAGCCGAGCCGCTCCGCCACCGCCCGCGCGGTCGTGGTCTTCCCCGATCCGGCCGGCCCGTCGATCGCGACGACGAAGCTCACGCTCTCTCCTCCGCGAGCGCCTCCCCGAGCCCGAGATCCGCCGCGAGCGCGAGAAACTCGGGAAGGGATGTGGCGACGCACGCGGTCTCC
>JAGUYC010000295.1 GCA_020061515.1 Gemmatimonadota bacterium
CCAACTACTCGGCGGTGGTTCTTCTTCTTCGCGCGTCCGGACCTCTGACCGGGGAAGAGGAGACGGCCCGCGACCGGAAGCTCCTCGCCGAGGCGCGCCGAATCGCTCCCGTGCGCCCGCGCGAAAAGGAACCCTTCGCGCAGGGCTGGGCCGCCCTTCGCGGAAGCGTTTGCGGCTACTGGAACCGGGAGGTGATGGGGGGGAGCCGCCCCCCGCTTCCCGTGGAGATGCCATGAAACGCGTCACGATCGCCGTTCTTATCGACGCGTTCGGCTGGGACGTTCTCGAAACGCATCCGTTCCTCCCCGAGCTCGAGCACCGGAAACCTCTCCACACCGTTCTCGGGTTCAGCTCGGCCGCGCTCCCCTCTCTTCTCAGCGGGCGCCGGCCGGACGAGCATGGGCGCTGGTTCCTCTATCGCCGGAATCCGTGCGAAACCCCCTTCGGCTTCGCGCGCCTCCTCGCCCCCTTCGAGAGCGTCCCGCAGCTCGGCAGGCGCGTGCGCACGGCGTACGAGAGATGCTTCGCCTCGTTCACCGAGATCCGCGGCTACTACCATCTCTACCAGGTGCCGCTCCGTCTCCTCCCCCAGTTCGACCTCCCGGAGCGCCGGCCGATCTTCGAGCCGAACGCCCTCGAGGGGATTCCCACTCTCTTCGACCGAATCGAGGAGCGCCGCATCCCGTATCGGGCCTGGTTCTGGCGCACCCCCGAGGAGAGGAACTTCGACGAGCTTCTCTCCGCGACGCGCGCGGGAGACGTTCCCTTCCTTTTCTTCTACGCGTTCGAGCTCGACGGGACGATGCACGCCCGCGGCACGCGATCTCCCGAAACGGGGGAGCGGATCCGGCGGTACGAGGAGCGCCTTCGCGCGGTCCTCGACGAAGCGGGAAAGCGCTTCGACGAGACGGCCTTTCTTCTCTTCAGCGATCACGGGATGGTCGACGTCGAGCGGACGATCGACCTCATGCCCCGCGTTCGCGCCCTCCCCTTTCGCGAGGGGAAGGACTACCTTCCCTTTTATGATTCAACCTTTGCCCGTTTCTGGTTCCGAAGCGGCGAGGCGGAGCGGGGCATCCGCGCGCTGCTCGAGGAGACGGAAGGGGGACGCCTTCTCTCGATCGAAGAGGAGAAGCGGTACGCCGTCCACTTCCCGGGGAGGGAGTACGGAGAGACGATCTTCGTCGCCGACGCGGGGACGGTGATCGCCCCCTCGTTCATGGGGTCCGCGCCGCCGGCCGCCATGCACGGATACCGCCCCGAGGAGCGCGGCTCGGACGGCATCCTTCTCTCGAACCGGCCGATCCCGGAAGGGGTTCGGTCGATCGTGGATCTCGCGTCCCTCGTGGAAGCGGAAGCGGTGCGCGCGCGCGGCGGGGTGGAGAATGGAGAGCGACGTTGAGCGGAACGCTGGCGAAGGCGTCTTCGGCGGTCCCGTGGAGTCTTCTGGCGAAGGCGCTCCGGTTCGGTTTCTCGCTGGGGGCTTCGATGCTCGTCGTGCGTCTTCTCTCGGCGGAAGTGTACGGGGAGCTCGCGATCGTGCGGACGGCGCTCGCCTTCGCGGCGGCGATCATCGGCCTCGGAATGGGGAACGCGATTCTTCGCTATCTCCCCGAGCGGGAATCGAGCGGCGCGGGGTCGCTCCGGCTCCTTCGCTTCTGCGGCCTTCTTCAAGCGGCGGGTTGGGTCCTCTTCGTCGCTCTCGCGTTCGGGCTCCGGGGAACGATCGACGCGCTCTACGGGACGCCGATCGGCACCCCGCTCCTCGCGGGGCTCGCGCTCCTCTCGGGGAACCTGCTCTTCTCCCTCGCGATGAACGCGCTGAACGCGACGTTCCAAACCAAACGGCTCGCGTTTCTTCAGGGCTTTCTCAGCGTCGCGATCCTTCTCCTCACCTGGGGCGCGCTTCGGGCCGGATGGGGAGTGATCGGCGTGCTTGCGGCGACTTCGGTGCCGCATCTTCTTCTCGGCCTCGTCGCGGTCGCGCTTCTCCGAAAATCGCTGGCCGCGCGGCCGGGCCCGCGGGAAGGATCGAGGATCGCGCGCTACGCGCTCCCGCTTCTCGCGATCGAGATCCTCAACCTCGTCACGTGGCGGCAATCGGAGACGCTTCTCCTCGGCTACTTCCGGAGCGCCGCGGAGGCGGGAATCTTCGACATCGCGTACCGGCTCCCGCAGCTTCTTCTCGAGTTCGTCCCCGAGACGATCTGGCCTCTCGTGCTCGCGGCGTTCGTCGAGGTGTACACGAGGGACCGCGCCCGCCTCGCGGAAATGACGCGCCACTACTTCCGGCTTCTCTTCCTCTTGGTCACGCCGATCACGATCTTCGGCGCGTTCTACGGGGATCTCCTCGTGCGGGTTCTGTACGGCCCCGAGCGCGCCGCCTCGGGACCCTACGCGCAGATTCTCTTCGTGATCTTTCATGTCTCATTTTTCGGCACCCCGTACTCGATGGCTCTGTATTTGCTCGAGAAGACCGGCGTGAACCTCGCGCTCTCCGCTCTCTTCGCGGCGGTGAACCTCGGCGTCGATCTCCTGCTCATCCCGCGCTACGGCCTCCCCGGGGCGATCCCGGGGGTTGCGCTCGCCGTCGGGATCTCGCCCTTTCTCCGGGGTTGGGCGGTGCGGAAGTACCACGGACCGATCGGCGTCCCCTGGCGCTTCCTCGGGAGGTGCTATCTCGCCTCGGCCGTGCTCGTCCTGCTCTGGCCGGCGCGCCCCTACGCGGGCTCGCCGTCCGGGTTTCTCGCGCTTCTCGTCGCGGCCGTCGTGCTCTTCGCGATCGCCGTTCGTTTCGTCGGGGTGTTCGGGCCCGAGGAGCGCGCGCTCCTCGAACGGTCGAACGCCCCCGGAAAGCGGCTTCTCGCGCGCTGGCTGTTCCGGAACAACGACCAGCGTTGAGGATGGAGTCTTCGCATGTACCGTAACAAGACCGTCTCCGCAGTGATCCCCTGCTACAACGAGGAAGAGGGGATCCGGCACGTCATCGAACGGATGCCCTCGTTCGTCGACGAGATCGTGGTGGTGGACAACAACTCGACCGACCGGACCGGCGATGTGGCGCGAAGCCTCGGGGCGCGCGTGATCCACGAAGAGCGAAAGGGCTACGGACGCGCGTACAAGACGGGGATCCCCGCCGCGAAATCGGAGATCGTCGTCACGCTCGACGGCGACGGGAGCTATCCGGTTGAGGAGATCGCCCCGCTTCTCGACTATCTTCTCGACGGAGGCTTCGACTTCGTGTCGGCCTCCCGATTCCCTTTACGGAAGAAGGGATCGATGCAGATCATGAATCGGTTCGGCAACTGGGTGCTGACCGCGGCGACCTTCTTCCTCTTCTTCCGGGCGATCCGCGATTCGCAATCCGGCATGTGGGCGTTCTATTCGGCGATCTACCCGAAGATCGCCCCCGTTTCGGACGGAATGGCTTTCTCCGAGGAGCTGAAGATCGAGGCGATCCTGGCGAAGGACGTGCGGTTCGGCGAGCACCCGATCGACTATCACGAGCGGATCGGAGAGGTGAAGCTGAACATGTGGAAGGACGGGATTCAGAACCTTCTCTTCCTCGTGAAGAGACGGTTCGGCGGGCCGAGGAGAACGTGATCGGATGAACGAAGGGAGATGGATCCGCGGCGCGCTCTTCGCCGCCCTCTGGGGCGCGGCGGCTTTCGGGACCCCGCTCCCGGCGGACGCGCGCTTCCCGGCCGCGTTCCTCGCGCTCGCGCTCTTTCCCGGATGGTGGATCGCGGGACGGCTCCGCCCGGGAAGCCCGCTCCGCATCCACATTCCGCTCGCGTGGGGAATCGGCCACGGGATCCTCGCCCTTCTCGTTCTCGCGTTCCATCTCGCCGGTCTTCCGCTCGGAGGCCTTCTCGCGCCGCTTCTCCTTCTCGGCGCCTGGAGCGCGTGGGCCGGCGCCCCTTCCGGCGGTGGGTCGAAGAGAGACCCGCACCTCTGGTCGCTCGCGGGCATCGCTCTTCTCCTCGCTCTCACGACGAGCCCGCGCGAGGGCTTTTGGACCGACGCGCCCGATCACATCGGAACCGTCCGCTTCCAGATCGCGCGCGCCGATCTCCTTCCGGGCGAGTACTTCCACAAGGGGCAGGATGCGCTTCTCGATCCGCGGAAGGGGACGAACCACACGCTCTTCGCGCTCGCGGGCACCTTGTCGAAAACGGACCCCGCGGACGCGTACGCGGCGTTCGGGAAGATGCACATCGCCCTTCTCGTCCTCTCGATCTTCTGGCTCGCGGGAAGCGTGTTCGGAGGACGAACGATCCCATGGATCGCGGCCGTGTCGTTTCTTCTTCTCTGTCGGGCCGGGCTCGAGGACGAATGGTTCGCCGCCGCCGGCTACCCAGGGAAGGCGGGACCGCTTCTCTACCTCCAGGCGGCCGCGCTCGCGGTCGAGAGCACGCGCCGAAAGAGAAAGACACGCGGAACCCTTCTCGCGGTTCTCCTCGGCGCGGGAACCGCCGGCGTCCACGCGTTCAGCGCGATCCTTGTTTGGCTCGGAAGCGGCGCGCTCGCGGCGGGGCTCCTCCTCGTCCGAAGGCTCCGCTCCGAGGCGCCCGGGGCGCTGTTCTTTCTGGCGGGGAGCGTGATTGGCGCGCTTCCGTTTCTCGTCTTCCGGCTCATTCACGCGTATCCTCCGGCAAATTCTTTACACCTGCACCGTCAGGGGGTTCTCCTTCTCCCCGGAAACCTCTCGGTGATCGATCCGATCACGCTCGCGCAGGTGATCGGACTCGCGGGCTTCGTCTCCTTTCTCCTGCTCCCCTTCGTGGCGCCGCAGGAGCGGCCTTTCGGAGCCGGCGAGGTCTTCCTCGTCTCCGCATCCCTCGTCGTGCTCCTCCTCGTCCTCAACCCGCTGGTCTTTCCGCTCGTCGCGGAGAAGGCCGGGTACCTCGCGCGGAGGATCCCGCTTCTCGTTCCGTCCGGGTTCGTGGCCGCCGCGGCGATCCGCGGCGGGTGGGGGGGGAGACGGC
>JAGUYC010000098.1 GCA_020061515.1 Gemmatimonadota bacterium
GAGAACCTCCTCCGCTTCCCGGCGGGCGGCGCGATGAAGGCGAAGCGCGCGCGATTCGGTCCAGAGGCGAAGCGCGCGCCCGAGGTCCTCGAGAAGCTTCGGACCAAAACCTTTCACTCCGGAAAGGCGGCCTTCCGCGAGCGCCGACCGAAGATCCTCCGGCGATTCGATCCCGATCGATTCGCGGAGCGCGCGGATCCGCCCCGGTCCGAGCCCCGGAATGCGCGCGAGCTCGACGACCCCCGCCGGGATCTCCTTTCTGAGCTCGTCCAACATCGGGATCGTGCCGGTTGCGAGGAAGTAGCCGATCTTGTCGGCGAGACCCTTGCCGATGCCGTCGATCTCCGTCAAGCGTCCCTCGCGCGCCCGGCCGACGAGATCCCCCGCCCGCTCGATCGCGTCCGCCGCCTTCAAGTAGGCGCGCGCGTGGAAGGGAGAATCCCCTTTCAGCTCGAGAAGCGCCGCGATCTCCCGAAACGCGCGCGCGACTTCCTCGTTCGACATCGCTCGTTCCTCTTCTCCAGAAAAATCTCCGCCGGCCGATCGGGTTCAGTATACACTCCGCCTCGAGCGACGGGAAAGGATGGGACGATGGCCGACGATCGCGCGGAAACCTCTCGCCTGACGCGTGTGGAGATTCATGTGCACACGGAAGTCTCGGGCGACGCCTCGAACACGTTCGAGGATCTGGAGGCGGCGGCTTCCGAGAAGGGGATCGACGTCTTCGCGATCACCGACCACGACACGATCGAGGGGGCGCTCCGTCTTCGCGATCGAGGGAAGGTGCGGGTGATCGTCGGCGAGGAGATCACGACCGCGCTCGGGGACGTGATCGGCCTTTTCCTCAAGGCGGCGGTGCCCCCCGGCCTCTCTCCCGAAGAGACGATGGACGCCGTTCATGCTCAGGGCGGGCTCGTCTACGTTCCGCATCCTTTCGATCGCAAGCGAAAGAGCCGGCTCTTCGGCGAGGCGATCGAACGCTGCGCGTCGCGGATCGATCTCTTCGAGGTTCGGAACGGACGGACGCCGCACGAGAGCGACAACGAGCGCGCGGCTCATTTCGCGGCGGAGAGAGGCCTCCTCTCGGCGTGCGGATCGGACGCTCACGCGCCTTTCGAGCTCGGCCGTATCTTCCACGAGGTTCCTCCGTTCGACTCCCCGGCCGATTTCCTCCGGTCGATCCGCGCGGGGCGGCCGGTCGTTCCCGCCGTTCCCCTGCGAGGCGGTCGGGGAGGCCTCTTCGGGTTTCTTCGGGGAACGGGATAGACCGTGGCCGCGATCGAGATCGTTCGAGCGACACGAGCGGAGGAGATCGAGGAGTGGAGCGCCGCCCTCGAAGCAGGGGGCGCAGGTTTCCTCTTCTCGCGCGTGGTTTGGGCGGAGACGCTCGCCGCGGCGCTTGGCGCGTCCTGGGCGCTTCACCTCTGTCGGATTGGCGAGGAGATCGCGGGCGGCGCGCTCCTCCTCACGGAAGGCGCTCCGGGGAGAGAACGCGTGCGGAGGTCGGCTCCGTATCCGCTCTTCTCGCTTCACGTGCTTCATCGGGAAGGGGTCTCCCCGACGCGGAGGATTCCGCAGGGGGTGGAGGTTCTCTCGTCCCTGGCGCGGGAGCTCGCGTCGGTCTACGGACGGTTTTCGTGCGACGCGTCCCCCTCGCTCATCGATCTGCGCGCCCTCTCATGGGCGGGGTGGAGGGTGGAGCCGAGAGACGGGTTCCGCCTCCCCCTCCCGCAAGAGGACGCTGATTCCCCGCCTCTCGTGGAGACGATCTCGGGCGAACCGAGCGACCCGGTCGCGCGCATCGCCCTCGAACGGAAGATGGGGGCCGCGTACGCCGTGCGGGGAACATCCGGCCCCGCCGCTTCGCTTCTTGTCCTTCGAGGGGAGAGGCGGCTGTATGCGCTCGTCGGACGCGGGGCCGCGCACGCGCTCCCGGCTTCGCAGGGGGTCGCGGTCGCGCGCTCTCTCGCGTCCCTTCCGGAAGCGAAGGGGAAAGAAGAGATCCTCTTCTTTGGCGACGCGTGGGAGGAATGGTTTGTGTGTGAACCGATCGAGCCCCTTCGAATCGTGCCGGCGGCCCGCGTCTTCGGGCCGAGGAGATCGCGGTGAGCGCGGAGCAGGAAAGAGTGCGACCGCTCGCGCCGGGCGAGGAGCCTCTCTGGGATGACCTCGTCGAGGCGTCCGCGAAGACCCCTCTCTTCGCCTCGCGCGAGTGGGTGGACCGGATCGCCCGCGCCTACGGGGGGAGCGTCCGTCTCGTCGGGTTGTTTCGAGACGGCACGCTCACGGCGGGGGTCGCCCTTCCCCTGAGGCGCCGAGCGGGGATCCCGATCGCGACCGCCCCCTACCTGCTTCCCTACCTTCCGCTCGTCGCGCGGGAGGAACAGCCGGAGGCGATCCGGCCTTTGCTCCGCTTCCTGGCGGGGGGCTATCCGCTCCTCTCCCTTCTCCTCCCGCCCGTGTGCTCCGACGTACGGGCGTTCCGCGCGGAAGGATGGGATATGGCGTTCCGCTACACGCTCCGCATCGATCTTCGGAACGCGACCGCGGAGAGCCTCCTCGATCGGATGGAGAAGTCGCAGCGCCGGCGGGTGCGCCGCGCGGAGGAGGAAGGCGCGCTCGTTCGCTCCTCTTCGAACGCGGACGAGCACTGCCGGCTCGTGCTCGCGAGCTATCAACGCCAAGGGAAGCGCTTCCCGATTCCCGAGGAAAAGGAAAGGCGTTTGATCCGCTGGATTCTCGAGTCGGGTCGCGGGCGCGTGGTCGAGCTTCTTCGCGACGGGCGCACGGCCGCCACCTTCCTGATCGGTCTCGACGGGAAGCGCGCCTACTCGTTGGAGAGCGGTGTCGACTGGGAGATCGGGCGCGGCGGCGAGTCGGCGTGTCTTCTGGTTCGCGCGCTCTCCGAGCTTGCGGCGGAAGGAATCCCCGAGTTCGACTTTCTCGGAGTCAACCATCCGAGCATTTCACGATTCAAGGAATCCTTCGGGGGGACGCTCGCGCGCTATCACGCGGCCGCTCCGCCGCGCCCGCTCTGGATTCGGCTCTTGCTCGGCCTACGCGGCGCGCCGGCGGGTCTCGAGATCGAGGGGGAAGGAGCGGCGGGACGGTGAGACCCCGCGCGCTGCGGATCCGCTTGCGCTCGCGAGCGGTTTCCGATACAATGGCACGGGAGCAGCTTGAAATCACGGCGAACAGACGACGAACGGAGGAAGAAGCATGAAGCGCACCGCGATGGCGATCGTATGGATCGCGCTGATCGGGATGGTCGTCTACGGGGCCTCGCACTACGGGAAGGCCGTGGCTCAGTCCGGGGGTGGCGATCGGTGCTCGGCGACGGCTCTCTGCGAGAAGGCGTGTGACCATCGAGGAAAGGAATGCCCCGGCGACCCTTCGCAGTGCCAAGGCCAGTGTAACTGCAAGGATTGCAAAGAGTTCAAGGACGCGAACGGCGACGGCCGATGCGATGTCGCCGGGAAGTGCGCGAAGCACGGCTCCGACAAGAAGGCCGGCTGCCCGAAGGCCGCTTGCCCCGGGCACTCCTCCTCCTGAGGCGCGCGCCGGCGTTGACACCCCTCCCTTCGTCTGCTACATTCCGCCCGCCGGAACGCCGAGGAAACATCCCCGATCCTCGGCGTTCTCGGGCCGGGGACCGGTCGAACCGCGATCCGTTTCCGCGCAAGCCCTGAGGACGCGCGCACTTCACCCGCGCCCGCGATCGGCGGGCCGGGGGGGCGCAGATCCTTCGGGCGGGGAATCCCGAAGGGAGGAAGCGACATGCGCCGCCCTCGCCGGATCGAGCTCGTCGTGTTGTTCTCCCTTCTGGCGGCGATCCCATCCGGCGCGGAGATGGCCGAGGAAGACCCGACCGATCTGATCGACGGCCCGACGGCGTCGGTCCTTCCGCACGCCGCCTACGATACCTCTCTTCGCCTGTATGCGAACGGCGGGGTCCTCTTCCGCTGGCGCGTCGGGATCCGGGACGCGGTCCACCTCGGCGCCTCCTTCGGCGGGACGAATGTCGTCGGAAGCGGCGATCCGGACGGGAACCCGCGCGTCGAGTTCCTCTTCCGCGCGCTCCTCCTTCGCCAGACCTATTACGGCCCGGCGCTCGCGGTCGGCTTCGATTCGCAGGGGTATGGCGCGTACAACGGGGCCTGGAGCCGGTACCGGGTCAAGTCCCGGGGCTTCTACGCCGCGGCGAGCAAGCACTTCATCTTTCTTGGGGATCTCGGCTTCCACGGGGGGGCGAACTACAGTCTTGAACGAGGAGACGGCCAGAAGAACCTGAACGCGTTCTTTGGGATCGAGAAGTCGCTGCACTCGCGGGTCGATCTTCTCGTCGAATACGATCTCGCCGCGAACGACAGCAAGGACGACGGAGTCTTCGGCGAGGGGAAGGGATACCTGAACGCGGCGCTCGTCTGGCGCGTTTCGAACAGCGTTTGTCTGGAGGCCGATTTCCGGAACCTCCTCGAGAACGGATCGGGAGAGTCCGCGAATGAAACGGCCGCGGAGTGGAGCCGCGAGCTCCAGATCATTCATCGGCAGTATTTTTAAGTCCAAAGAGAGGCGGGACCGCGATGCCGGAAGTCGCCCTCGATTTCGAGAAACCGATCATCGAGCTGGAGAAGCGAATCGCCGAACTTCGCCAGATCGCCGAGCAAGAGGGCCTGGAGGCCGGGGACGAGCTCCGCGAGCTCGAGAAGAAGGCGGATCACCTCCGCAAGGAGGTCTTCTCGCGGCTCACGCGCTGGCAGCGAGTTCAGCTCGCGCGCCATCCGCTCCGCCCGTACACGCTCGACTACATCGACCGGATCATGCAGGAGTTCATCGAGCTCCACGGGGACCGTCTCTTCGCGGACGACGGGGCGGTCGTCGGCGGGCTCGCGACGTTCGAGGGGATGAAGATCGTCCTCATCGGCCAGCAGAAGGGCCGGGAGACCAAGGAAAAGCTCGCGCGGAACTTCGGGATGATGCACCCGGAGGGGTACCGGAAGGCGCTCCGCCTCATGCGCCTCGCGGAGAAGTTTCGCCTGCCGGTCGTCACGTTCATCGATACGCCCGGAGCGTATCCCGGCATCCAGGCCGAGGAGCGCGGCCAAGCGAACGCGATCGCCGACAACATCCTCGCGATGACGAGGATCCGCACCCCGATGATCGCCGTCATCATCGGAGAGGGGGGGAGCGGAGGCGCGCTCGCGATCGCCGTCACGGACCGCGTGCTCATGATGGAAAACGCGATCTACTCGGTGATTTCTCCGGAGGGGTGCGCGGCGATCCTTTGGGCGGACCGAGCGATGGCCGAGCAGGCGGCCGAGTCGCTTCGCATCACCGCGCCGGACCTTCAGGAGCTCGCGATCATCGACGTCGTGATCCCCGAACCGCTCGGGGGGGCGCATCGGGATCCCGGGGCGGCCGCCGAGTCGGTGCGAACCGCTCTCCGCGCGGCCCTCGAAGAGCTCACGAGGATCCCGATCGATCGTGTCCTCGATGAGCGCGCCTCCAAGTACCTGCGCATGGGCGTCTTTCACGATCCGGGTGCCGTCTCCGGCGGGTGACAGATGTTCTTCGGAGGGGACATCCGGCTGGGGCCGAGGGCACGTCGCAATCGTAACCATATACAAGAAAGAGGATTAGGAACGCTCGTCCCCAGCCGTGGACGGAACGTTTCTTGCTTGCTCATGACCAGAACGGCTCTTGGCCGTCGCGCGAGGGGGTGGCTGAGCGGATGACCACGATCACCCACGCGGCGGCGGGGGCGGCTTTGGGGTCGCTCGGGTTGGGTTCTCCCGCGTCGTTCCTGGCCGGAATGGCGTCGCACCTACCCCTCGACCTCGTTCCCCATTGGGACCTCAAGAGGACATGGATCGATACCGTTCTCACCGTCGGCGCCCTTGGGGCGATCTTGATCGCGACCGGGTCCTCCCCGCTCTTCTGGGGGGCGGCGGGAGCGGCGCTTCCGGACTTGGAGCATCTGCTCCCTCTCCGGAGGAAGTACTTCCCCGGGCACGGCGCGCGGCATGGAAGGGCGCTCGGACGGAAGCACGCCCTCACGCAGGCGGTTCTCTTCGCGGCTCTCGCCGCCGCGGCCCTGCGCGGGCTTCGATGAAGCCGCGCTCCGCCCGCGGTCTTTTCGCCGGCGCTCTTCTTCTCGCCGCGTGCGCGCCCGCCTTCTCCGCGGCGCCCGCGCTTCTCAGCGACGGCCCGGAGGGGATCTCTTTCCGGTTCGCTCTCCCCGAGCTCGCGGAGGAGCGGGTCGACGGGGATCGGGTTCTTCTTCGGGCCGAAGGCTTCTCGATCCTCACCGAGGTGGGAGCGCCCGCGGTCCCCGTCTATGAGCTTCTCGTCGCGGTCCCGCCGGGCGCATCGGTTGTGGTCGAGGTCGAGAACGCCGAGGTCGAGCGGAGGAGCGATCTTCGTCTCGCTCCCTTTCCTCGAATGGACCGCGAGGAAAACGCGCACTTCGAGATCGGAGAGGAGTACGCGGGGCGTCTCTTCCCCGAAGCGTGGACCGAGGTTTCGCCGCCGGCGCGCCTCCGAGACCAGCGGGTCGTGCCGGTCCGCGTGCATCCGGTCCGCCACGACTTCCGCTCCGGAACGACCGAGATCCTTCGCACCGCGATCGTTCGCGTCCGTTTCATGGGCGCCGCGAAGAGGGGGGGAGAGGCGCCCCCCGAGGACCCCTTCGAGCCGGTCTACCGGGAAGCGCTGGCGAACTACGAGTCGGGGCGAGCGTGGCGCGAGAGGGCGGCCCCGCCGCGCAAGACGCAAACCGGCGACTCCTTCGCTTCGAGCGCGAACTGGTACAAGATCACCGTTTCCAAGAAGGGCCTCCACCGGATCACAACCGACGATCTTGTCGCCGCCGGGCTCCTGAACCCGCGCGTCTCCATCGGCGATCCGCGCACGATCCGGATCTACGCGGGAACCGGGCTTCCGCTTCCCGAGTCGGAGACGGTTTCCCGTCCCGACTGGATGAAGCAGCTCGCGATCCGGGTCGCCGGAGAAGAGGACGGCTCCTTCGACGCGACGGATCGGATCGAGTTCCACGCGCTCTCGGCGAGCGGATGGAAGGGAGAGTACGATCCGGACGCGGCGGAGTACTATGACCACGTCGAGCACCCGTATTCCTGGACGAACACCTACTGGCTCACCTGGGGCGGGACGTTCGGGGAGACGCCGAAGAGGATGGGCACGCTTGCGGCGGGGCCGGACGCGGCGCCCGGCGCGGCCACGCTCGTCACGTTCCCCGAGCGGATCCACGCCGAGGAGAACACGATCAAGGATCTCACGCGCTTCGGCGAGGACGGATGGTTCTGGGACAAGTTCAGCCCGACGGAGAACAACAAAATCTTCTTCGTTCAAGCATTCGACGCCGACACGAGCCGAGACGGAAACGTCCGAGTGCGGTTCTTCCATTACGCGGATGCGCTCGGAAACTGCGGGACCGAGCGGGCGCGGATCAGCGTGAACGGCGTCCCCTCGGAGCTTCAAGAGTGGAACAGTTGCCAGACGGCGTCCGGGGCGCTCCAACCCTACGACTACGACTCGACCGCGCACTGGGTGAACGACGGGTTCAATCGGATCCAGATCACGGTCGCCTTCCGCCAGAAGGTGTACCTCTGCTGGATTGAGATGGGTTACGAACGCTACTTCCGCGCGCGGGGGGGAGAGCTTCCCTTCCGGTTGGCGGAGCCGGGTTCCTACCGGATTCCGATCGCGGGCCTTCGGGCCGGCGCGGCCCGCGTGTTTCGCGTGGACGATCCTTTCGACGTGAAGGAGCTGACCGGTCTCGCGGCGGCCGGCGACAGTCTGCTCCTTCACGCAGAGGTATCGGCGCCGGCCTCGTTTCACGCGGTCGCCGACACCGCATGGAAGAGACCCGTCTCGGTGGAGAAGTACGTTCCGCTCAACCTTCGCGAGGGGAGGGACCCGGCCGAGTATCTCGTGATCGCCTACGATCCCTACATCGGCGCCGTCTCCGATCTCGTGGCGCACCGCTCGAGCGATTACTCGACGCTCGTCGTCCCCTACTCCGCGGTCGTCAACGAATTCTCCTGGGGAGTCCCCGACGCGGTGGCGATCCGCGATTTCCTTTCGCATGCGTATCACGAGTGGGCGCCGGAGAAGAGGCCGGTGTTCGTTCTCTTGGTCGGGGACGCGACCTCGGATCAGAAAGGCCACATCACCTCGACCCTAACGACGCTTCTCCCGACCTTCTTCCGGATCGACCGGGGGGGGAGCGACACGAACACCTATGCCACCGACGACTTCTTCTCTTACCTCGATCCCGCCGAGGGCGCGGGGGACCGCATTCCGGATGTGGCGGTCGGGCGCCTGCCGGTCAACTCGATCGACGAGGCGCGGGCGATCGTCGAGAAGACCGTTCTCTACGAGACCGATCCGGAATTCGGGCTGTGGCGCAACCGTCTTCTCTTTCTCGCGGACGA
This sequence comes from Gemmatimonadota bacterium, assembly GCA_020061515.1. Taxonomy (GTDB): domain Bacteria; phylum Orphanbacterota; class Orphanbacteria; order Orphanbacterales; family Orphanbacteraceae; genus VGIW01. The sequence goes on from JAGUYC010000098.1 coordinate 8,454, forward strand.
CGAGGTCAAGAAGGACAAGTTCGATTGCGGGTTCCTTCTGACGCACACGCAGGACATGGAGTCGGTGGCCAACTCGGTGCCGGAGTCCTTCGACAAGGTCAAGGTGTACATGGTCGAGTATCCGCTCACGTCCGCGGGCCTGAAGCCGCTCGCCAAGAGCGCGTACATCGGTTGGATTCAGGAGGGGTTCCTCCTCTCCAGCTACCTCGGCCACGGCGGCGTCGACAAGATGGCGGACGAGGAGCTTCTCGTTCTCGCCGATGTCTCGCCGACCATCCTGACCAACGGCAAACGACTGCACGTCTTCTGCGCGTTTTCCTGTTCGATCGGAAGCTGGGATCTCCTCGATCGGAACTCGATCGCGGAGGCGCTGCTCAAGATGATCGGTGGGGGGGCGCTCGCCTCCTTCTCCTCGGACGCCCCCGCCTTCGCCGGTGTGAGCCTCGCCCTCAACGTCGCGTTCATGAAGAACCTTCTTCCCGGCGACCACGAGGTGATTCCTCTCGGGCTCGCCGCGCAGGCGGCGAAGTCGGTCTCGGGAACGAGCATCAGCCGGAAGATCAACGACGAGAAGTACACGATTCTCGGAGACCCCGCGCTCCGGCTCGGCGTTCCGGAGCTCGGCGTTCGATTTCAAGGGGGAGGCGAGGCCTCCTTCACCCGCGGGCGCGTGGACACGCTTTTCGGAGAGGTGGTCGACGCGGCCGGAGCCCTCGTCTCCTCTTTCGACGGAACGGCGGACGTCGCGATTCGGGGGATGGTCGACACGCTCGGGTACAGCTTCCTCGACACCGCCTGCCTCGGCCAGCCGAACAACCCGAGGCCGGGGAAGGCGCGTTACAGTATGCAGGGCCCGACCTTCTTCCGCGGGACGGCGGACGTGCGAGGCGGACGGTTCAAGGTTCCGTTCTTCGCTCCACGCGACACGAGGGTCGGCAATCTCGGCCGGGCGAGCGCTTACGTGCTCGACACCGGGAAGTCGCGCGACGGTTCGGGAGGGGACGACAGCGTGCGGGTTGCGGCGGAACCGCCCGGGACCGTCTGGAGCGACACCCTCGGGCCGCAGATCTCCTTCACCGTGAACGGATTCCCGGTGCGGGACGGCACGTCGTTTACGAAGAACTCGGTCTTCCGCCTCGACCTCGAGGACGAGAGCGGCATCAACCTGCAGAGGAACGACAACTTCTATACGATGCACATCGTCTTCGACCGCGGACGGCCGATCGACCTCACGCCTTTCTTCGAGTACGAGAAGAACAGCTTCCGGAAGGGCGGGCTTTCTTTCCGGCTCTCCGACTTCTCGGACGTCTTCGTTCTCGAGGGGCCGCACGAGCTGGCTCTCCGCGCGTCGGACAACCTAAACAATCGAACCGAGAAAGAATACAACATCATCGTGGTGGACGCCGGCGCCGAGCTTGCTTTCCGCGCGCCGGTGCTGAACTATCCGAACCCGTTCGATCCGGACCGGCACGGGACGACCCAGATCGCCGTCGATCTGACGAGAAGCGCCCGCGTCACCATCCAGATCCTCACGCACACCGGAAAGAGGATCCGGGAGATCGAGTCCGCGACGGCGGAGACGGGCCTTTCCGTCCGGTTCGACTGGGACGGAAGGGACGGCGACGGCGACCTTGTGGCCAACGGGGTCTATCTGGTTCGGGCCGTCGCGGAGGCGGAGGACGGTTCCGCGAGGACGGAGTCGATCGGCAAGATCGCGGTCCTGAAGGGCGTTCGTTGACCCGTTCGGTGGAAGGGGCGTCTTGCCGATCCTTAGGGCATACGGTATTTTCGAGTATCGTTCGCAGATGAAACTTGAGAGGAGTATCCTACGATGAATGCTGGAGCACGGAGTCTTCCGATCGTCCTGATCCTGTTGGTTTGGGGAGCGGGGAGCGCGCTCGCCGTCTCGGACGGAGCGCCCCAATCGATCGCCCCGCTCATGACACCGAACGCCCGCGCTGCCGGTCTCGGACAGTCGTTCGTCTCGATCGCGGACGACGCGACCGCGTCCTTCTGGAACGCCGGAGGGCTCGCGTGGCAGACGAAGCCGGATGTCGTTCTCTACTACTCGAAGCTCGCCGAGGGGCTCGCCGACGACATCTCCTACAACTACCTCGCCTACTCGCGGCCGATGTGGGGCGGGGGGCTCGGGGTCGGCGTCATCTTTCTCAACCTCGGGGAGTCGGACATCATCGACGAACAGGGGAACATCCTCGGGAACTTCAACTCGTTCGACTTCATCCCGATGGTCGCCTACGGAGCGTCGCTGACCGAGAACCTCGCTTACGGGGCGTCGTTCAAGTTCATCTACTCGCGGCTCTCGCCGCAGATCAAGGAGCTCGGCATCGACGACGGGACCGGCATCTCGTTCGGCGGGGACCTCTCACTCCTCTACCGGATTCCGGGGATCCGCATGCAGGCGGGGATGATGGTGCAGAACCTCGGTCTCGATATCGTCTACAACGACCAGAACCAGCCGGAGGAGCTGCCGCGCAACCTGAAGGCGGGCGTCAGCTGGAGACCGATCGAGAGCCAGCTGAACAAGGTCCTGCTCGTGACCGAGCTGACGAAGAACCTCGTCTATATGGAAGGGGAGACGATCCTGAAGGGGGGCATCGAGTACACGTACTACGACATGGCTTCCGGACGGGTCGGCTACATCTACGACCACGAGGGGCGGATCGAGGACATGACCTTCGGCGTCGGGCTGAAGGTGAAGTCGATCGGTCTTCGTTTCGATTGGGCTTCGGTGCCGCAGGCGGAGGACCTTCCGCGCGTGAACCGGTTCGCCATCGGGTTCACCTACTAGCCCGAATGATGCACGCGTTTCCTACTGCGGCCGCGGATCGCGGCCTCAAGAGGCCTCCCTTCCGTCGCCGCTTCCTCAACGTAGTGCCGAGACTACGTTTCCGGGAGCGGCTCGTCCAGGTCGGCCTCTCGGCACGCGCTCCGCGTCC
>JAGUYC010000322.1 GCA_020061515.1 Gemmatimonadota bacterium
CGGCGGGGCCTGCCCGCGGCTGTCCGCTCGATGCTCGCCATTCGCCGAGCCTCGGTGGCTGCGCTTCTCGCGGACACCTGCCGCGGTCACCCGCCGTGGTCGCGTTGTCGGACGCGCGAATTGTTAAGGAACCTGGTTCACAAATAATCTGTTTTCCTCCGGAGTCGGGGGGTAGGGCTCAGCGGCGAGTTGCCGCGCGCCGCGCGCGGCATGTTTGAGTAAGCGAGCCCTGCCCCCGGCTCCGGGGCTTCCCGTTCTCACGGATCGAATTGTTAAGGTACCTGGTTCGAATTGTTAAGGAACCTGGTTCACGAATACTTGAGCAAGCGAGCCCCACCCCTCGGCTCCGGAGCTTCCGGTCTTCGCTGGTTCGGATCCGCCTCTTCCCGCCGCGGTCACCCGCCGTGGCAGGGGAGGGCAGCGCCGTCCCGGACCAGGATGCGGAGACCGGATCTTAGAAAGCGAACGAACCGGAGACGCGGTGCGTATCGTCGAGGTCCGCGTTCGTGAGGAACGCGTAGTCGAGGGAGAGCGCGTTGCCTCCGAAGGGGATTCGGAACCCCGCGCCCGCGGCGAACGCGTTCTCCCCCGAGCGTTCCTGACCGAGCCGGAGCGCGAGGCGCTCGCGGAAGGAGTACTCGAGCCCGAGCCGAAGGTCGGCGCTCGCGTCGCCCAGCCAGTAGGCGGTCGCGTATTTTCTCCCCTCGAAGCGCGCATCGAGATCCGCGGCGAGGGTGAGCCTCCCCCCGATCGAGGGGACGTGAAACGGATACGATACGCCGAACTTCACCGTCGGCAAGATGGTTTCGGTCTCTTTCTTCCATGCGAGAAACGTCGTGGTCGCGTCCTGCACATTGATCCCCACCGAGAGGCGTCTCCACGGGCGGAGCAGCGTCCCGACGTCGAATCCGATCCCAAGGGCGGAATCGTCGCCGATGCTCTTGCGAAGGATCTTCGCGCTCCCCCCGACCGCGGCCCAGCTCTTCCAAAGGCGGCCGTACGAGAAGAAGAACCCCCATTCCGCGTTGCTCACCCAGCGGGAAACGTAGGGCCGGAGCGTCGTCGAGTCGAGCTCCGTGTAGCCGATGTCGTCGATCCCGGTCCGCACGAACGAAAAGCCGAACGCGGCGCGGTTCTCGTTCGCCGTTCCGAGCTGTTGCACGAAGCTCCCGGCGTCGTAGTTCACGAGGTCCCCGAACCGCTCCGAGTGCATGAAGACGATCTCGCGCCGCTCGACGAAGATCATGCCGGCCGGATTCCAGTAGCCGGCGGTCGCGTCGTCCGCGACGCTGACGAACGCCCCGCCCATGCCGAGCGCGCGCGCCCCGATCCCGGTCGCGAGGAACTCGCCCCCGTACTTCGCGAACGCGAACGCCTCCGGCGCGAGACCGATGAGGAGGAGCCCTGCGAGAAGCCCGTTTCTTTTCATGCTGCCTGCGAGTTTCCTTTCGGGAGCCTTTGGCCGGCCGAGGCGCGGCCGTGTGGGGGGCTCAATCGCGGGTCGGAGCCGAACTCCGATTGAATTGTACCCTTCCCGCGCTTCCGGGTCAAGACCACCTCCCCTTTCTTCCTTCCCAGAGGGCGCGAAGCCGAGAGAGCTCCCCCCCCTCCATCGACGCCGGGCGTCCCGCCCGCTCGAGCTCCTCCCTCCTCCGTTCCCTCGCTCGTTTCATCGTTTCGACCGCGCGCTCGAAATCGTAGAGGGCGTTTCCTTCCCCCCAGGTGAACGGCGGGACATAGCCCCCGACGAGCCCTCTTTCCCCGAAGAGGTTGCTCGCCGCGCCGACGACGGTCCCCGTTCCGATCCGCGTTCCGATCGCGCTCTTCACGTGGTCCCCGATGAAGCAGCCGAGCTTGCGGAGCCCGGTGTCGACCGAGCCTTCTCCCCAGTCGACGCGGATCGTCCCGTAGTTGTTCTTGAGATCCGAATTGTTCGTGCCCGCGCCGAGGTTGACCCACTCCCCGACATACGCATGCCCGAGAAAGCCCTCGTGCTGTTTGTTCGAGAAAGCGCCGAAGACGGTCTCCTCCACCTCGCCCGCGACGCGGCTCCCCTCGCCGATCGTCGTTCCGGGGCCGATACGCGACCCGGACTTGATCCGCGCGTCCGGGCGGATCCAGAGAGGCCCGCGGAGGACGGCGTGCGCCTCGATCACGACCCTCTCCCCGACTCGGATCGGGCCTTCGCTCGCGTCGAGGAGGACGAACGGCTCGATCGCCGCGTCCTTTCCGAGGAAGACGCCCGCGCAGCCCCGGACGCGCGCGTCGGGAAGGTCGGCGCCGGAAGCGGGCTCGAACACGAAGCATGCGAGATCCGGGCGCCGGGGGCACGCGTCGAGGAGCGCCCCGTCCTCTCGAATGCGGCGCGCGTTCCCCGCCACGAGGTCCCACGGGTTCTCCACGATCGTCCCCGATCCCTCGGACACCGGGAGATCTCCGCGGAGATCGATGAGGACCGGATCCTCACCGCCGCCCGCGGCGCGATCTCCGTCCGCGAGGACCGCGAGGGTCCGCCCCCCCAGCGTCCACGCGCGCGGCCGATCGCCGTGTTTTCGGATCGCCTCCACGAGCGACGCGTCCGGGATCGAAAGCGGGTTCACAAAAAGGACGCGGTCCGATTCGCCCTCGTCAAAGCCCGCGTCCGAGAGAACGAGGTGCCAGCGCTCCTCGAACGTGAAGCCCCCGAAGAGAAGGCGCTCGAGCGGGCGGACCGGAAAGACGCCGTGAAAGGGGCTGTTCCGGGTTTCGTCAGCGTAGAGGACGCGGGCCAAGGGCCTCTCCCAGGCGGCGTCGTGCCGAGGGCCGGACTCGAACCGGCACGAAGTTGAGAACTTCAGCGGATTTTAAGTCCGCGGCGTCTACCCGTTTCGCCACCTCGGCGCGTGCGGGCGGAAACGGAGCGGAGAGAAAGGCGGCACCCGGATTCGAACCGGGGATCAAGGATTTGCAGTCCTCTGCCTTAGCCACTTGGCTATGCCGCCTCGCGCAGGCTCGCAGGGCTTCAAGGACGACGATGGAGCGGGAAACGGGACTTGAACCCGCGACATCCACCTTGGCAAGGTGGCGCTCTACCACTGAGCTATTCCCGCTCTCCATAAGAAAAGAACGTTCGGGCGGCGACCCTCCGTCACGCATCCGGATGGGACCGCTCGCCCCTCTTCCGGTAACGACCGGCCCAATCATAGTACCGGATCCGGAGCAGGTCAACCAGCATTCGAGACGCGTCCCGAAGCGGATCGACGCGCGTGTCGGCCCGGTTGATCCAGACGACCGGGATCTCGCGGACGGCGAGCCCGTGCTTCCGGGCGACGAAGAGGATCTCCACGTCGAAGCTGTATCGATCGATGCGAAGGAGCGGGAGGAGCGGGAGAAGCGCGCTTCGCCGGAACGCCTTGAAGCCGCATTGGGTGTCCGAAAACCCGGAGAGCGAGAGAAGGCGGACGATTCGATTGTAGACGCGTCCCATCGTCTCCCGGTACCAAGGCTGGCGCACGCGGACGTCCGACTCCGGAAGGTCGCGCGAGCCGATCGCGAGGTCGCACCCGGCTTCAAGAGCGGCGAGCAGCTTCTCCGCCTCCTCGATCGGCGTGGAGAGGTCGGCGTCCGAGAAGAGAACGAACGCGCCTCTCGCCTCCTCGATCCCGCGGCGAACGGTGTATCCCTTCCCGCGGTTCGTTTCGTTCCGAAGGGGTCGGCACTCCGGGTGGCGTTCGGCGAAGGCGCGCGCGAGGCGGCTCGTGTCATCGCCGCTTCCGTCGTCGATCGCGAGGATCTCGAAGGGAGCGCCCCGGATGGAGAGGTAAACGCGGATTCTCTCGAGAGATGCGGGGAGAACCTTCTCTTCGTTGAAGGCCGGCACGACCACCGAGAGGCGCGGAGGGCTCCCCGGGAGATTCGAACCGCTCAACGCTCATCCCCGGCGGTGCGCATCACGAGCGTGGCAGTGACCCAGGCTTCGTCGAAGCCGGCCTCTTTCGCCCGATCGAGAAGGAGGCGCGCCTCCTCCCGCGTGAGGCAATCCCCGATCCGCACCTTGTAGTACGGCTCCAGATACTCGACGTAGATCTTCTCTCGGAAATGGGGGCGCGCGGACTCCGCGAACGCCTTCGCCTTTTCCGGTTCGCGGGTCGCGTAGAGCTGCACGCGATACCCGGAGACGTGCCGGACGGCGATCGAGGCCGACTCGGGCGGCGCGGACGGCAGGGGCACCGGCTCGTCCTCTGGAACGGCGTGGAGAACCGGCTCGGCCTCCTCTGCGGGAAACGCGACCGACCGTCTCTTCTCCGCCGCGGTCGCCTCGGGAGAGCGAACGTACGTATCGATTTCTACCGCTTCGGCCTTTCGGACCGGCTCGCCCTCGCCGCGCGGTTCCAGGCCGGCGCAACCGAGGACGCCCGTGATCAGAAACACGGCGAGCGAGGCTCCCGCCGGACGCATGAGTTGTCTCATGGCGATCCCCCTCCTCGCCTCCACTATAGCGGGTGGAAGGGTTCGAGGGCAAGACGAACGAGCGGGGGAAATGGTGACAGACACCATGGTGGAAGAAGGTGTCTGTCACCTAGTTCAGGTAGCCGAGGGCGCGGAGCTGCTCGCGGAGCATCGCGTCGTCGGCGCTCCCCCCCTCTTCGGGGACCGGAGAGGTGAGCACATAGGTCTCGACTGCGGGAGGATGCGCGGCGAAGCGCGCCTCCTCGAACGCGGGGGCGAGAACCCGCCCGACCATCGCGTCTCCGACCGGAAGCCCCATCATGTAGAGCGCGGTCGGGGCGACGTCGTAGAGGTTCGCGTCTCCTCCGCGCACCCCGCCGCGGATGCCGGGACCCTTGACGAGAAGGATTGCGTCCAGACTGTGCTCGCCGGAAATCTTGGCGTAGGTTTCCTCGACGACCTCGCTTGCGGGGAACGACCCGCGGCCCGGAACGACGAGCTGTTCCGCAGCGACCTCTCGGACCGGAAGAACGGAGACGATGAAGTTCCCCGTTTCGTCGATGTTCACCGAGAAGACCGCGTCCCCTGTCCGCTCGACGCGGACGTCGCGTATGTAGGCGTCGAGGCCGGGCGGGAGCTCGCGGCCCCGTTTCGGTTTCAGATGCACGGTCGAGGCAAGGTTCACGCCGTCGACCGTCTCGTCGAGGCCGAGCGCCCGGAGGAAGTTTTCCGTCCGAATGAGGCGGACCGCTCCCGACTCCTCGGTCTCGGTCGCCTGCTGGCCGTGGTCGGAGACGACGAGAACCGACGCGTTCTTCGGCGCGAATCGAAGGATCTTCGCCATCACGCGGTCGGTCGCTTCGTAGATGCCCGGGATCAGGCCGCCGTAGCGGGCCGCGTCTTCCGGAGTGACGTCGGGGAATCCTTCGGGCTCGAAGTATTTCCAGCAGTAGTGGCAGGTCACGTCGATCGCGTTGTCGTAGAACGCGGCGAAGCGCGGCTTGTGCCTCTCCCACAGCTCGATGAACACGTCGCTGTGGATGAGCATCTTGAGGCGGCGGAGCGCGACGGTCTTCTCCGTGAAGTCCATCCGCCCGGTCATGACCTCGAACGCGGCGCGGAAGGTGGAGAGCTTCACGCCGTACTGGATCATGCGAACGGAGAACTCCGCGTACTTTCCGAGATTCCGCTTCCTCCCCCCCTTTTCCAGCATGGCGAGCTCGCGGATGAACTGAAGCTCCTTCGGGTAGGTTTCCGGCCCGCGGGCGAAGAGATCCGGGATGAGGAAGCCCGGAACCGGACGCGGCGGCCACGTGACCGGCCATCCGAGAAGGCCGATCGTCCATCCCTTCTGTTCGGCGATGTCCCACAAGCGCGGCGCGCGGAGGTCCGACGCGGAACTGTAGAAGCTCTCGACCCCGTGCGTCCAAAGAGGAACGCCGCTCCCGATCGTCGTCCAGAGAATCGGCGACATGAGCGGCGGGATCGACTCGAGGTCGAAGCGCGTTCCTTCCTTCTGAAGGGCGCGGAAGGTCGGGAGCCTTCCCTCGGCATCGAGCGGATCGATGATCCTCCACGTCGCCGCGTCCACGCCGAGGATGAGGAGCCGCGGCTCGTCGTCGAAGTCGATCGGCCGGTGGGAGAAATAGGACCCGGCCGGCGGAAGAACAAGGAGCGCCGCGACGGGGAGAAGAAGAAGCGCCGGGCGCGGCCTTCCTTCTGAGAGAAGAACGCGCGCGAGGAGGCGCCCGATCTGGTAACCGCCTGCGAGGAGCAGCACGAGGCCGATCCCGCCTGCGGCGAGCACGAGCGCCCGCGAATCGAGGAAGAGCCGCGTCGCCTGAAGGTAGAGAAGCGAGCCTCCGATCGGCGCCGCGACGAGGGCGGCGAAAACCCCGAGAAAGCGAGCCCCGCCCTTCCCGGGATCGCGCGGCGAGAGAAGGCCGACGATCGCCGCGAGCGCGAACAAGGGGACGGAGGCGGCGAGCGGCAGAAGGACGAAGACGAGCCCTCCCGCCCTCGCGGAATCGATGAAGCGCTCGTTGAGGCTAAGAAGCGCGAGGGCTGCGAGAAGGGCGGTCCACGCGGCCGCGAGGAGTCCGAGCAGCCAGGAGCGGAAGAGGAAAGCCCGCATCACGAGTCCTTTCTACGAACAAGCTTCTCCCAGAAGATCGGCATAGACCTCCGCCAGCATGACGGAGGCGTTTCGCCAGCTGTGGCGTTCCCGCGCGAGGCGCGTCGCCTCCGCGTTCGGCTCCACCCGGTCTAGATGATAAGAAAACCGGTCGACCCGCGCGACCGTGACGCGCTCGAAGAGGTCGTCGAAGCCGCGCATGCCGAACGCCGTCGAGATCACGGGGAGGCCGGATCCGAGGTACTGCAGAACCTTGATGTTCGATCCGGATCCGAAGCGAATCGGGTTCAGGCCGATGTCCGCGGCGCGGAAGTAGGGGACGATGTCCGGGACCGGGCCTGTGAGAAAGACGCGGTCGGTCGCGGAACGCTCGAACGCGCGGCCGATCCCCCCCGCGACGAGAAAGAGGATGCCGGCCGGCGCGCGCGGGGCGATCGCGCGGAGGATCGACTCGACGGCGTCCCGGTTCGGGGAAACGTTCGAGCCGGCGAAGAGGGCGATGCGGCCCGCGGCCGGAAGGCCGAGACGCGCGCGGATCTCGCGCTTCTCGTCTGCCGTCGCAGGTCGGAAGCGCTCCTCGTCGAAGCCGTTCGGGACGACGGCGATCTTCCGCTCGTCGGCGCCGAAGGCCCGAACGAACTTCTCGCGATCGTCTCTGGTCGTCGCGAGCACCCGGTCCGCCCGAAGGACGGCGTTCCGCTCGAGCGCGGCGAGCTTCGCGGCGTGGACGCGCGGGAAGGGATAGCGGCGGATCTCCCCTTCGTACCAATCGCTCTCGAAGTTGTGGCTTCCGTAGACGACGGGGATTCCGCTCGGCACGCGGCGCATCCACGGCGTCAGCCAGAGGGAATCGAACTGCACGAGATCCCACCCTTCGCGAAGCCGCCGGCCCGCGGCTCCGGGAAAGAGCCTGTGCGCGGCGGAGACGTGAAAGAACGGCATCGCACGCATTCTTTCGATGTAATAGAATAGGGTCTGAACCGGCGAGCGGAGGCGGATCTCGCGCACCCCGCCGGGAAGACGTCTCTCGCCGGCGGGGCCCCGAAGACCGGTCAGCGAGACGAGCGTCCGCTCGTACTCGTTCGGAAGATGGCGGTACAGGTTCCCGATCCGCTCGGCCCCCGCGCCGAGGTTCTCGTCGATCGGAATCGAGGAGAGACCGAGAATCTTCTTCATGCTTCATATACCCGGCGGTAGCCCTCGACCATCCGCTCGAACGAGAACTCGGTCTCCGCGCGTTTCCGTGCCGCCTCCGCCCGCTCCCTGGAGGCGGCGGGATTCGAGAGTGCCTCGCGCACCGCCTCCGCCAACGCTTCCGCGTTCTCGGGGGGGACGAGAAGCCCGTCCGTTCCGTGGCGAATCGCCTCGACGCTCCCGTCGACCGCCGTGGCGACGATCGGGACGCCGGCCGCCATCGCCTCGAGGATCGTGAGCGGAAACCCCTCCCATCGCGAGGGGAGGACAAAGAGATCGAACCGGCGAAGGAACGGGCCCGCGTCCGGCACCGCTCCGGCGAAGCGGACGGCATCGCCGAGGGCGAGGCGCCGCGCCGCTTCCTCGAGCTCGCCGCGAACGGAACCTTCCCCCACGAGGAGGAGCGCCGCGTCCGGCCGCTCCTTTCGAATTCGCGCGAAGGCATCGAGAAGGATATCGAACCCCTTCTGCGTTTCGAGGCGCCCGATCGCGCCGATGCGAACGCGGGCCCAAGGAGGGAACGGGTCCTCGCCTCCCTTCTCTCCTTCTCGTTCCGCGATCGGGAGGCCGTTTCGAATGATCGTGACCCGCCCGGGATCGATCTTCCAGTAGCGGACGAGGCTTTCCCGAACCGCCTCGGAGACCGCGACGATCCGGTCGTCGAAGCGAGCGATGATCTGCTTCGTCGACCGATCGCGAAGGCCGCACGACTCCCACCGCACGTGCTCCGTGGCGACGACCCTTCGTACGCCGGCCCGCTTCGCCGCCACCGAGGCGAATCGGTCTCCCAGCGGCCAGGTCCTATGGACATGAACGATGTCCGGTCGGATCTCTTCGGCCGCCCGCATGAAGGGGAGGACGCGCGCGATGCGGTACGTCTCCGCGAAGGGGATCGCCTCGACGCCCGCCCGATGAAGCTCCTCGCGGAACGACTCCGCTTCCTCCGACGCGAAGCAGAGAACCTCCGCCCCTTGCGCCGCGAAGGCGGAAGCCAAGAGAAGGGTGATCCGTTCGGCGCCGCCGAACGATCGCCCCGTGTCCACGTAGAGAATGCGGCGTCCCCTCATCGGATCACGCGAGCGACACGGTCTTCCCGTCCTTGCGCGCCGATTCGGTCGCCGCCTCAAGGACGCGCACGACCGCGAGCCCCTCCTCCCCCGTCGCGCGCTCCGGGCGGCCGTTCGTGATCGCGCGGAGGAAGTGGTTGGCCTCGGTCTTCAGGGGTTCCGAGTCGTCTAGCTTCGGAGTGAAAATGTCGCCGAACCGGTAGGCGAGATGGAACTCGCCGAAGGTCTCGTAGTGCGGCTGCACCGAGACCCCCTTGTCGTAGATTCGGATCTTCTCGAGCGTCTCCACGTCGTCGTAGACGACCATCTTCTTGCTTGCGACGAAGGTCGATCGCCGGATCTTGCACGGGTCGAGCCAGCTCACGTGGATGTGCGCGAGCACGTCCTCCGGGTAGCGGAGCGTGAGGAAGGCGACGTCTTCCACCGGCCGGCGGATGAAGGACTGCGCGTGCGCGCTCACGGAGAGCGGCCGGCTGTTCAAGACGTAGTTCAGGATCGAAATGTCGTGGGGTGCGAGATCCCAGATCACGTTGATGTCTTCCTGAAAGATGCCGAGGTTGACGCGGGTGGAGGCGACGTAGTGGATGTCTCCGAGCTCGCCGTTCTCCAACAGTTGCTTCACCTTGTTCACGGCGGCGGTGAAGAGGAACGTGTGCCCCACCATGAGGGCGCTTCCCTTCTTCTCGGCCGTCTCGATCAGGTCCTCCGCGTCGGCGACCGAGAGGCTGAGCGGCTTCTCGATCAGCGTCGCTTTCCCCGCCTCGAGGAAACGCTTCGCGACCCCGTGATGGCTCGCGACCGGCGTCGCCACAACCGCCCCGTCCACCTCCGAATCCTCGAGCGCGTCCTCGAGGCGCGTCGTCGTGCGGACGTGCGGATAGAGGAGTCGCATATGGGCCAGCCGCTGTTCGTTCATGTCGACGCAGTATTTCACCTGAGAGTCCGGAAGCTGGGTGAAGATGCGGATGAAGTTCGGACCCCAGTAGCCGCAACCGATGACCGCGATCTTATGCATGTCGCTCCTTTCCTCTAGTACGCGCCCCTGCCGAACAAGATGACCGGGATCGTCCGAAGCATGATCTCGATATCGAGTTTCAAGGACCAATGATCGATGTAGTACAAATCCAAAAGCACCATTTCATTGAACGGCACCTCGCTCCTTCCGCTCACCTGCCAGAGGCCCGTCAGTCCCGGCTTCGCGTCGAGGCGCCTCTTGTGCCACTCCTTGTAGTATTGCAGCTCGTAGAGGATGGGAGGCCGCGGCCCCACGAGGCTCATTTCTCCCTTGAGGACATTGTAGAGTTGCGGAAGCTCGTCGAGGCTGGTCTTTCGGAGCATCAGCCCGATGCTCGTGACGCGAGGATCCCGTGTCATCTTGTACACCGGCTTCTCGGCGGCCTCACCCTCGAGCTTCAGCTCCCGGCCCGAAATGAAGTCGTTCGCGTATTCCCTGTGAATCTGGTCGTCCGTGTCGGTCCGCATCGTTCGGAACTTGAAGAACTCGAACGGCTCGCCCCTCCGCCCCGCGCGGGTCTGCCGGAAGAAGACCGGTCCGGGCGAGAGGATCTTGATGCAGAGGGCGATCATCGCGAAGAGCGGAAGAAGAAGAACGAGCAGAATCGCCGCCGTCACGACGTCGAAGAGGCGCTTCACGAAGTAGGGAACGCCGCGCATCGGGTTCTCGCGGACGCCGAGCATCGGGATCCCGTCGACCCGCTGAATCGTCGTGTCGGACGCGAAGAGCTGAAACTGATCGGAGACCATCTTCACCGGGACCTTCCCGCGCATGCAGCGCGAGATGAGGTCGATCATCTGCTCTTCCTTCAGGCCGTGGACCGCAACAAAGATCCTCTCGACCTCCTTCTCCTCGACGATCCGCTCGATGTCCGCCGTCGTTCCGAGGACCGGCACGTCGCCGACCGTCTCCCCTTTCTTTCGCGGATCGTCGTCGATGAAGCCCGCGATCTCGTAAACGTGGTTCATCGTCAGGCGGGCGAGGCGGACGAAGTGGAGGCCGGTCTCCCCCGCCCCCACGACCGCCACGCGGCAGCGAAACGGATCGCGCTGCTGATTCCGCAGAATCCGCACGCGGAGGATCCCCACGCGGATCACGGAGAGAAGCAGGATGGAGAGCGCCCATGCGATCAGGAGCACCAGGCGCCTTTCGAGGAAGTAATGCGTCTTCGTCACGAACGCGGTGGCGAGGAGGATGAAGGCTCCGATGTTCACGCTGTTGAAGATCCCTATCATCTGGTCGAACACCGAAAGATACACTTCGCGGCGATAGAGCCCGTGGGCGCCGAAGATGAGGATCCAAAGAGCGCAGACCCCGAGAAGCGCGTAGAGGTGGACCGGCTCGAACGGAATGTGCGTGTCGAAGAAGCCGGAGAGGAGCCGGAACCAGAACGCGGCGAGGAAGCAGGCGACGACCACGACCGCGTCCGTCGCGACGAGCAGGAGTGCGCGATTGCGGGTCTCGCGCCTCCTTCGTTCCGCCCGGCTCTCCTTCATCGCTCTGCCTTTCGCGATTTTAGACGTGAAGCGCCTCGCGGAGGGCGCCCGCGACTTCGTCGATCTGGGTTTCGGTCAGCTCGGCGTACATCGGGAGCGACAGCCCCTGGCTCGCGACGCGCTCCGCGTGCGGGAAGCTCCCCGGCCGGTGGCCGAGATGGCGGTACGCCTTGAGGAGATGAACCGGGATCGGGTAGTGCAGCCCGGTCGCGACTCCCTTCGCGGCGAGCCGCTCCCTCAACCGGTCCCTCTCCTCACTGAGAACGACGAAGAGATGGTAGACGTGCCGCCTCCCCTCCCCCTCCTTCGGGAGGATGAGAGGAAGCCCGTGGAGCTTCTCCTTGTAAAGCGCCGCCGCGCGCCTCCGTTTCTCGAGCCATCCCTCGAGATGGCGCAGCTTGACGCTGAGAATCGCGGCCTGGATCGCGTCGAGGCGATGATTGAATCCCTCGATCGTGTGGTCGTGCTTCTCGACGCGCCCGTGATCGACCATGAGGCGCACGTGCGAGGCGACTTGTTCGTCGCTCGTGACGAGGGCTCCGGCGTCGCCGTAGGCCCCGAGGTTCTTTCCCGGGTAGAAGCTGTAGCAGACGGCCCGCCCGAGCGATCCGAGCTTCTTCCCCTGATACAGCGCTCCGTGCGCTTGCGCGCAATCCGCGATCACCACGAGCCCGCGCTTCTCCGCGATCTCGAGGATCGGCCCCATATCGGCGGGCTGTCCGAAGAGATGCACGGGGAGAATGCACCTCGTCTTCGCCGTGATCGCGTCCTCGAGGGCGTTCGGGTCCATGTTGTAGCAGACGGGTTCCACATCGACGAAACGGATCGAAGCTCCCGCCTGGGTGATCGCCTCCGTGGTCGCGATGAACGTGTTCGGGACGGTGATCACCTCGTCCCCGCGCCCGATTCCGCAGGAGACGAGAGCGAGTTGAAGCGCCGAAGTTCCCGAGCTCGTGCCGACCGCGAAGCGTGCCCCGACGTAGGACGCGAACGCGGATTCGAACTCCGCGACCGGCTTGCCGCCGATGAAGCTCGTGTTCTCCAGGATCGTGTCGATCGCGCCCCGGATCTCCCCCTCGATGCTGCGTAGCTGCGCTTTCAAGTCCACGAACGGTATCGACATCTCTCGGCTCCTCGGAGGGCGGGTCGTCCCCCGCCTCTCTCGTTCGCGAAGAGGCCCGGCGCACTCTCCGCACGATTTCGATTTTCCGGGGCAAACGGGCGCCGGACGGCCCGCTCAAGAACGTTTCTTCGATCAGTCCCATTTCGCTCGCCGGAGAGACGGGGCGGGGGACCCGCGGCCGGCCGGACGACGAGGCGTCCGACGGCGACTCCGGAAAACGAATCGCGTTCGCTCACGAAGTCCCGTAGGCGGTAGTTCCGAATGAAGGAGGATCGCCGGAGGGCGACCTCGAGATCGTAGAGGCCCGGTTCGAGATCGGCCGGAATCATCCATCGGATCGTGTCCGCGACGAGCGCTCCCGCCGGCCATTCCTCGGGCGGATAGGCCCCTCGAAGGAGGTTTCGCATGGTTCGCGCCCGCGCGAGCCGGCCGGTCCGAATCTCGCGGACCTTCCGCTCCCACTTCGCCCAAGCGCCGCCCGCCGCGCCGCCGGGCTGCGCGAGGCGAAGATAGACCTTGTACGGGAGCGGATCGTCTGTCTCTCTGTCCTTCGACCAGTAGCAGGCGAGCGCGAGCGTCCCTCCCGCGCGGATCGTGTCCGAGGAAGCGAGCGCCCCCGCGAGACGGACGCCGTTCGGGAAGAGACGGTCCGCGCGCGAGGCGGCGGCCGGCAGAGCCTCGACCTGCGCGGAGAGAACAGCGGTCTTCTCCCCGCCGCTTTCCTCGTCCCGGACCGCGAACAGGTGGCAGCGATCCCGCGCATAGATCTCCCGGTAGCGCTCCGGCTCCCGCCGAAACTTCTCGAGAGTCGGCTCGTAGAGCCCGGGATCGAGGCTTGCGAGGTAGCTCGTGTATCGATCGAGAAGTCGGAAGTTGATCAGTACATAATCTGCATGATAATGATTGAGAATGCGCGCGGTTTCGGCGCCGGAGACATAGGGGCTCATCGCCCGGATCATGTCGCGCACGCGCTTCGGCGCGAGCGGATCGCCGGTCGAGCTGTGTTGCTCGAGGAGGGCGATTGTCTTCTGCGGAGTGCAGGCCGGGATCAGATAGCCGGTGATCGGGTCGGTCGCCACCGCCGCCCGCGGCGGAAGCTCCCTCTCCATGAACGCGAAGAGATCGCTCCACGCTTCGGGTCGGGCCGCGTCGGCAAGCCGGTGCGGTTTCGCGACGAGACGCATCCGGAGATCCGCGGCGTCCGCCGCCCGAAGGCTTCCGGCGAAGAGGACGCAAAGGGCGACAAGCCCCGCGAGCGCGCCGATCCTCGTCGGCGCCGGCTTCCCGCGCGCCGCGGTCTCCGTCCAGCGCGCCGCCAAGAACCCGAGCACGAGGAATTGCCCCCCGAACCAGACGATCCGCCCGAGAAGGTACCCGACGAACGGGACGAGGAACGGCACGAGAAGAGGGTTCAGGATGAGAAGGAACGGGAGAAGCGCCGTCGATACGGCGAAGAGCACTCCGCGATCCTTGCCCGCCGATCGGAGGAGGAGGAGAGCGAGCGGAATGCCGGCGAGGCCGAAGAGCCCCACACGATCGAACGCGAGAAGCGGGTTCGCTGTGTAGAAACGGTCGGTGACATGCACGATCCCCTGGAGGTGCGTGTGGATCGGGTCGAGGGGCGGATAGCTCGTCGCAAGCCTCCAGATGCCGATCGGAAGCGCGCCCGCGGCGAGGAAGACGAGGGAGAGGAACGCCGGCTTGCGCGCGCCTCTTCCCGCCGGCGCGATCGCGAGCGCCGACAAGTAGAGCCCTCCGAGAAGGAGCGCGGTGACCGCGGAGAAGACGTGAATCCCCATGAGCGCGAAGCCGGCGAGGAGAAGGCCGGCGGCGGGGGCTCTCCCCTCCCGCGCGGCGCGGAGCACGAGTTGAAGGGCGCACCAGAGAACCGGAGCGGCGAAGAGGTAAGGAGATGCGCTCCGCCCGAACCAGGCGCCGAAGACGCCTCCCTCCCATGAGAGGACTGCGAAAGCGAGAGCGAGAACCGCTGCCCGCGTCCCGCCGAGGCTCTCCCGCGCGAGCGCGAAGAAGGAGATCGTGAAGAGAAACGCCGTGAGCCCGGGAAGCGTGTCGTGAACCGCGCGAGCCCCGGCGCCCGCGAGCGATCCGGCCGCCGCCGCAGCCGGGAGGACGAACCCCTTCCGCGCGTCGAGGCGCTCGTCGGTGCTCTCCGCGTAGTAGCTCGTAAGGGGGAAACACTCCTCCGTTTCTTGGATTTCGCGGAGGACGGCGATGTGATCGAGAGCGTCGCTCGGGAGCGTCACGAGGCCCCCCTTCGCCAGCGCCGCGGCCGCGATGAGGAGCGCGAAGAGAAGGAGCGCGCTCGGTGTTCTTCCCGCGGTTCTCCGCGCGCGTGCGAAGAGAACCACGGAGGCGGCGAGAAGGAGCGGACGGACGAGCCATGCGAAGAACTTCGTGCCGGCCCCCGCGAGCTCCCCCGCGAGGAGCGGCAAGAAGCAGACCGCGCAGGAGACGGGGAAAGCGAGCGCGAGCGCCGAATCGTCCTTGGAGTCGCGCGCGGCGCCCCGGAGAAGCGCGTAGCCGACGGCGAAGAAGATCCCGCCCGCGACCGCGAGGAACCGGATGCGTTCGGGCCCGAACGGGACGAACGTCGCCGCGAACCCGAGGAGCGCGACGGCGCCCGCGAGGACCGCCGCAACGTCGCCGCTATTCCGCTCGCGATTCAAGGCGCGCCCTTTCCGTTTCATCCGCCCTCCGATTGGCCACGCGGCTCGCGGAGACGAGGAGCCCGAGCATCGTCCACGTGAAATGCTGCGTGTTTTCATACCTCAAGAACGAAATCTTGATCTCGTCCACGAAGAAGATCACAAGGATCCCGGATAAGAGCACGACGGTGTACGCCAGCTCGCTCCGCTGGGTCGCGTAGCGCTTCGCTGCGCGGTAGCTCATGCGAAACGCGCGAAACAGTATCCAATAGAAGATGAGAGCGCCCGGGATCCCGATCGTGTGCGCGAGAAAGAGAAACAGGCTGTGCGGGTACTTGTGGTCCACGTTCTTCTCGTCCACGCCGATGAAGTAGTAGGGCCCGTACCCGATCCACGGGCTCTGCTGGATGCGCCCCCAAGCCTCGCTCCAACGCTGCGCGCGCGTGTCGGGCATTCCGCGAACGAACTCCGTCTTGCCGAGCCTCCCGAAGAGGGATGCGGTCGCCGTGTACCGGTTCAGCGCGATGGACGAGACATAAAAGATCAACAGCGCCGTGATGAGCACGGGGAGGAGCTTCTGGTAGTTTACGATCTTCCGGGCGACCCAAACAAGGTAGACCACTCCGGCGATGAGGCTGAGGAAGGCGCCTCGCGTCGCGGTGGCCAGAAGAAGCATGATCGCGACGCCGAGGAGCGGAATCCACAGGATGTTCTTCAAGGCGATCCTCTCGTTCAGCACGCGGAGAAGGAGAACTGGGATGAAGATCGCTAGGTACTCCGCGAACATCTCGTAATCCCCGTAGACCGATCCCACTCGGACCCCTTCGGTCGTCATCGCCGTCTCGGACTTCACGCGGAGGGCCGAGAAGATGTAGGAATACCGGGGGATCCAGAGCTCGACGATCGCAACGAGCGTGACAAAACAGAACGACAGGAGAAGCGCGTTCAAGATGAAGTGGATGTCTCTCTCCGTCCGGATCAGGTTCACCACGAGATAGAAGATGAGAATCGACGAAATGTAGATGCGGAACTTGGCCACCGCTTCGGCCCAGTGCCCGGGATCCACCGCCGCGAACGAGATCACGTAGCAAAGGGTGAGAAGGATGAGCGGAAGCTCGAGCCCGGACGTGATCGGCCTTCTCTCGTATCCGACAGCCACGCGGAGAATCCAGAAGGCGAAGATGATGAACGCGAAGATGACCGTGGTGCTTCCGATGGTCGTGTACTGGGGGAAGGGAATGATGAACAGCATGAAGCCGACCGACCAGCGGCTCGGCAAGAGGAACGCCGCGAAGAGGACGGCCGCGGCCATCAGGGCTTCGATCATCCGCTTGCTCGGACTGATGATCTGTCCGGCGAGGATGAACCCGATCACGGCCGCCACGAGCAGAGAAACGCCGAGCCCCACCACCTCCGGGGGCACGCTTCTCACCCGGCCGCCGAGACGGCTCATGTTCGGCCTCACGGAAGCACCTCCAGCGTGTCGAGGACGGTCCATCCGGTCCGGATCGCCCCGCGCTCGAGCCCTCGGATTCTTCGCACCGGGAAGAAACGCGCCTCGTCCGCCGCCGCCTCGATCTCGTAGATTCCCGGGGGAAGATCCGAGGGGACGCGAACGAAATGGCTGTCGGCGACGATGTCCCCCTCCCTCCACAGGAGGTACGGATAGCCCGGCTCGCCGAGCGGGAACGCGCTCCACTGGCGCCGCGCCGGATCCCTCCGGAGCGCGAAGCGCTCGGGCGCGCGCGATCCGAGAGG
>JAGUYC010000275.1 GCA_020061515.1 Gemmatimonadota bacterium
CCGATACGGCCGTCCTCCTCGGCGACGCGGTGCCGTACTCGGCCGCCGCGCTCGACGCGGACGGAAACCCCTTCACGCCGAACGCCTCCTGGTGGGCCACGCCCGCGATCGGGTCGATCGACGCGGGCGGACTCTTTACATCGCAAGGAATTGGGAGCGGGATCGTCGTCGCTTCCGCGGACGGCGCGCGCGACACTGCGACCGTGACGGTCGCGACGGGGATCCCCGCCCGCGTCGAGATCGAGCCCTCGGCGGCGAGCGTGACCGCCGATACGCTCCTTCCGTTCACCGCGCGCGTCTACGACGACCGCGGTTTCCTGATCGACACGACGGTGACTTGGAGCGTCGCGGGCGAGATTGGGACGATCGACGCCTCGGGTCTCTTCGACGCGCGGCGAGCGGGTTCCGGTTTCGTGATCGCGTCGCTCGAGGCGATCGCCGACTCCGCGCTCGTCACCGTCGTCCCCGGAGAGGCGGTCCGCCTCGCGATCGCCCCGCGCGATTCGACGATCGCGGCGATCGATTCCCTTCTCTTCGCGGCGACGCTCTTCGACTCGGACACGAACGCGTTCCCGAGCGTCGCGACGGTCTGGTCCGAGCCGACCGGAACAGGGACCATCAGCATCGCCGGTCTCTTTCGCGCGTCGGCCGCCGGAACCGCCCTGATCGTCGCGGCCGACGGAGCCCTCACCGACACGACGACCCTCGTCGTGACGCCCGGTCCGACGGCGGCTCTCGAGGTCGTTCCCTTCACCGCGGTCGTGAACACGGAAGAGACGATCGCCTTCTCCGCGATCGCGACGGATGCAAGAGGCAACCTCGTTCCGAACCCCGGCCCACTCGCGTGGAGCGGGGCGACCTCGATCGGCACGCTCCATCCGTCCACCGGGCTCTTCTCGCCGAACCGAGTCGGAACGGACAGCGTCGCGGCGACCGCCGGGCCCATTGTTGGGAGAAGCGGGCCGGTCGTCGTCGTGCCGGGGCCGACTCGTTCGGTCGTCGTGAGCCCGGCGAGCCTCGAGATCCTCTCGGGAGAGGACACGCTCTTCACGGCGGCGGCCTACGATATCGACGGGAACCCGACCGGCGAGGCGGTCTCCTGGTCGGTCCTCGGCGGGATCGGCTCGATCTCCGCGGGGGGAGTCTTCACGGCATCGGCCCCCGGATCGGGGAGCGTCGTGGGAACCGCATCGTCCGCCGCCGACACCGCCGCGGTCTCGGTGTTCGACAACGCCGGAATCCGGATCGATCGAGTCCTCGAATCCAAGAGCGTCGTCACTCGGGGCGAGACGGGGATCGACGTGCGCCTCGCGTTCACGAACGAGACGGGCGGCGCTCTCGTCGGCATCGCCGGAACGCTACGCTTCTCGATCGGCGGAGGGGACGTCTCCGGCGAGTACACCGTCACTCCCATTCCTTTCATGAATGAACCTCTTGCGGACGGAGCCTCGGATACGCTCCGCTTTCTGGTTGCGGTCGACGAGAACGCAACTCTCGGAAGTCCGGTCAGCGTGGACGGACGGGTCGCGGCCGTTCTCCTCGGGAGCGGAACGGCGGCCGCGGGTCTCTCCGCGATCCTGAAGGGCGAATGGACGGTGGGGGATTCTCCCTCCCTCGTCGCCGTGAGTCGTTCGCTCTTTCCGAACAAGGCGCACGCGGGGAACCGGGTCGGCTTCGCGATCGCCCTCCGGAACGCCGGCGCCACGGCGCTCACCGCGGAGACCGCGACGACCCTCACCTTCTCGGACGGCGTGGAAACGTACGAGGCGCCGCTCCTCTCCCCCGTGACCCTTCCGCCGGACGGAACGCCCGGTTCCTTCCTCTTCGACGACCGGGCGATCCCCGGAGCGATCGAGCCGGGACGCTACACAGTCACTTTGAACATCAAGGGAAGGGACGGAAACGGCGGCAACTACGAAGAGTCCCTGCAGGCCGCGTCGAACCCGCTCGACCTCCTTCCCCCCTATGTGCTCGTCTCCGCGCAGCCGATCGCGTCGCGCATCGTTCATCCGGGAACCGACTCGATCCCGCTTCTTCGGCTCAAGATCTCGAATCTCTACGAAGAGGCGAAGACGCTCTCGCTGCTTCGGGTGACCAACGCGAACGCCGGGCCCGGAACGATCGCGGAGAAGGACTCCGAGTGGGATGGGATCCGCCTCGTCGAGGACCGGAACGACGATGGGATCTGGGGCCCGGGGGACGCGCTCCTCGGGAGCGGCGCGTTCTCGCAGGGGACGCGTTCGTTCAGCCTCTCCCTCTCCATCGCTCCGGGAGATTCGACAGCGCTCCTCGTTCTCGGGGATCTCTCGCTCCTGCGGGCGCGCGACGGGGAGCAGCTCGACGCGCTCGTCGCGTCCGCGTCGGATCTTTCCTTCGGGGCGGGCGCCGAGACGCAAGGGGTCTTTCCCTTGAACTCGTTCGGCGCGCACTTCGTGGACGGCTTCGTCGCCGCGCAGATGAGCGCGCACGCGAGCTTCCCTTCCCCTCTCCCGGCCGGCGCGAACGACTCGCTCGCTCTGGACATCCGTGTCCCGTCGAACGGGTATCGTCCCGACACGCTCCAGACGCTCGCCGTCCAGAACGCGGGCACCGCCGCGGCGGGCGCCGACCTCTCGGAGGTTCGCCTCTGGCGCGACGGAGGGAACGGCGCGTACGATCGAGGCGGCGGCGACGATCTCGATCTCGGGGCGCTCTACTGGACCGGGGCGATGTGGACCCGCTCCGGGATCGATCTCGCAATCCCGGTCGGGGGCGTTCGGCTCTTCGTCACGGTGGACGCCTCCGACAGCCCGACCGACCAGCGCACCGTCCGCCTTCGCGTTCCGATCGACGGGATCTGGATGGCATCGGGGAACGACGGACCCATCGACGCGGCGGTTCTCTCTCCCGCAAGCCGGATCATCGGAGGGGCGAAGAAGGTCGACGTCGATCTCGCCGCGTCCGGCGAGGGAACCGTTCATCCGGGCGAGACGAAACGATTCCTCGCGCTCTTTTCGATTTCGAACTTTTATACGGATTCCGTTCACATCGAAGGGATCGCCCTCGAGAACCGCTCGTCGGGAGTCGCTCCGGATTCCGTCCTTCGCCTCGCGCGCCTCTACGCGGGCACGTTCCCGTCGGGCGGCGAGACGCTCCCCGAGGCGCTCGCGACCGCCGTCTCCTCGAACGGCCGCTTCGGTCTGTCCGGCTTCGCGGTGTCCATTCCCCCGGGCGGGAC
>JAGUYC010000122.1 GCA_020061515.1 Gemmatimonadota bacterium
AGGCGCACGAAGTAGATTCCGGCGGCGGCTTCGCGCCCGCGCGCGTCCTCGCCTCGCCAGACCGTGACTCCGCGCCCCGCCTCGCCCCGCTCGTCGACGAGAACCTTCACGAGACGGCCGCTCACGTCGTAGACGGCGATGCGCACCGCGCACGCGGCCGGGAGCTCGTAGCGTATCGTCGCCGCGGGGTTGAACGGATTCGGAAGCACCGCGTCGATCCGGGCGGAACGGGGCGGCGACGCAGGCGCATCGCTCACGTTCGTCGGGATCTCCCGCCCTTCGTGCGACCAGAGACCGATGTCGTCGAGGTTCCACCCGCAGTACCGTCGCTGGCTGTCCGTCGGTCCCATCGTCCAGCGGAGGTAGATCGCCGGCCGGTCGTCCGCGATCTCCGAAAGATCGAGCTCCTGAACGACCCACCCGCAATCATTGGTCTCCGCCGGGTTCATCCAGATCGTCGCCATGTCGGACGTGTCGGTTCCCGCGCGCACCCAGGCGCGATCGTATGTCGGGCCGTCGACGCCCAGCCATCGCCGGAAGCGGAGCGTCACGCCGTAGCGGTTCGTGCAATCGATCGCGCCCGACGTGAGATGACGCTCCGGCATGTTGTTGTGATAGTCCCCGGTCAGGTTGGTTCCGAGCACGTTCGCGCCGGTGAAACCGCTCGAAGGATCGGGGCAACCGTTTTCTCCGCCCTGCCCGGTCGGCGGGCCGAAGCGCCACGAGCCCTCCATCGCCCAACCCGGGTCGACGTCGAGCGGCCAGAAATGCGTGCACTCCGCCTCGCCGACGAGGAGAAGCACTTCGCGGTGCGTGTCGCCGAGGTGATCGGTCAAGTTCGTGAAGCGCACCTCCGCGAGATAGGCGCCGGAGGAAAGGGTCTCCGCATCGCCGGTGATTCGGACATGCACCTCCGCGATCTCGCCGGGAGCGAGCGTCCCCGCGGCGTCGCCGGCGAGGGCGAGCCAGGCGACGGCGGGCTGAATCGTCGCTTCGTAATCGACCGGGTCGCGCCCTCGATACTCGACGCGAACGATCGAGTCCGGCGATGTGAACGGACCGCCGGACGGCCCCTCGAAACGGAGCGCTCCTTTCGGCTCGATCACGAGCCCTCTCCTGGACGCAAGCCCTTTGATGCAGAAGTTGGCCGTGCTGTCTTCCTCGATCACGAGATCGCGCCAGACGCCCTCCGCACGGAAGAAGCTTTCCCCAGGGTTCGCCGAAGAGGGAACGATCACACGGTAGTCCGCCCCCAAGAGAACCGGAACGTCGGATGTCCGATCGTACGGGTGCCCGCCCGAGGAGAGAGACAGGTAGACGTAAAACTCATCCCCCTCGATCAAGCCGGCGGGGGGAGCGAGATCGACGGTGTGAAATCCCGACCGCTCGATCCAGCCGCTCGCCTCGACGAGAGGATCCTGGAGCTCCCCCGCCTCGAAGCGATCGTACACACGGATCACATAGCTCACGCTGTCGGCCGCGCTGAAGAAGCTGACCGCTTCGAGCGCCTCGTCCCCCTCGGCGACGAACGCGTTGAACGCCTCCGATACATCCTCTTTCGTGTCCCTCCAGCCGTGCGTATCGTGCAGGTAGACCCTCTCGTACCGAAGGAACTCGACGTTCTGAAACGACACCGCCCCCATCTCGGGATGTTGCCCGCAGTGCTTGTCGTAGTACGAAATCCAGAAGTATCCGTCGTCCCCCCAGTCGCGCCCCCAGCTGTTCTTGCAGAGCCACGCGCCGGGCGCGGGGGCATGCGTCGGAAGGTTGTCGTCCCAACCGACGATCGCGACCGCGTGGTTCGGGTTCAGCGGGTTCTCGGGCGGTTGGTACTGGACGAGTCCCTGCATGAAGGAGCCCACGCACAGACAAGTCCCCATCACCCCGTGTTCCATGATCTTCGTCTTGATGAGGTCCATGCCGGAGAGATCGGGACGAGCCGTGTACCACTCGACGTCGCGCGGGTAGTAGTGATGATAGCTCTCGTGGTTCCTCTCCGGCGGATACGTGTACGATTGTCCGTCGATGTCGCGCACGGCCCCTTCGGCGCGCGCCAGATAGGCGGACGCGACGCGGTAGTCGCCGCCCTGGTGCACGGTCAGCCCCGTTCCGG
Organism: Gemmatimonadota bacterium; assembly: GCA_020061515.1. GTDB lineage: Bacteria > Orphanbacterota > Orphanbacteria > Orphanbacterales > Orphanbacteraceae > VGIW01. Next base: position 2,114 of record JAGUYC010000122.1, read on the forward strand.
ATGGCGGGTCGACATCGTCGTTGTGATGCCGATTGAAACCGTTCCACCAATCGAGGTGATACTCGGCCAGATCCGGCTCCCCTATCTCGCCGGCCTCCCACCACGCGCCGGTCATCATGAGGTTCCCCTCGATGGCCGCCATCGCGCCATGCGTCCAGCAGGTCCCTCCGCTCTGGTTTTTCACTCCCGTGACGTGGTTCTCGCCGTTCACGTCGCGGAGATCGAAGACGGAAGGAAGGTCGGCGAAGGAGACGGGGGGATCGAGAATCGCAAGGCAAGCAGCCGCGAGCAGGCAGACTCCGCAGCGGACGGCACTCATCGGTTGAACTCCTCTCCTCAGGCCGACCCGGCCTCCACAGGGAGAGGCCGGGAGGATCCAGAGCGCGAGATGAAACGCCGGGGCCGCTCGAAGGAGGCCGGCGGGGAACCGATTCGGACGCTCGATTCCCGCCGCTCGTTGTATGTGTAAAATATATCAGAGATTGAGGTTGCGGTCAACCGGCCCATGGAGGTCCGGGCCCCCTTCGGGGGCGAGGAGCGGGACGCACCCAGCGTCTTACCATCGAGAAGACGGCTGCCGATGAGTGGGGAGTCGGTAGAGTCGAAAAGAAGGGGGGCGGCCTGGCTTCCTTAACGTATCTGAAATCAATGCGTTTCGAGAACGAGCCTCGGCGGAGGTCGCGGCGCCTGTCACCCCCGGACGAGTGTTCAAGCGAACCTATTGAAAGACAATGAGTTGCGCCGGATGTCTCGGGAAGGCGGCTCGCGGCCGGGGGAAGACGCCCTGGTTCCGGAATGAGCCATCCGAGCGGATTCCGGCGCGATTTTGTGGTTTACTCCGAAACCGTGCATATGGTATACTGCGACCGTCGGAAAGGATCATTGCCCCCCCAAGGCAACGTGTTGTGGAACCGGTGAATCGCGAGAAAGCGACACCTTGAGTTCTGACGACATCGCAGGCGGTTGTCCCACGGCCGCCAGAAAGGAGGGCCGCCCCGACCAGACAGCCTACGGAAATCCAGAGATGGAAGTGGTGACGTAGTTTCATTCTGTCTGCACGAGGAGTAACCGAGCATGAAGTACATTGTGTTGGCTCTCTTGTTCGTGGCGAGCTTCGCCTATGCCGACAACTCTCTCACCCCGACGAACGTGTTCGACGGCGTGAAGGAGACGGTCCCCGGCGAGAACCCGTTCAATCTCCGCCAGGGCGGCGAGACGATCGCGCTCGCGACCGTGATTCCGGGACTTCCCTACACCGACGCCGGGACGACCTCCGGGTACGTCGATAACTACAACGAGGTGTGTCCCTACACGGCGACCGGCGGCCGGGACGTGGTCTATAAGTTCACCCCGACCGTGAACATGCAGATCACGATCGACCTGTGCGATTCGTATTACGACACGAAGGTCTACGTCTATCGGAACGCCCATACCCCGGGAAGCCCCTGGGCCTGCAACGATGACGCTTGCAGCGGCCCGAACTACCCGTACGCGTACCTCTCCTACTTGGAGTGCGTGCAGGTCTACGCGGGGGATACGTACTACATCGTGGTCGACGGCTACAGCAGCGTCGACTACGGATCCTACGTTCTTAAGGTCACGCCGTGCGTGCCGTGCGAGACCCCGTGCCCGACGGGCGGGATCGCCGAGGGCGAGCCGACCTGCTATCCGGGCTACCAGGATCCGTTCAACGGCGGCTGCAACTCGACCCCGAACGTCTTCTCGACGGTTCAGTGCCCGAGCAACCCGGTCGTGTACTGCGGCGAGAGCGGCAACTGGCTCGACTACTACTACTACCGCGACACCGACTGGTATGAGATCGTGATCCCGGGACCGGATCCCAAGTTCGTCACCGCGACTGTGGAAGCCGAGTTCGGCGTTCTCATGTTCCTCATCGCGGCGGGGCCGGAGCCGACGCCGTGCACCGGCTATTCGATCCTCACCAACGCCACGGCGAACAAGTGCGTGCCTCTGTCGCTGTCCTGGAACTTCAACCCGGGCAAGTACTGGATCTGGGTCGGTCCGTCGTCCTTCTACGCCGGAATTCCGTGCTCCGGACCGATGAACCGGTACACGCTCGAGATCGACGGCTACTGCGACGTGACCGCCACCGAGAACAGCTCGTGGGGGAACGTCAAGACGTTGTTCCGGTAGTCGAAACTGCCTTGTGTTCTTCGAGGGCGGGTGTCCCACGGGCGCCCGCTCTCTCTTTGTCGCCTGGAGGTTGCGCGCGTTTTCTGCTGCGGGCGCGGATCGGGGACTCCGAGACCTCCCTTCCGTCGCCGCTTCCTCAGCAGAGACCCGTGGCGCGCTTGGATCTTGTCGCGACGACTAGGAGCGACAAGTCTTAGCGCGCCGGGGGGGCCAGGGCTACGCTTCCGGGAACGGCTCGTCCAGGTCGGCCTCTCGGCTCCCGCTCCGCACCCTCGCGACGAAAACGCGCGCAACCTCCAGGCTCTCAGAGGCCGATCCCTGCGGGTCGGAAATGGTGACAGACACCCTCTTCCTCAATGGTGTCTGTCACCACTTCCGGGTTAGTTCGGACGCGTCTTCGCCTTCGCCGATCGAGGATTGTAGGTAGGGAGCATTCTGCGGGCGGGCTCGAAGTTCGGGTCGCTGTCGAGAGCGGCTTGCAGCGAGCGGATGTGCTTCTCCTCCTCCCCCTTGCTCTTCAGCGCGAGCGCTTTTCCGTAGTGAGCATGCGGGAGGTCGGGTCGATGCGCGAGCGCCTTGTCGTAGAAGCGGATCGCCCCGTCCGGGTCGCCTGCGCTGAGGCGCGTGTTCCCCAGGTTCACATAGGCCGGAGCGTAGGTCGAGTCGCTCGTCACCGCCTGGAGGAAGCACGTGAGCGCGCCGTCGGTCGCGGCGCCCGCCTTGCGTAGGATGACGTTGCCGAGGTTGTTCCACGTGGGGGCATGCTTCCCGTCGACCGAGAGAAGCCTGCGAAGATACCTCTCCTCCTCGTCGAAGTTCCGGTCCCGCCGGTGCCAAGAGGCCAGGGACTCCAACACGAGGATGTTCTCCGGATCGACGGCGATCGCCTGCTCAAAGAGCACCTTCGCCTCCGCGAGCTTCCCTTCCTTCTCGAGCGCTTCCCCCTTCAAGAGCATCTCGTGCGCCGGATAGCGTTCCGGCGGGTGGGGAAGATTCTCGTCCTCGGTGATCGGAAAGCTCGGAGCGACGTATCCGAGCGCCTCGAGCATCGCGCGCTGCTCGACGGAAAGCGCGCCTTCGGCTTCTCCCATCTCCAGCTCCTCGTGCCGGCCGCGCGCCTCGTGGAGCAAGGAGGTGAGACGTGCGACCACCTCCGGGTTCTCGAAGGAGACGTCGCGCGACTCTCCCGGATCCGAAGCGAGATCGTAGAGCTCGTCCTTCGAGCCGCGCACGAGCTTCCAGTTCCCCTCGCGGATCGCGTAGAGCGGCGCCCATCGATAGGAGACGTTGCCGAAGAAGCTCTCGGCGTATTGCGGCCGCTCGAGGTGTTCTCCCTCCTCGCTGAGAAGCGGGAGAAGACTCCGCCCCTGCCGCGTCGGATCCGGATCCAGCGCGAGAAGGTCGGCGAGAGTCGGAAGGAGATCGACCGCCTCGACCCCCTCCTCGATCAGCCGCCCGGAGGGCCCGCCTGGGAAAGACAAGATCCACGGCGCCGAAACGGTCGTCTCGTAGAGAAGGAAGCCGTGCTCGTTCTCGCCGTGATCGCCGAGCCCTTCCCCGTGATCGCCGATCACCACGACGATCGTTCGGGCGAGGCTCCCCTCCTCTTCGATCGCGCGGAGCACGCGCCCGAGCTGGCGATCGGCGAACGCGACCTCGCCGGAGTACGCATCCCCGCCCGCGACCTCTTGGTACGGGGTCGGAGGATCCAGAGGGCGGTGCGGATCGTAGAAGTGCACCCATGCGAAGAAGGGGCGCGATCGGTTTCTCTTCTCGAACCAACGAGAGAACGAATCCGCGACGAAGTTCCCCTTCCGCTCCGGCTGCTCGCGCTCGTGCAGATCGACCTCAGTTTTCTCCCAGACGTCGTCGTAGAGATCGAACCCCTGGTCGAGGCCGTTCGCGCGAGAGAGAACCTGGCTCGCGAGGAACGCCGCGGTCTCGTAGCGCTTCGCGCGGAGAAGCTCGGCGAGCGTGGTCGCCTCCTCGGGAAGCCTGCGCCCGTTCACGCGGACGCCGTGCGACGCCGGGAAGAGACCGGTCATCATTGTCGCGTGCGAGGGCGCGGTGAGCGGAACGGACACCTGCGCCCGCGCGAAGAGAACGCCGGAGGCGGCGAGCCGATCCATGTGCGGCGTGAGCGGTCCCGGCTTTCCGTAGCAGCCCACCGCGTCGCGGCGAAGCGTGTCCATCGTCACGAGCAGAAGGTTCGGACCCTCGACATCATCGACCGCCGGCGCGCACGCGAGGACGAAAAGAAGCGCGGAGAGAAGAGAAACGTTTCGCATGCGTCGATTGTACGGCCCATTCCTCGAGCGGGCAAGCAGCGGGGAAGCGATGCGCCGAGCCGATGCCTAGCCTGGAGGTTGCGCGCGTTTTCGTCGCGAGGGCGCGGAGCGGGAGCCGAGAGGCCGACCTGGACGAGCCGTTCCCGGAAGCGTAGCCCCGGAGCTAC
>JAGUYC010000172.1 GCA_020061515.1 Gemmatimonadota bacterium
CGGCCGTTCTCGCGGCAGCGGGGCTCGCGCTCGGCTTCCTCGATGGCGGAGAGGCCGCCGTCGTCGCGCTCGCGGGCTTCGCGGGGACGCTGGTCGACAGCATCCTCGGCGCCTCGGCCGAGAGGGCCGGCCTCATCGGGAACGAGGAGGTGAACTTCCTCTCGATCCTCGCGGCGGCCTTCCTGGGGGGGCTTGCCGTCTCGTTCGGGGCGTAGGCGGAACCGATTGAAAAATAAGTAGGTTTGGCTTGACAGGTTTCGCCCGGTTTGCTTGAATGAGAAAGGGACCCTTCTTACACCCCCTTCTCGCGGGGCACCGAGAAAGGAGGCCGCCGGTCATGACGAAAGCGGACCTTGTGGAGCAGATCGCGACGAGCACGGGATTGACGAAGAAGGACACGGCCGAGGCGGTCGACGAGTTCCTCGGCGCGATCAAGAAGGCCCTCCGAGACGGACAGCACATCGAGATCCGCGGGTTCGGAACCTTCAAGGTCAAGGAGCGGAAGGCGCGGACCGCGCGCAATCCACGGACGGGCGATCCGGTTCCTCTCCCTTCGCGGCGGGTTCCAGTGTTCAAAGTTTCGAAGGAGCTGAAGGCCCGCATCAATCAGGGGCGGGAGTAGTCAGGGCGATCCCGGCTTCTCGCGGATGGGACGAAGATGGGGCTCTTCATCGCGTTCGAGGGGCTGGACGGAGCGGGAACGACCACGCAGGCGATGCTTCTCGCAGATCGCCTCGAGGCCGAGGGCGTTCCCGTCCACCTGACGAAGGAGCCCTCCGAGGGCCCGGTCGGGAACCTGATCTCGCTCGTGCTTCGAAGGCGACTCGTCGCGCCGACCGCAGGGCGGCCTCTGGACCCGTTTCCCGACGATCTCCTCGCGCTTCTCTTCGCCGCCGACCGGATCGACCATCTTCACGCGGAGATCCTCCCCAAGCTTCGCGAGGGGATCACGGTCGTGTCGGACCGCTATCTCCTCTCGTCGTACGCTTACCAGTCGCTCGGATGCGACCTCAAGTGGATCCGCGAGGTGAACGCGCATGCCGTGATGCCCGACCTCACGTTCCTCATCGATGTGCCGGCGCCCGTGTGTCTCCGCCGCATCGAGAAGGGCCGGTGGGAAACCGAGCTGTTCGAGGGGCTGGACAAGCTGGTCGTCGTCCGCAAGAACTACCTGCGCATCGCCGCGAGCCCGATCGGCGAGTCGATGAACGTGATCCTTCTCGACGGCGAGAAGGACGTCCGCGCTCTCCAGAAGGAGATCTGGGAACGGCTTCGCTTCTCCGTGCAACCGGGAGCAAGAGGCGGGGTTGAACGGGGAGGCGACGAGTCGCAGCTCGGCCTCAATCTCGGCCCGGCGGACGAGCCGGGGCCATAGCCTAGATTATGCGCGCGTTTTCGTCGCGAGGATGCGGAGCGCGTGCCGAGAGGCCGACCGGTACGAGCCGCTCCCAGAATCGTAGTCTCGGCACTACGATGAGGAAGCGGCGACGGAAGGGAGGCCTCTTGAGGCCGCGATTCGCAGCCGCAGTAGGAAACGCGTGCATAATCTAGGCTAGGAAGGGGAAGAAGAGCGATGAAGAAGGATCCTTCCGCCTCCTCATTCGTGATTCCGACACCGAGAGACGGCGGCAATGTTTACGAGCTGGTCGTTGTGGCGGCCCTCCGCGCGCGCCAGCTGAACCGGTTTCCTCATCTCCGCGACCGGGACGAGGCCGCCACGATCGTCGATCAGTCGGTGCGCGAGGCGACCGGAAAGAAGATCTCGTATGCGATCGCGGAGCACGAGGAGGTTCCGGCGGAAGTCTCGCGACCGATTGAAGGATGAAACGATCGACTGTGTGGAATCGATACGTAATGGGAGTGGATCTCGGCGCGACGACGGTTCGCGCCGCTCTTTTTTCGACCGACGGACGGATCGGAAACCGTCTCGAGACCCGGTTCGCGCCGAACGGAACCGGGGAGGAGGACCGCGCGGTTTTCTTCCGGGTTCTCGAGGATCTTCTCGCCGGCGAAAAGCGCTCCGGCCTTCTCGCGATCGGGATCGGCTCGTTCGGGCCGCTCGACCGGGAGAGGACGCGCATCGAGGAAGCGCCGAACCGACCGAGCTGGAAGCACTACCCCCTCCGCGCGTCGGTGGAAGAGAGGCTCGCCGTTCCGGTGGTCGTGGAGAACGACGCGAACGCAGCGACGTTCGGCGAGTTTCGTCGCGGGGCCGGGAAGGGAGCGGAGAGTCTTCTCGGGCTCACGATCGGCACGGGGATCGGAGGGGGCTTCGTGAGCGGGGGGAAGATCCTCGCCGGCGCGTGGGGGAACGCGGGGGAGTTCGGGCACATGTACGTGGGGGGCGAGGGGGTTCGCTGCCGGTGCGGGGCCCTCGATTGCCTCGAGGCGTACGCGTCCGCCGAGGGGATCAAGCGCGCGTACCGCGCGCGCGCGCCGGGCGATCCTTCGCTCTCTTGCCACGGCATCTTTCATCTCGCGCGAAGCGGGGACCGGATCGCGGTCGAGACGATCGAGACGGCGGCGCGTCTCCTCGGCCGTGCGATCGCCTCGCTTCAAAAGGCGTTCGACCCGGAGCGGATCGTGATCGGCGGAGGGCTCTCGCGGGAGAGAGATCTCCTCGTCGAGCCGGCGATCCGGGAGGCGCGCGAGCATGTCTTCCCCGCCCAGAGGGAGCGCTTCCACGCGTCCCCGGCCGCGCTCGGAGCCGACGCGGGTCTCTTCGGCGCGGCCGAGCTTGCGCTCGATTCGGCCAAAAACAGCTAGTTCGTCCTCCGCAATCCCATCCTCAATGAACGGTTCTTCCGGCCGATTCTTGGTTCGGAGGGTCATTCCGTGCGCGCCACCACGCCCCATCTCAGAATTCTGGAGGAGAGGTTCCCCCACCTGGTCGGGAAGGACGAGGAGGGAGGGGGACGATCGTTCCGTTCCTCCGGGGGAGCGGAGATCTTCCGCCTCGAAGCGGACGGCCGGCGGCTTCGTCTCCCCGTCCCGCGCAAAGTCCTCGACGATCTTTTCGGAGGGCTTCCGTTTCCGGTGGAATCTTCCGACCGGGCGTCGATCGTGCCGCTTCCGGACGTCGGGGAACCCGAGCTTGTCTTCGCGTTGATCGAGGCGCTCGAAGAGCAAGCGGGCGCCTCCCGCGATCAAAGCGAAACGGAAGCCGCCGCGCGCGCTCGCCCCGGGACGCCGCGTGCGGCCTCGCGGATCCCGACGCGCCTCTTGCGGATCGCTCTGGCCGCGATCGCCCTTCTTCTCGCGCTTTTCCTCGGCTTCTCCTGGAAGCTCGCGCAGAAGAGCCTCGACCAAGACCGCGAGCAGTGGATCGAGACGCTCCTCCGCCGCTGACGAATCCCGTCCGCGCTCCGGCCCGCGCCGGTTGACACGCCTCCACCCTTCTCCTATTCTCATCGATGAGTCGCATGCGTTTCGGTGCTTGTCGCTCCGGCGGAAGCGGCGCTTTCGCCGAAAGTCCCTCCAACCCCGGGTGCTTCCTTGCGGTCGAACGGCAGAGACCTCGCTCGCAAGCTTCTCGAGGGGGATCGGATCTCCCTCGCCCGCGCGATTTCATGGGTCGAGAACGAGAGCGACGGAGCCGAGGCCATTCTCGACGCACTCTATCCGCGAACGGGCGCCGCGTATCGCGTGGGCGTGACCGGTCCGCCAGGAGCGGGGAAGAGCACGCTCGTCGGGCGCCTCGCGCGCTCCTACTGGGAAGCGGGAATGCGCGTCGGCGTGGTCGCGGTCGACCCGTCGAGTCCGTTCACCCACGGAGCGCTTCTCGGCGACCGGATCCGCTTCCAGGACCTCCCGAACGATCCGCGCCTCTTCGTGCGGAGCATGGCTTCGCGCGGGAGCCCGGGCGGCCTCGCGTTTCGAACCGGAGAGGCGTGCGACCTTCTCGACGCCTTCGGCATGGAGATCATTCTTGTCGAGACGGTCGGCGTCGGCCAATCGGAACTCGACGTTGCCCGCGCCGTTCACACTACGGTGGTCGTGCTCGTCCCGGAGTCGGGGGACGAGGTGCAGGCGATGAAGGCCGGCCTCATGGAGATCGGGCACGTCTTCGCCGTGAACAAGGCGGACCGCGAGGGGGCGGCGCGGATCACTCGAAACCTAAAGGATATGCTTCGGCTGCGCCCGCCGGCCCGGGACTCGTGGGTCCCGCTCGTGCAGCCGGTCTCCGCCCTGCGGGGGGACCATCTGGACGAGCTTCTCGATGCGATCGGGAAGCATCGTCTTCACCTCGAGGAAGCCGGCGCGCTCGGCCGCCTGAAGCGGGAGCGCGCTGCGCAGAGGATCCGAGAGATCGTGGAATCGGAGCTCGCCGCGACGTTTTGGAAGCGCGAGGAGGTGCCGGCGCGCATGAAGGACGCGCTCGCGCGCATCGAGGAGGGCCGCTCCTCCCCGTATCGGGAAGCGGCCGACCTTCTGCATCCTGCCGGGAAGGAGAAGAAGACGCGATGACCGGCCATCCGAAGAAGAAGCGGGGGGCGGGAGACGGGAGCGGGTTTCGCACGCTCTCCGGGCTTCCCGTGAAGCCGCTCTACCGGCCGGAGGATCTCGCCGGGAGCGATCCGGCGCGCGATCTCGGGGAGCCGGGGGAGTGGCCGTTCACGAGGGGCGTGCACGCGGACATGTACCGCGGGCGCCTCTGGACGATGCGGCAGTTCGCCGGGTTCGGCACCGCAGCGGACACGAACCGCCGGTTTCTCTATCTGCTCGAAAAGGGGCAGACCGGGCTCTCGACCGCGTTCGACATGCCGACCCTAATGGGACACGACTCGGACGGGCCTCTTTCGCTCGGAGAGGTCGGGCGCGAGGGGGTCGCGATCGACACGGTCGAGGACATGGAAACGCTCTTCCGCGACATTCCTCTCGACCGCGTCTCGACGTCGATGACGATCAACGGCCCCGCCGCGATGATTCTCGCCCTGTACATCGTCGCCGCGGAGAGACAGGGGGCGGCGCCGGACAAGCTTCGAGGCACGCTCCAGAACGACATCCTCAAGGAGTACATCGCGCAGAAGGAGTGGATCTATCCGCCGAGGCCCTCGCTTCGGATCATCACCGACATGCTCGCTTACTGCACGCGGGAGATGCCGCTCTGGAACACGATCTCGATCAGCGGCTATCACATCCGCGAGGCGGGCTCGACCGCGGTGCAGGAGCTCGCCTTCACGCTCGCCGACGGGTTCACGTACGTCGAGGCGGGGATCGAGGCGGGGCTCGACGTGGACGCGTTCGCGCCCCGCCTCTCGTTCTTTTTCAACGCGCACAACGACTTCTTCGAGGAGATCGCGAAGTACCGCGCGGCGCGGCGGATCTGGGCGCGCCGCATGCGCGAGAAGTACGGAGCGAAGGACCCGAGGAGTTGGATGCTCCGCTTCCACACGCAGACGGCCGGCTGCTCGCTTACCGCGCAGCAGCCGGAGAACAACATCGTGCGCGTCGCGTATCAAGCGCTCGCGGCGGTGCTCGGAGGGACGCAGTCGCTTCACACGAACTCGATGGACGAGGCGCTCGCGCTCCCGACCGAGAAGGCGGTCCGGATCGCGCTTCGCACGCAGCAGATCCTCGCGCACGAGACCGGAGTTGCTTCGGTCGTGGATCCTCTCGGGGGCTCGTATTATGTCGAGGACCTCACGAACCGGATGGAGGCGGAGGCGGAGCGGATCTTCGCCGAGATCGAGGAGAGGGGAGGGGTGGTCGCCGGGATCGAGGAGGGCTTCTTCCAGCGCGAGATCGCCGAGGCGGCGTGGCAATACCAGAAGGACATGGAGAGCGGCGCGAGCGTGATCGTCGGCGTGAACGAACATGCGGACGAGAAGGAGGAACTCCCGCCGATTCTCACGATCGATCCGGCGGTGGAGAAGGAACAGGTGGATCGCCTGCAAAGGTTCCGCGCGGCGCGGGACAAGGCCGCGGCGAAGGACGCGATCGCGAGGCTGCGCGCGGCTGCGGGATCGGGGGAGAACCTCATGCCGGTTCTCCTCGACGCGGTTCGAGCCGGCGCGACTCTCGGGGAGATGTGCGACTCGCTCCGCGGGGTGTTCGGCGAGTACCGGGAGCCCGCGGTCTTTTGACGGAAGTGGCCCGAGGCGGGAGGCAGAGCAGAAAGGGAATCGCATTGCATAGTCGGACGGCGGGTCCTGTCGGCGGCTGTCCGTTCGGTGCTCGCCGGTCGCCGAGCCTTGGCGGCTGCGCTCCTCGCGGACACCTGCCGCCGCCACCCGCCGTGGTTGCGTCGTCTGTTTTCGGACGGCGGGTCCTGCCCGCGGCTGTCCGTTCGGTGCTCGCGAGTCGCCGAGCCTTGGTCGCTGCGCTCCTCGCGGACACCTGCCGCGGTCACCCGCCGCGGCTAGTCGAGACGCGCGAGCCTGGATTCTGCATGCGCTTTCGTCGCGGGGATGCGGAGCGCGAGCATCATCCAGGCTGAAGGAGAGAGAAGCATGCAAAGGCCGATTCGTGTCCTCGTGGCGAAGGTGGGGCTGGACGGTCATGACCGCGGCGTGAAGGTCGTGGCGAGCGCTCTTCGCGACGCGGGGATGGAGGTGATCTACACCGGTCTCCACCAAACGCCGGATAAGGTCGCGCAGGCGGCGATCGAGGAGGACGTGGACGTTGTCGCGATCAGCATCCTCTCGGGCGCGCACATGACGCTCTTCCCGCGCGTGCTCGAGCTGCTCCGAAAAGAAGGCGGCGAGCGTATCCTGGTGTGCGGAGGCGGGATCATTCCGGAGAAGGATCAGGAGGCTCTGTACGCGCTCGGAATCGGGCGCCTGTTCGGACCGGGGACCGCGACCGGAGAAATCGTCGCCTATCTGCAAGAGGAGATCGCGCGCCGCCGTGCGTCGAGAAACGCCTGAGACCTCTTGAGGCCGCGATCCGCGGCCGCAGTCGGAAACGGGCGCCTCGTGCAGGCGAGAATGGAGGACCCATGAACGCCGATCGTAGACCCGTCATCGTGAGCGCCGGGCGCACCGCCATCGGCGAGTACATGAAAGGGCTCGCGCCGATGGGCGCGCCGCAGCTCGGGGCGCTCGCCGTCCGCGAGGTTGTGCGGAGGGCCGGCATCGAACCGGATGTCGTGGACGAGGTGATCCTCGGCAACGTGGTCTCCAGCGGGCTCGGGCAGGCCCCGGCCCGCCAGGCGGCGATTCACGGCGGGATCCCGGCCTCGAAGGCCGCGATCACGATCAACAAGGTTTGCGGCTCCGGATTGAAAGCGGTCGTTCTCGCCTCGCAGGCGATCCGCCTCGGAGACGCGGACGCGGTGATCGCGGGCGGAATGGAGAGCATGTCGAACGTTCCCTACTACCTCATGAAGGCGCGCGCCGGCTACCGGATGGGGAACGACTATCTCGTCGACGGGATGATCTTCGACGGCCTCTGGGACTCGTTTCACAACTTCCACATGGGGATGGCCGCCGAGAAGACCGCGGAGCTCTCGAGCATCTCGCGCGAGGAGCAGGATCGCTACGCGGCCGAAAGCCATCGCAAGGCGATCGCCGCCGCCGGGGCCGGAAAGTTCAACGATGAAATTTTCCCGGTCGAACTTCCGAGCAAGAAGGGCGCTCCGACGATCTTCGACAAGGACGAGCGCCCGCGCGCCGACGCTTCCCTCGAATCGCTCGCGAAGCTCCGCCCCGCTTTCAAGAAAGACGGAACGGTGACCGCGGGGAACGCGCCGGGACTGAACGACGGCGCTTCGGCGGTTCTCGTGATGGCGGAAGCGAGAGCGCGCGAGCTCGGGGCGAAGCCGATGGCGCGCATCGAGGCCTACGCGGTCGGCGGGGCCGAGCCGGAGATGGTCTTCTACGCGCCGATCGACGCCGTGCGGAAGCTGCTTGCGCGCACCGGCCGGTCGATCGCCGATTACGATCTCATCGAGATCAACGAGGCGTTCGCCGTGCAGGTCCTCGCCGACGGGAAGGAACTCGGCTGGGATTGGGATCGAGTGAACGTGAACGGAGGCGCGATCGCCCTCGGCCATCCGATCGGCGCGAGCGGCACCCGCATCCTGACGACCCTCCTCTACGCGATGAAGGACCGCGGGAAGTCGCTCGGGCTCGCTGCGATCTGTCTCGGAGGAGGAAACGCCGTGGCGCTCAGCGTCGAGGCCATTTGAGCGAAGGAGGAGAAGGTGGACCAGAAGCAAATCGCCGTCGTCGGCGGCGGAACGATGGGCGCGGGGATCGCCCAGGTGTTCGCCCAGTCCGGATACCGCGTGGATCTCGTCGATCTGAACGAGGAGATCCTGAAGCGCTCGATCGGACGGATCGAGAAGAGCGTCCGCAAGCTCGCGGAGAAGGGCGTTCTCGACCCGTCCAAGGTGGACGCGGTTCTCTCGAGCGTCCGCCCGGTCCCGTCGGTCGGGAAGATGGCGCCGTCTGCGCTCGTCGTCGAGGCGGTGCCGGAGCACTTCGAGCTTAAAAAGAAGATCTTTCAAGAGCTCGACGCCGCGGCGCCGAAGGAGTCGATCCTCGCCTCGAACACATCCTCGATCTCGATCACCGAGATCGCGGCGGCGACGAAACGTCCGGAGAAGGTGATCGGGATGCACTTCATGAACCCGGTCCCTCTGATGAAGCTCGTCGAGGTGATCCGCGGGATCGCCACCGCGGACGAAACGTACGAACGGGTCGAGGCGCTTACGAAGGAACTCGGAAAGACACCGGTGGAGGTGCAAGACTACCCGGGTTTCGTGTCGAACCGGATCCTGATGCCGATGATCAACGAGGCGATCTACGCTCTCATGGAGGGGGTGGCGTCCGCCGAGGACATCGATACGGTGATGAAGCTCGGCATGAACCATCCGATGGGACCCCTCACGCTCGCCGACTTCATCGGCCTCGACGTGTGTCTCGACATCATGGAGGTTCTCTACAGCGGGTTCTCCGATCCGAAGTACCGTCCCTGTCCGCTTCTCAAGAAGATGGTGCGGGCGGGCTATCTCGGCCGGAAGAGCGGCCGCGGCTTCTTCGAATACGGTTCGTAGTCTTCCTACCCCGGAGGTGCGTGCGATGCATTTCGATCTGACCGACGAGCAGGCGTTGATCCGAAAGACCGTTCGAGAGTTCGCGGAGAAGACGCTCGGACCGACCGCGGCCGAGCGCGATCACCACGAGAAGCCGGCGATCGAGGAGGCGAAGGTTTTCGCCGATCTCGGTTTCCTCGGCATGACGATTCCGGAAGAGTACGGCGGGGCTCTGCTCGACGACGTCTCCGAGGCGATCGTCATCGAGGAACTCTCGCGGGTCGACGCGTCTTTCGGCGTTCTCGTGAGCGTGCACACGAGCCTCTGCGCGACGGTCCTCGTGACCCACGGATCGGACGCCCAGAAGAAGAAGTACCTGCCGAGGCTCGCGACCGGCGAGATGCTCGCGGCGTACTCGCTCTCCGAGGCGGGGGCGGGATCGGATCCGACCGCCCTCTCGTGCAGCGCCGCGAAGAAGGGGGACAAGTACATCCTGAACGGCGAGAAGATGTGGGTGACGAACGGTTCGATCGCGGACCTCTACATCCTGATGGTGAAGACCGATCCGGCCGCGCAGGGCGCCAAGGGAGTCTCGGCGTTTCTCATCGAGAAGAGCTTCCCCGGCTTCTCCGTCGGGAAGAAAGAGGAGAAGCTCGGCATCCGGTCGAGCGACACGGTGAGCCTCGTCCTTCAGAATTGCGAGGTCCCGGCGGAAAACCTCCTCTGGGAAGAGGGGAAGGGGATGCGCATCGCGTTCGAGGCCCTCGACAAGAGCCGCATCGGCATCGCCGCGCAGGCGGTCGGAATCGCGCAGGGCGCCTTCGACGCCGCGCTCGCCTACTCGAAGCAGAGGGAGCAGTTCGGACGACCGATCATTCAACATCAAACCATCGGCAACTACCTCGCCGACATGGCCACGCGCATCGAGGCGGCCCGGCTCCTCACGTACAAGGCGGCCTACTTGAAAGAAAAGAAGGCCAAGCACACGATGGAGTCGGCGCAGGCGAAGCTGTTCGCGGGCGACATCGCGGTCTGGGTGGCGGACCGGGCGGTGCAGATCCTCGGCGGGTACGGCTACACGCGCGAGTTCCCGGTGGAGCGGTTCTATCGGGACGCGAAGATCACCCAGATCTACGAAGGGACCAACGAGATCCAGAGGCTCGTCATCGCGCGGGCGCTCGCTTCGTAAAGGCGAGGGGAGGTCGGGGGCGTCGGCTTGATTCGCATCCGAGGAGCGTCCGAACACAATCTAAAGTCGATCGACCTCGATCTGCCCCGCAACCGGCTCGTCGTGATCACGGGGCTCTCGGGGAGCGGGAAGTCCTCTCTCGCGTTCGACACGATCTACGCCGAGGGGCAGCGGCGCTACGTCGAGTCGCTGTCAGCGTACGCGCGCCAGTTTCTCGGCCAGATGGAGAAGCCGGAGGTCGAGTCGATCGAGGGTCTCTCTCCGGCGATCGCGATCGAGCAGCGAAGCGCGTCCCGAAACCCTCGGTCCACCGTCGGGACCGTGACGGAGATCCACGACCATCTCCGCCTTCTCTTCGCGCGCGCGGGCATCCCGCACTGCCCCGATTGCGGGCATGCGATCGAGCGGCAGACCGTCCAGCAGATCGTCGATCGGATCGCGCGCCTTCCGGAGGGAGAGAGGCTGCAGATCCTCGCTCCTATGGTGCGCGGGAAGAAGGGGGAGCACCGTGAGATCCTCGATCGTTTCCGTAAGGAGGGTTTCGTTCGCGTTCGCGTGAACGGGGAGGAGCGCGCCCTCGACGAGGAGATCCGGCTCGACAAGAAGCGAAAGCACGACATCGAGCTCGTGGTCGACCGGATCCGCGTCTCCGCGAAAGCCGCCGGCCGGCTCGCGGACAGCGTCGCCACCGCGCTCGCCGCCGCCGAGGGGATCGTCCGGGTGCTCCGCGAGGACGGCGCGATCCTCGTCTTCTCCGAGAACACCGCGTGCGCGACGTGCGGCTTCTCGTTCTCCGAGATCAGCCCCCGTCTCTTCTCCTTCAACTCGCCCTACGGGGCGTGCCCCGGTTGCGGCGGCCTCGGCACCAAGCGGGAGCTCGATCCCTCGCTCGTCGTCCCCGACCCGAGCCGCTCGCTGAACGAGGGGGCGATCGTCCCGTGGGGCCCCGCGCCGGGATCGTGGAATCGGCGCATTCTCGAGGCGCTCGCGCGGCGGTATCGCTTCTCGCTCGACGAGGCGTTCGAGAAACTTCCGAAGCGTGCGCGCGATCTTCTCCTTCGGGGGAGCGGAGGCGAGGAGATCACGGTGGAGGCGGCGACGCGAGGCGGGCGGGGCCGCTGGAGGCTCCCCTTCGAGGGGGTGATCCCTTGGCTCGAGCGGCGCTATCAGGAGACGACCTCCGAGGGGATTCGGCAGTGGATCGAGGGGTTCATGAGCATCGGCGCGTGTCCCTCGTGCGGCGGGGCGCGGCTCCGACGAGAAGCGCTCGCCGTCGCCGTGCACGGAAAGAACATCGACGACCTCTCGCGGCTCTCGATCCGTGACCTTTCAACGGTTCTCGAATCGATGGATTGGACCGAAAGAGAACGGCTCATCGGGGCGCAGGTGCTGAAGGAGATCCGCGAGCGTCTCCGCTTCTTGAACGACGTGGGCCTCTCCTACCTGACGCTCGGGAGGGCGGCGTGGACCCTCGCGGGAGGGGAGGCGCAGAGGATCCGCCTGGCGACACAGATCGGATCGGGGCTCACCGGGGTTCTCTATGTTCTCGACGAGCCCTCGATCGGGCTCCACGCGCGGGACAACCAGAGGCTTCTCGCGACGCTCTTCCGCCTTCGCGATCTCGGGAACACGGTTCTCGTCGTCGAGCACGACCGGGAGACGATCGAGGCGGCGGATCACGTGGTCGATCTCGGACCGGGAGCCGGGATCCGCGGGGGGGAGGTCGTCGCCCAGGGGACTCCGGCGGAGATCGCCGCATCCCCCCGCTCGCTCACCGGCGCGTACCTCCGCGGGGAGCGCGCGATCCCGATCCCGCGAAGCCGGCGCCTGGGGTCGGGGCGGGAGATCGAGGTCGTCGGCGCCCGCGCGAACAACCTCAAGAACCTCCGCGTGCGCTTTCCTCTCGGAAGGCTCGTCTCTGTGACCGGCGTGTCCGGCTCGGGGAAGAGCACGCTCGTCACCGACATCCTCTACAAAGGGCTCGCGCGGCGCCTCTACGGGTCGCGCGACCTCCCCGGCGCGCACGATCGAATCAACGGGCTTCGCTGGATCGACAAGGTCGTGGAGATCGACCAATCCCCGATCGGCCGGACCCCGCGCTCGAATCCTGCGACCTACACGGGGCTCTTCGCGCCGATCCGCGATCTCTTCGCCGAACTTCCCGAGTCGCGCGTGCGCGGCTACAAGCCGGGCCGCTTCAGCTTCAACGTGAAGGGGGGCCGCTGCGAGGCGTGTCAAGGGGACGGCACGATCAAGATCGAGATGCACTTCCTTCCGGACGTCTACGTGAAGTGCGACGTCTGCAAAGGAAAGCGCTACAACCGGGAGACGATCGAGGTCCGCTTCAAGGGGCGCTCGATCGCCGAGATTCTCGACATGACCGTGGACGAGGCGGCGGTTTTGATGGAGAATCAACCGGCCGTGCGAAGGAAGCTCGACCTTCTCTCGGAGGTCGGCCTCGGCTACATCCACCTGGGCCAGCCGGCGCCCACCCTCTCCGGCGGCGAGGCGCAGCGGGTCAAGCTGTCCGCGGAGCTTTCGAAGCGCGCCACGGGGAGGACGCTTTACATTCTCGACGAGCCGACCACGGGACTCCACTTCGAGGACGTGCGTCTCCTCCTGGAGGTTCTGAACAGGCTGGTCGACGCGGGGAACACCGTTGTGGTGATCGAGCACAACCTCGATGTCGTGAAAACGGCGGACACGATCATCGATCTCGGCCCCGAGGGCGGGGACGAGGGAGGCCGCATCGTCGCAGAGGGAACTCCGGAGGAGGTCGCGCGCGCCGAGGAGTCCCACACGGGAACGGAGCTCCGCAAGGTGTTCACCCGGGAAGGGAGGTCGTTGGCTGGTGTCCCATGAAACGGGAGAGACGAGCAGGACCGCTCTCTACGAGCGCCACGTGCGCGCGGGAGCGAAGATGGTCCCGTTCGCCGGCTGGCAAATGCCGATTCAGTACACGTCGATTCTCGAGGAGCACGCCGCGGTGCGGGAGCGAGCGGGTCTTTTCGACGTCTCCCACATGGGGGAGATCGTGCTCACCGGGCCCCGCAGGGAGGAGGAGGCGGACCGCCTGACGACGGCGCGCATCTCCGATCGGGAGCCGGGAGAGGTGCAATACGCGGTCCTTCCGAACGACCGCGGCGGGATCGTGGACGACATCCTCGTTTACAAGCTCGAGGATGAGGTGATGATCGTCGTGAACGCGGCGAACCGCGAGAAGGATCTCCGTTGGATCCTCGAGCGGTGCGGCGGCCGGGCGGCGGTGACCGACCGGAGTCTCGAGATAAGCCAGGTCGCCGTGCAGGGGAAGCGCGCGCGGGCGATCTTCGCGCGGGTCGCGGAGCCCGATCTTCTCCGTCTGTCCTACTACCGCGCGACGCGGGGGAAGGTGGCGGGGGTCCCGGCGATCGTCTCGCGCACCGGATACACCGGCGAGTTCGGATACGAGCTCTACGTTCCGTGGGCGGAGGGCCCGCGCGTCTGGGACGCGCTCCTCGAAGCGGGACGGAGCGAGGGGATCGCGCCGGTCGGCCTCGGCGCGCGCGATTCGCTTCGTCTCGAGATGCGGTATTGTCTCTACGGAAACGACATCGACGAGACGACGGACCCCTACGAGGCGGGAATCGGCTGGGTCGTGCGAAAGAAAGAGACCGATTACGTCGGGAAGGAAGCGCTCGCTGCCGCCCGAAAGGGCGGAGCGCGAAGGAAGCTCGCGGCGTTTCGCCTTGGGCCGCGCGACATCCCGAGGCCGGGATACGAGATCCTTCACAAGGGAAGGAAGGTCGGGGTCGTGACGAGCGGCGGTTTCTCGCCGACGCTCCGCGCGGGAATCGCTCTCGGGTATCTGGAAGCCGCGGCGGACGAGGAGAACGGATTCGCCGTTCGCATTCGGGACCGCGAGGCGGAAGCGAGGCGCCAGAAAGGCGCGTTCGTCGCCTCGTCGGTGAAAGAGGAAGGAGAGGAAGAAGCGTGAACGTTCCTGAGGACCTGAAATACACCAGGGAGCACGAGTGGGTTCTCGTCGAGGGGAAGACCGCGACGGTCGGCATCACCGACTACGCGCAATCCGAGCTCGGCGACATCGTCTACCTCGAGTTCCCCGCGGTCGGGGAGCGCGTGCGGATGAACGAGCCGGCGGGAGAGATCGAAGCCGTGAAGACCGCCGCCGAACTCTTCGCCCCGATCTCCGGCGAGGTGCTCGAAGTGAACGAAACCCTCCCCGAGGAGCCGGAGCGGGTGAACCGGGACCCGTACGGGGAAGGTTGGATGTTCAAGTTGTCGATCGAGGATCCGTCGGAGCTCGAGGAGCTTCTCGGCGCCGCGGACTACAAGAGTCTGATCGAGGAATCGCGGCACGCGTAGTAAGGGTTCTCGACCGGACGAACACGCGCATCCGGGGGGTTCGATGAGCTACATACCGCACACCGACGAGGACCGAGAGAAGATGCTCCGGTCGATCGGCGTCTCGAGCGTGGAAGATCTCCTTCGCGAGATCCCCCGGTCTCTGCGTTTCGAGGGAACGCTTCCCCTTCCGCCGCCGCTCTCCCAGATGGAGACGGAGCTCGAGCTTGCGCGAATCGCCGCCGAGAACGGAGCGGCGCTTGCGTGCGACTCCTTCCTCGGAGGGGGGGTCTACGATCACTACATTCCCGCTCTTGTCGGGCAGACAACCGCGCGCCCCGAGTTCTACAGCGCCTACACGCCGTATCAGGCCGAGGTGAGCCAAGGGACCTTGCAGGCCGTCTTCGAGTTCCAATCGCTCATCTCCCGTCTCACGGGGATGCCGCTCGTGAACGCCTCTCTCTACGACGGGGCGACCGCGTTGGTCGAGGCGATCTGGATGGCGTCGGGAGAGCGCTCCGGCCGGAATGAAATCCTGATCGCGCGCGCGATCCGCCCGAGCTACCGGGGGGTCCTCTGCTCGCACCTCGCGGTGTCCGGACTTCGGCTTCGCGAGTTCCCGTTCGGGAAGGAGGGGACGACAGATCTTTCCTGTCTCAAGCAAATGATCTCGAACGAGACCGCGGCGGTCGTCGTGCAGAGCCCGAACGTGTTCGGCCTTCTCGAGGAGACCGAGGAGGCGGGGCGGATCGCCCGCGAGGCGGGCGCGCTCTTCATCCAGGTGTTCGATCCGGCGAGCCTCGCGCTCGTGCGGACTCCGGCGGAGGCGGGGGCGGACATCGCGGTCGGCGAGGGGCAGAGCCTCGGTTCGCCCCCGAACTTCGGAGGGCCGCTCCTCGGGCTCTTCGCCGCGCGCGCGGAGTTTCTCCGGCGCATGCCGGGGAGGCTCTCCGGGATGACCGAGGACGCGAACGGCGCGCGGGCGTTCACCCTCACGCTCCAGACCCGCGAGCAGCACATCCGCCGGGAGAAGGCGACCTCGAACATCTGCACGAACCAGGGGCTCGTCGCGCTCGCCGCAGCGGTTCACCTCTCCTCGCTCGGCCCCGAGGGCTTCCGGCGCGCGGCGCTGATCAGCCAAGAGCGGGCTCTCGAGCTCCGGAAGCTCCTTCGCGAGGCGGGAGGCGCGATCCCCTTCGAAGGCCCTTTCTTCCGCGAGTTCGTCGTCCGCTTCCCCGAAGAATCCCTGAAACGCGGCCTCGTCCGGCACCTTCTCGACCATCGCATCGTTCCGGGGATCCCGCTCGAGAGGGCGTATCCGGAAATGGGAGGATGCCTGCTCGTCGCGGTCACCGAGAAGAGGAGCCGGGAATCGATCCGGCGCTACGCGGATCTCGTGCGGGACTTCGCCGATGGGAAGGGGAAAGGGGCGCCGTCCGATGCTTAATCCGGTGATCTTTGAGCTGCATAAGAAGGGGCGCGCGGCGGAGCACCTGCCGGCTCCGGAGACCCCGGAGGAGGAGATCCTCGCCTCGATTCCGGAACGGATGAGACGCCGTCTTCCTCTCCGGCTCCCCGAGGTGCCGGAGCTCGAGCTCGCGCGCCACTATGAACGACTCGCGAGGCGAAACCACCACGTCGAGAAGGACTTCTATCCGCTCGGCTCGTGCACGATGAAGTACAACCCGAGGGTGCACGAGAGGATCGCCGCGCTTCCGGGGTTCGCCGCGCTCCACCCGATGCTCCCCGAGACGCTCGCGCAGGGAGCGATCCGCCTTCTCGCCTCGCTCGAGGAGGCGCTCGCGGCGGTCACCGGCATGGACGCCTTCACGCTTCAGCCGGCCGCCGGCGCGCACGGAGAGTTCACCGGCCTTTCGCTCGTCGAGGCGTACTTCCGGAAGAAGGGCGAGGACCGGCGCAAGGTGATCCTCCCCGATTCCGCGCACGGAACGAACCCGGCCTCGGTTCGGCGCCTCGGCCTCGAGCCGGTCGAGGTGAGGAGCGACGAAAGGGGCGAGGTGTCGATCGACGCGCTCGGAGCCGTCGTGGACGAACGAACCGCCGCTCTCATGCTCACGCTTCCGAACACGCTCGGCCTCTTCGAGACGCGGCTCCCGCGCATCGTGGAGATCGTGCACGGAGCGGGCGCGCAGTTGTATCTCGACGGGGCGAACCTGAACGCGCTCCTCGGCATCGTGCGCCCCGGGGACATCGGCTTCGACGTCATGCACACGAACGTCCACAAGACCTTCTCCACGCCGCACGGCGGGGGCGGCCCGGGAGCGGGGCCGGTCGGCGTGAAGGAGCATCTCATCCCGTTCCTCCCGACGCCGCGGCCGGTTCGCGACGGGGATCGCTGGACATGGAAGCACGACTTCCCCGACTCGATCGGTCCGGTCCACTCGTATTACGGAAACTTCGCCGTTCTCGTCCGCGCCTACGCGTACATCCGCCATCTCGGGGGGCCCGGTCTCCGCGAGGTGACCGAGCACGCGATTCTGGGCGCGAACTATCTTCGCTCGCTTGTCGAGAAGTCGTATCCGGTCCCCTATCGGCGCGCGGCGATGCACGAGTTCGTTGCGTCCGCGGCCCGCTTCTTTCAAACGGCGAACGTTCGCGCGATGGACATCGGGAAGCGGCTTCTCGATTTCGGGTTCTACGCGCCGACGATCTCCTTCCCGCTGATCGTGAAGGAAGCGCTCATGATCGAGCCGACCGAGACGGAGAGCCGCGAGACGATCGAGCGGTTCGCCGCGGCGATGCTCGCGATCGCGAAGGAGATCGAGGAGGATCCGGAGCGCGTTCGCGGCGCCCCGTACGACACCCCGGTCCGCCGCGTGAACGAGAGCCTCGCTTCGCGGCGCCCGCGGCTCGTCTGGGAGGATGGGGCCGATGGGGAAGGAGTCCCTTCTCGAGGTTGAGGACCTCCGCGTTTGCTTCGCGAGCGACGGGGAGACCGCGCGCGTGGTCGACGAGGTCTCCCTCGCCGTTCGGGAGAGCGAGGTTCTCGGCCTGGTCGGGGAATCCGGCTGCGGGAAGAGCGTCACCGCCCTCTCGATCCTTCGCCTGATTCCCGAGCCCCCCGGGAGGATCGCCGGAGGGAGCATCCGGTTTCGCGGGCGCGATCTTCTCCGGCTCTCCGAGTCGGAGATGCGGAAGATCCGAGGGAACGCGATCTCGATGGTCTTCCAAGAACCGATGACCTCGCTGAACCCGGTGCTCACTTGCGGATTCCAAGTCGAGGAGGCGTTCCGGCGCCACCGACGGCTTCGAGGGGCGGCCGCGCGCGAGGCGGCGGTCGAGGCGCTTCACCTCGTCGGCATTCCGGATCCGGAGGCGCGCGCCGCAGAATACCCGCACCGGCTCTCGGGCGGGATGCGACAGAGGGTGCTCCTCGCGATCGCGCTTGGGTGCCGTCCGGCGCTCCTCATCGCCGACGAGCCGACCACCGCGCTCGACGTCACGATCCAAGCCCAGATCCTCCGCGTTCTTCTCGACCTGAAGGAGCAACTCGGCATGTCGGTGCTCCTCATCACGCACGACCTTGGGGTTGTCGCGGAGGCGGCCGACCGCGTCGCGGTCATGTACGCGGGGGAGATCGTCGAGGAGGGAGACGTAGTCTCGGTTCTCGAGCGCCCTCGCCATCCGTACACGCGGGCTCTTCTCCGCGCCGCGCCCCGCGCGGACGGCGCGCCGGAGACGCTCCGCCCGATCGAGGGGAGCGTCCCGGATCCGCGCGATCACCCGTCGGGATGCCGCTTTCATCCGCGCTGTCCGATCGCGGAGGAGAGATGCAAAGAGGCGCACCCTCCCCTCGCGGGCTCGGTTCGCTGCTTTCTCGCGGAGGGAGAGGGCTCGTGACGTGCGGATCGGTCCTCCTCTCGGTGCGCGGGCTTCGCAAGGAGTACCCGCTCCGCGGCGGGCTTCTCGGCAGGGGGCGAGGTCTTGTCCGAGCGGTCCGCGGGGTTTCGTTCGCCGTCGAGGAAGGGAGCGCGCTCGGCCTCGTCGGCGAGAGCGGGGCAGGAAAGAGCACGATCGGCCGCACGCTTCTCCGCCTGGAGGAGCCGACGGAAGGGGAGATCCTGTTTCGAGGGCGCGATCTCTCCCGGCTCTCGATGCGCGAGCTCCGGCCGCTCCGCCGCGAGATGCAGATCGTCTTTCAGGATCCGTTCGGCTCCCTGAACCCGCGGATTCCCGTAGGTCGGGCGATCCGCGAGGTGCTCGAGGTGCATCGGATCGTGCGGGGAAGAGCGGCTCGCGAGGAGGCCGGGAATCTGCTCGAGGTCGTCGGTTTGAAGCGCGCGGACGGAGAGCGCTATCCCCACGAGTTCAGCGCGGGTCAGCGCCAGAGGATCTGCATCGCGCGCGCGCTCTCTCTCTCTCCGAGGTTCATCGTGGCGGATGAGCCGGTGTCGGCGCTCGACATGTCCAATCAAGCGCAGATTGTGAACCTCCTTCTCGCGCTTCAAGAGAAGCTCGGGCTTTCGTACCTACTGATAACACATAATCTTGCGGTTGTGCGGCAGATCGCCGGGCGCCTCGCCGTGCTCTACCTCGGGAAGATCGTCGAGGAGGGACCGACCCCCGACGTGTTCCGGGCTCCCCTCCATCCGTACACCGAGGCGCTCCTCGCGGCCTCCCCATCGAGGGATCCTCGCGCGCGCGGGCGAGCGCTCCTCCTCTCGGGGGAGATCCCCTCCTCCTTGCGCATCCCGTCCGGGTGCCCCTTCCACCCGCGCTGCCCCCGCGCAGGGGAGAAGTGTCGCGCCGAGATTCCCCGAGAGATCGCCCCCGGCCCGTCCCGGCGTGTGTCGTGCCACATCCACGACGGCGGAACCGGCCCTCCTCTCGAGAGGAGACAGGGCCAGGCGCCCCGCGGTCCGATTCCGAGCTAGCCTCAAGATTCGCCGGAGGTTAGGGCTTGACACCACGGGAGGCCTTGGGTACATTGGCTGCGGCGCACGAGCAGTCTCTTGGAAAGTGTCCGGCGTCGCCGCATAAAAGGAGAGAGGTCATGGCTTCGCAGAGGAATTCCGGTCCTCGCGCGTCCCTCCTTCTCGCGCTCGCCTTGCTCTTTGTTTTCGGGACGGCCCTCGCACAGGACGGTCAGACGGGAACACTGTCGGGCCAAGTCCGCGAGGCGGAGACAGGCAAGCCGATCGCGTGGGCGGATGTGCTCATTCAGGGGACGACCATCGGAGGCATCAGCCAACAGAACGGGACGTTCACGATCTACAAGGTTCCCGCTGGAACGTACACGGTGACCGTTCAGATGATGGGCTTCACGCCTCGGAAGTTCGAGGGGGTCGCGGTCGTCCCGGGTCAGGTGACGAACCTCGTTGCCGAGCTCTCCGAAACCGCGGTGCAGATGGAGACGATCCGCATCGGTGCGGACGAGGAGATCGACGTCACCGGGACGAAGACCGAGTACAAGATCGATAAGGAGGAGTTCAAACTCCGCGCGATCAACACGGTGACCGACGCCCTCGCGAAGCAGCCCGGCGTGACGATCGACGGTCAGGGGCGCCTTCACGTGCGCGGCGGCCGCGCGGACGAGGTAAAGTTCTTCGTCGACGGGATGCCCGTAACCGATCCGTTCGTCGGCCAGAACACGCTCGACGTCTCGTTCGCTTCGCTGGAGAACATCCAACTTCTCTCGGGCGGTTTCGACGCCGAGTTCGGCAACGCCCAGTCGGGGATCGTGAACATCCAGACCGCGGAGGGCGGGCGGAAGTTCTCAGGGCTCGTGAAGTACATGACCGACGACTTCGGCGCGCCGGACAAGACCTACTGGAACGCCGACGACATCGCCTTCGCGGTGGGCGGTCCGCTCGTTTCCAAGGATCTCCGATTCCACCTTTCGGCGGAGGCGAACTTCAGCGACACGTATATCAAGCCCCGAAAGGAATACACGAAGCGAGAGGTCTACGGGGTCAAGCTTCAGGACCGGATCTACAATCAGTACCGCGGCCAGGGGAAGCTGACGTACTACTTCTCGCCGGAGATGAAGCTGTCCACGGAGGCGCTCTACACGCGCTCCTTGCAGGATCAGTACCATCACCCGTACAGCCGCGTCGGGTGGTGGTCGGCGGAGTCGAAGCGCTGGTGGTACGAGCCCCTCGACACGACCTATGTTTTCTATTCCGGCCCGGAGCATATGCCCCGCTATATCACCGAGGACAGCCAGACGAAGGCGTCGTGGACCCACACGCTCTCGCCCGAGGCGTTTTATACGTTGAAGGTCAGCCGCTTCACGACGAGCTATCTGGAGCGCGTGGGACACAAGCTGCCGCGGGAGTACATCCCGACCTACCGGAGCGACGAGTACCTTGATCCGGCGAACCGCTATTTCGTGGTGCAAGGGGACTATCCGCACTATCAGGACTATCGGACGAGGCGTTACACGGCTCGGTCCGACCTCACGAGCCAGGTGACCGAGCGGCACCGGATGAAGACCGGTCTCGAGCTCGAATACTACGATCTCTCCATGTTCGAGGCGACCTATCCGGACTCGAACCGCCCGGAAGGGCCGTGGCCGGACCGCTACAACGTTTATTCGTGGGGAGGCGCGGCGTACATCCAGGACATGCTTCAGTACGAGGGGATGGTTTTGAACGCGGGTCTCCGGCTCGACTTCTTCGACCCGGGGGCGCGCGCCGCTCGGATCGGGAACGAGTTCCTCGCCTCGACGTTCCAGACGCCGCAGGACATCTCGCTCTGGTCCCGCCTCAAGAAGCAGGTGAGCCCGCGTCTCGGCATGGCCTATCCGATCTCCGACCGGGACGTGCTCCACTTCCACTACGGCCGGTTCTATCAGCTCCCGGTCTTCGAGCGGATGTACAAGGGGATCGGCCAACAGATCGAGCAGGACGGGGGCATCTACGGGAACATCTTCCTTGATCCGGAGAAGACGATCAGCTACGAGCTCGGCGTCGACCACCAGCTCACGAAGACTCTCAACCTCGACATGACCGTCTTCTTCAAGGACATCTTCGGTTGGATCGATACGGACGAGATCACGAACGGGAGTCTCGCGAGCTTCGGCAACTCCGCCCCGATCGGATACGTGAACCAGGCCTACGGGACGGTGAAAGGTTTAGAGTTCAAGCTGAACCGGAGGCTCGCGAACAAGTTCGGAGGGAGCATCGTCTATACGCTGGCCCGGGCGACCGGAACGTTCTCGGACGAGAACTCGCAAGCCCTCGTGGGGACCGGCGTGCTCAATCGGAAGCCGCTCACGGAGAACCCGCTCAACTGGGACCGGACGCACGCGGTTGTGGGGAACCTCATCCTCACCGATCCGGGCGTTTGGGAGTTCTCGATGGACTACATGTACGAAACCGGCTCTCCGTTCACGCCGCGGCGGTACCAACAGAGGAGCATCGACGCGGAGGACATGAACTCGGCGCGCCTTCCGGACGAGTCCCGGCTCGATGTTCGGGCGAACAAGCTCTACAGCATCTACGGCCAGGAGTTCCGCCTCTTCGTGGAGGCGAACAACGTGCTGAACCGCGAGAACATCCGGAACCTCAGCCCCGGCGAGTGGCCGACCAACAGCGGGCTCTACACGGTCTACTACACCGAGACGGGACAGCTCGGCGGAGCGTACAACCTGAACGACGTGAACGCATCCGCCGGCAACCAGTATGTCTCCTTGGGCGACCCGCGCGTGCTCGATCCGATGCGGCGGGTGAAGGTCGGGATCATGTTCGACTGGTAGTCGTCCCAACGCGTGAACCGGGGGAATGAAATGACGGGGGTTCGTGGAAAGACTCGAGAGGGACGCGACGCGGGTGCGAGGAGACTCCCGGCGTCGATCCGAACCGCGGCGGCCGTTCTCTGCCTCGCGGCCCTCGCGGGGAGCGCGATCGCGCGGCCGGCGCCCGGGCAGGAGGATCGGATCGATCGGACGGCGCCGCCGGTCCACCAGGTTCCGAACTTCGGGGCGACCTATCACAACGTCGGGAAGCTTGTCCTTCATGTGTCGAACTTTGGGATCTTCGGGACCGCGGGGCAGTTCTCGTACAACCAGGCCCCGTCGGGCCAGTGGCCTCCGGGAAGCGGCCATGAGTATCTGTGGGCCGCAGGGCTCTGGGTCGGAGGCGTCGTTCCGCGGCTGGACAACCCGAGCATGGAGGATACGCTCGTCTCCTCGGCCGTGTACCAGTGGGAGTTCCGTCCGGACATCTTCGATCCGGTCGCGACGATCTACCAGACGTGGGAGGGGAGGCCGGGAGGGGCGCGCAACGTCGACGACGACGGGGACGGAGAGATCGACGAGGATCCGCTCGACGGAATCAACAACGACCCGTGGAACGACACGCGCATCGATGAGGACCATTACGCGATCGGGCAACAGATGTACCGATGCGTCTTCTACGACACCTCCACGGTTCGGAACCAGTTCATCGCAGACCCGAATTGGCTTCACTATCCGCTCGGCTTGAAGGTGACGCAGGAGAGTTACCAGTGGGTGGGGCGGAACTGGGACGACTTCGTGGGGATCCAGTTCGAAGTCGAGAACATCTCGCTGCGCACGTTTCAGGACGTGTATGTCGGCTTCATGGTCGACTCGGACATCGGAAACGCTCGGATCACGGACAACATTTACCTCGACGATCTTTCCAACTTCATCTCGCAGGATACGACGATCATTGTGCCCGGACGCGATCCGGAGAAGCTGAGCCTCAACATCGGCTACATGCGCGACGTGGAGGGAGGGGACGACGGGGACGATGCGAACGCCCTCTTTGGGGTCATGTTCCTCGGGCACACGGTCGACTCCACGGGGGTGAACGCGCCCGAGAAGGTCGAGATCCACGCGTACCGTTCGTGGTCGGGAGGAGACGAGGACCCGGAGCATGACCGCGAGCGCTATCGCTATCTCCGCGGCGACAATCGGGTCGGCAACCGATGGCTCCAGCACATCGACCCGCCGGAGACCCGTCCGGACGACTACCGAATGCTCGTCTCGGCGGGTCCCTTCCGCGAGCTTCGGCCGGGGGCCAAGCTGACCTTCCAGTCCGCGTTCGTGATGCTCGATCCCCTGAACTATGATCGCAACGACCCGGACCAGGTGCGCCTCTACATGCTCGGCAACGCGATCGCGGCGCAGCGGATCTTCAACCGGAACTGGACCGCCGCGGCCGCGCCTCCGCCGCCGAACCAGCGCGTGATCCCGGGGGACCGCCGGGTGACGATCGAGTGGGACGACTTCTCCGAGCTCACCCCCGACCCGCTCAGCCAGAAGTTCGACTTCCAGGGGTACCAGGTCTGGAAGGCGGTCGGATGGCGGAGAGAGGCGGCCGAGCCGCGCGACGAGGATTGGTTCCTCGTCGCGGACATCGACAAGGCAGATCTCTCCAACTTCGACACGGGGGCGCAGGGCGTCGGCAAGTACCGTTATCTCGACACGCGCGACGTGAAGAACGGGTTCGCCTATTGGTACGCGGTGACCGCGTACGACCACGGCGATCCCGCGGAGGGGATTCAGCCGGAATACGGGAAGTACTCCCAGTCCCGGATGCTCGTTTATCCGCGCTTCAACCCGACGCGGTCCCTCGACGACGCGGTCGATGTGTACGACGTCGATCCGGTCACGGGCGAGGTTCTCTCGAAGACGACGCGGACGGACGTGAAGAACGTCCATGTCGTTCCGAACCCGTACAAGGAGAACGCCGATTGGGACGAGGCGAGCTGGACGGATCCGTCCCATCCCCTCGGCGGAAACGCCACGGGGCGTAAGATCTACTTCGTGAACCTTCCGCAGCGGGCGACCATCCGGATCTACACGCTCGGCGGAGACCTTGTGCAGACGATCGAGCACCGGTATGATCTCAGCCCGAGCAACGACATGACGTACTGGAACCTCGTTTCTCGAAACAACCAAGAAGTGGTGAGTGGCGTCTACATCTTCCATATCGAATCCCCGGTCGGCGAGAAGGTCGGGCGCTTCGTCGTGATTCGGTAGCGAGCGGGGAGGACGGATTCCATGCGCCACGGTACTCATGAAGATAGAAGAAAGGAGCGATTGCTGATGTGGAACCGACTCGCAGCCGCGTTCGTTGGTCTCCTCCTCGTGCACGGCGCGGCCCACGGCACGGAGATCTTCGCGAAGGTGGGAACCATCGGCGCTCAGTTCCTTAAGATCGGTGTGGGGGGGAGAGGGGTCGCGATGGGCGAGTCGTTCGTCGCGATCGCCGACGACGCGTCGGCGCTCTATTGGAACCCCGCGGGGATCGCGAGGCTCGAGGGGCAGAGCCACGTGTTCTTCTCGCACTCCACGTGGCCGGCGGACATCGGCCACGAGTTCGCCGGGTATGTCTTCACGTACGGAGGAATCCCCGGCGTGATGGGCGTGAGCCTCAACGTGCTTCAGATGGACCCGATGATCCGAACGACCGAGTATCACCCCGACGGGCGCAACCTGGCCGGCTCGCAGGAACTCGAGCAGTTCGACGCAGGCGACATGGCGATCGGCCTCTCGTACGCGCGCTTCCTTACCGACAAGTTCGCGTTCGGAGGCACGCTCAAGTGGATTCACCAGGGCCTCGAGGACGAGTTTGCCGAGGGGCTGAATTTCGACTTCGGAACGCTCTACAACACCGGCTTCCGCACGGTCACGATCGGCATGACCGTGCAGCACATCGGTCCGACGATGAAGTTCATCGATCAAGAGTTTAATCCGCCGACGACCTTCAAGCTCGGGGTTGCGATGGACGCGTTCCGTTCGGCCCAGCACGCGCTCCTGACGTCCGCCGAGTTCAACCACCCGAGCGACAACAAGGAGCGCGCGAATCTCGGCCTCGAGTACGAATACATCCCGCTGGAGAGGTTCTCCGTCGCACTCCGCGGCGGTTACATGACGAACCGCGACATCCAGGATTACACTCTCGGGTTCGGCGTGGGATTCCCCACGAGCGCGACCGCGACGGCCGACGTGAACTACTCTTTCATGAACATGAAGGAGTTGGGGGCCACGCATCAGGTCAGCGTCATCCTCAGCTACTAGTGCCGGCCCAACTTGATCTGCCGAAGTTCCCGCATGCCGCGGGCCGGCACGCGCGGGAGGGACCGGGAGGTGAAGCGCTCTTCCCCTCCCGGTAGGGTCCGCGGGGAGGGCCCGACGCTTGCGGCCTGAAGGGCCTTTGCAAACGGCGGGGCCTTCCCCGCGAAGTGCCGCTCTGGAGCGGCAC
>JAGUYC010000255.1 GCA_020061515.1 Gemmatimonadota bacterium
GAGGGCGCCGCCGGCGGGACGGCGCGGAGCGCGACCTCGCTCTCGACCTTGGCGTTGATCCGCGAGTCGAGCTTCGCGAGGAGACGGCTTTCGAGCAGCGCGAGCTGTCTCTCCATGCGGATCGAGTCCAGCTCCGCGGGAGTCCTCGCCGCCGCCGCCTCTCCCTCGAGCTCCTTCTCGATCTGATCGCGGACGGTCTCGCGGATCTTCTCCTCCGCTTCCGCTTCCGCGGTCTTCTCGACCGGAGAGGCGGGCGGCGCGGGCTCCGCGACCGCTCCTTCGGTCTTGGTCACCTTCGTCTCGATCGAGACCGCGCCTGGTTCGCCGTAGCGGATGTAGATCTCGCCCGTCGTTGGGACGGGAAGGGTCACCACGCGGTCCCCGTGATGCGTGTGCACCTCACCCGGCAGCGGAGCGGTCTCCGGCGCCGCAGGAGTGGGAGCGGGAACGACCTTGACGATCTCCTTCTCCAGCACCATCGGCCGTCGAATGCGCTCCGGCCTCATCTTCTCCTTGGTGGTGGGCGGAACGCCCCATCGCTCGCGCCCGAGCTCGTCGATCCGATCGCGGTCCAAGCCGCGCCCTCCGAATCCGAAGGAGAGGCCGGCGGAATAGACCCAATTGTGAAGGATCTCGTCCGGATCCCTCGTTTCGGAGACTTCCGTCTCGCTGAACATGTAGTCGCGCACCTTGACCTCGCCGCGCAGGCGGCGTCCCAGGTTGAAGTCGAGGCCCGCGCCCACGATGAAGAGGACCTTATCGTCCGGGACGAAGTCCTCGCCGTTCTTGTAGCCCTTCATGAAGTCGAGGCTGCCCGCGCCGATCAAAAGACGCGGCGAAACGCCGGGTCCGGGGTTCAGGTTGAAGTCCATCTCCGCGCCCCAGCTCTGGATCTGCTCCGCGGTTCGGAAGTCTCCGTCCACGCCGCGCCAGTAGTAACCCATCACGTCCACGAGCTCGCCGATTCCGATCCCGGTGCGCGCGCCGACGAACTGCTGGTTGTCGAGTCCGAACGAGTTGTCGTAATCGAGCCAGCCGGCGAACGGTTGAAACTTAAATGAAGCGCCGGAGAGGCCGCCCGCGAACTGCCTGCGATACGCGCGGTCGAGAGGAGTCTCCCGGGACGGATCGTATCCGCCGAGGAAGAAGCTGAGGCCCGCGCCGTAGACGACGTTGTGCCGGAGATCGTCCTGGTCCGGATCATCGATCGGCATCGCGGAGACCTCCGCGGTGTCCCCTCCGGCCGAGAGGAAGAGCGCGCGGTTCACGCGGAACATGTTGTCTTCCACGTAGACGAGGCCTTCGAAGCGGTTCGCCACGCCGAACCGAAGCCCCGCGCCGACCTTGAGCCCGATCTGGTTCGAACGATCGCCGCCTTTCGGAGAGAAGCGGTTGATTCCTCCTCCGCCGTACACGAACGGAACCATCAGGCCCGATCCGAAACCGAACTGAACGTCGGCGCCGTAGGACGCGAAGTCGAGCTTCGTGTCGTACGCGGCGAGATCGTCCTCCGTCCCGAGGTCGATCGCGGAGAAGTCGGTCTCGATCTCCGTGTTGCCGAAGTAATACCCGCGCAGGGCGATGAAGCGCCCGAAGTTCAAGGAGAGCCGGCCTCCGTAGAGGACATCGTCCTTGAGGCCGAGATCATCATCCCATTGGACCCACTCCGCGCCGGGGCTCAAGGAGTAGCTCACGCCCGAGATGCCGGCCGCCTCGCCCGCCGCGGGGAAGAGAGCGAGCACAACCCCTGCGAACAGCGCGAGCGACAGGGGAGCCGCGCGCACCTCCAGAATGTTGTGTTTCATCGCGGTTGTCTTCATGTTCGGAACCTCCTTCTCTTCCTGACGGATTAGTTCGATGATGGGGCGATCAGTAGAAAAAGTACTAACCCTCTCTCTCGCGCGCAAGCCATTCGTCAAGCGATCGCTCGATCACGTATGTCTGAGCGGACTACGGTCGAGCGAGCGAGGAATTCGGAGAACCGAGCAGTTGCTTATCGCTGGTGAAGATCTTCTCTAGGCCTTCGAGCTCCACACACATGCTATCGAATATCGAGACGCCCTGTCAATGGAAACCCCGCGGCCGCCGAGGGGACAGCGAAGGAGTGCCTGCGAGGTGAGATCCCACGCGGCCGCGGAAGACCTTGCCGTCGGAACGTTTAGGTGCTAGGATCACCGCGCGTGTGAGACTCATCGAGCCTTGCCTGTCGTTCGACACAGGAGGAGCGCCGTGAAGCCGAGAGCTCTCTTCGCTTGGTTCCTGCCGCTGTTTCTTGCCGCCGCACAGACTGCCGCCGGACCGCCTTTGCTCTCCCGTTCCTTCGTCAAGGGGAACGATCACGTCGTCGACGGCTACGGAGGGGATTGCGGCGAGTACGCACTCGCGGTCCACGAGCCGTTGTACGACGTTCTTGTCTGCCCCGAAGGGGCGCTCCTCGAGGGGGAAGAGGACTGCTTCGACGGCTACGACGACCAGTACAACTCCGGCTGCGGCGGCTACCCGATCCCGGTCTTCACGCCGCTTTCCGGAACTCCGAACGGCGCGCCCTTCTCCGTGTGCGGGACGAGCGGGACGTTTCTCCATCAGGGAGTTCAATACCGCGACACCGACTGGTACGAGCTGCACGTCGCGGAGACGAACACGATCGTCTTCGAGTGCGCGGCGGATTTCCCTGTGCAGATCTTCATGATCGACGGAAACAACGGCTGCGGCGGCTACCAGATCCTCGACTGGGCGACCGCGGACTGCTTCCCCGATTGGGCGTCGCTCACCCGGACGTTCGATCCGGGCACCTACTGGTTCTGGGTCGGCCCCTCGGTCTTCTCCGGGGTCTCTTGCGGCTCCCTCTATGTGATGACGATCGCGGGCTACACCTCGCCGCCGACGGCCGCGGAGACCGGGTCGTGGGGGAGCGTCAAGACACTCTTCCGTTAGCCTGGTCCGGGGTCTCGGGCGCTCGATTTCGTCTCTTCACTCGGCATCGGGTCTCGTGTAATCTGGCCGGCGTCTGCTCTGCAGGATGTGGAAAGGAGACTTTCGTATGCCGAGCCGCGCGGTCGATCCCTCTCTTCTCATCCAGATCGTGAGCGATGGGATGGGTAGGGGTGATCCCGAGCTTCAAAGAAAGCTCATTCGAACCTACCTCTCGCTCCTCGACACGAACGACATGCTCCCCGGCGCGATCTGTTTCTTCACCGACGGCGTCCGGCTCGCGGTCGAAGGCTCTCCCGTCCTCGGCGTTCTTCGCTCGCTCGAATCGAAGGGGGTCCATCTCGTCCTCTGCAGAACGTGCCTCGAGCATTATGGGTTGACCGAAAAGGTTCGTGTCGGAACGATCGGAGGGATGACGGATATTCTCGCGGCGCAGTGGAAGGCGGGGAAGGTCGTCAACGTCTGATTTCCGCCGGCTTGCGATGTCGGGAAGGGCAGGCGGCGGTGCTTGCCGAATCGTCCGCCGTCCGACTGCGCGAAGGAGGAGGCCATGACGAAGGAAAAGAGACGGAGCGGCGGCAGGGATCGCGCGATCGAGCTCCCGCCGCCCGATTTCGCGGGGAAGTGCTCGCTCGAGGCGGCGCTTGAAGGCCGGCGCTCCGTTCGGGAGTTCAAGAAAGGATCTCTTCCTCTCCGTGTCGCGTCCCAGCTTCTTTGGGCGGCGCAGGGCGTGACCGGCGAAGCCGGAGATCGGACGGCTCCCTCCGCCGGAGGGCTCTTCCCGCTCGCGGTTCTTCTCGTTGCCGGCGAGGTCGATGATCTCCCGTCCGGGACGTATCGCTACGATCCGGAATCGCACACTCTCTCGTTGCACATCGAGAGGGATCTTCGCCAGGATCTCGCGTCCGCGTCTCTCGGCCAGGATTGGATCGCGGTCACGCCGATCTCCGTCATCTTCCTCGCCGACTATGATCGCACCGCGGAAAGGTACGGCGAGAGGGGCGTTCGCTACGTGGACATGGAAGCGGGGCACGCGGCGCAGAACGTGCATCTCCAGGCGACGGCGCTCGGGCTCGGCTCCGTCCCGGTCGGCGCGTTCCACGACCGCGCGGTGCAGGAGCTCCTCGAGCTTCCCGACAACGAGGAGCCGCTCTACATCATCCCGGTCGGACGGTCGAAATAGCTTCCGATGGCGGAGGACCGGAAGACCGCGCTTCGCTTTGTCGTCCTGCTCGGATTCGTCAGCCTCTTCGCGGACATGACGTACGAGGCGGCGCGGAGCATCAACGGTCCCTTCCTCGCGATCCTCGGCGCGAGCGGCACAGCGGTCGGGATCATCGCGGGCCTCGGCGAGCTGATCGGCCACGGGCTTCGCATCGTCTCCGGCCTTGTGAGCGACCGCACAAGACGCTACTGGACGATCACGATCGCCGGCTACGCGGTGAACCTCCTCGCCGTTCCGGCGCTCGCGCTCGCCGGACGGTGGGAGGTCGCGGCGCTCCTCATGATGATCGAGCGCCTCGGAAAGGCGGTGCGCACGCCCGCGCGAGACGCGATGCTCTCCCACGCAACGCACGGGATGGGGAGAGGATTCGGCTTCGGGCTCCACGAGATGATGGACCAGATCGGCGCGATGGCGGGACCTCTTCTCGTGGCGGCGGTCTTCGCGATGCGGGGGAGCTACCGCGGCGCGTACACGGCGCTGCTCGGGCCCGCGATCCTCGCGCTTCTCGTCCTCGCGCTCGGACGCGCGATGTATCCGCACCCCTCGAAGTTCGAGAAGCCGTCGGGTGCGACGGAGGACGGACGTTTCCCGCGCGTCTTCTGGCTCTATCTCGTCGCGATTGCGCTCGTCGCGGCCGCCTTCGCGGACTTTCCCCTCATCGCCTTTCATCTGAAATCGAAAGCGGTGCTCGCGGACCGGTGGATCCCGATCCTCTACGCCTTCGCGATGGGGGTCGACGCGATCGCCGCTCTCCTTTTCGGGAGGTGGTTCGACCGTAAAGGAATGCTCCCCCTGATGGTTGCCGTCGCCGTGGCGTCGCCATTCGCCCTCTTCGCGTTCTCGCTCCGCCCGTGGGCGGTCGCCCTGGGGATGGGGCTCTGGGGGATCGGGATGGGAGCGCAGGAGAGCATTGTGCGCGCGGCGGTCGCGGACTTCGTTCCGAGCGGGCGCCGCGCGACCGGGTACGGCCTCTTCAACACCGGCTTCGGCATCGCCTGGTTCCTCGGGAGCGCGACGATGGGCATCCTCTACGACCGCTCGCTCCCCGCACTTGTCGGCTTTTCGATCGTCCTTCAGCTCCTCGCGATTCCGCTTCTCGGGCGCGTGCACAGGATGGGCGAGAAGCGCGGGTAGCCGTCTCAAGGAAAGCCCGTCTCCGGGTCACCGGCGGGCCGGTCCCCTCAGCGTCGAAAGCCATTCCCTCGCGGTGCGGTTGTTCGGATCGATCGCGAGAACCGCCTCGATTTCCGCGATCGCCTCGTTCGTCTTCCCGAGGTTCTTGAGCGCGGCCGCGAGGTTGACTCGGGCGATCGTGTTCGCCGCGTCGATCGCGAGCGCCGCCCGGTACTTCCCGATCGCGTCCTCGAAGCGCTCCCGGCGAGAGAGAACATTTCCTTGATGGATGAACGCATCGACGTAGCGGGGGTTCGAACGGATCGCCTCCTCGTACGCCTCCGCCGCACGGTCGAGCGAATCGATCTCCGCCCACGCGTTCCCCATGTGGAAATACGCCTCGGCGTGGCGCCGGTCGATCGCGAGGGCGCGCCGGTAGTGGTCGATCGCCTCGCGGGGGAGGCCCTGCCTCGCGTACGCGAGGCCCATGTTTACGAGGTCGGCGGTCCGGCCGGGGTCCAGCTCGAGCGCTTTCCGGAATGCCTGGACCGCGAGGTCCGGCTTTCGAAGGGAGAGGAGGGCGCGTCCGAGCTCGGAGTGCGCCTCCGGGAGATGCGGAGCCGCGGCGGCGAGCTCCTCCAACTCGCGGGCCGCCTCCGTCCCCTCTCCGTTCTCGAGGAGGAGGCGCGCGAGGCGGAGCC
>JAGUYC010000231.1 GCA_020061515.1 Gemmatimonadota bacterium
CTCTGCCGCCGCCGCCGCCACCACCGCCGCCGCCCCCGCCGCCCTGGCGCGGCTTCGCCTCGTCGACCTTCAAGGACCTCCCGCCCATGTCGTAGCCGTTGATCGCGCTGATCGCGGCCTGAGCCGTGTTATCGTCCATCTCCACGAAGCAGAAGCCTCGCGGCTGCCCCGTGTAGCGGTCTGTGACCAAGTTGACCGAGTGGACGGCCCCGTGCTTCTCGAAGAGCGAGCGCACTTCGTCTTCCGTGGCCGTGAAGGGAAGGTTGCCGACATAGATCTTCGTCATGTTCTCTCCTGTTGAGTCGACGTCCTCGCGCGCGACGGAACGTCTTGGGAGTAGCTCGCCGCCGCGGCGTCGACGCCGAGACGACAGGACACGAGAGGACGATCAGACACCTGACGGAAATCGGGGGAAGCGCTACAGGAAGGACTCATGGAACTTCTGACGTAGGGCACCCGGCCGAAAAGGCGCCGCACCTCTCTTCATCTGCAATCATACCACGGGACCTCCGCGAGGAAAAGCAAGGATTTCTCATCGGCGGGGGCCCCCTCGAATCGTCCTCCGCTCGCGCCGCCTTGGATCCCGTCCAAGGCGCGGCCTACGAATCCAATCGGCCGACCGCCTTCTCGACGGCGTCCAAGATTTCGCAAGCGCGAACCACCTCGGTCAACCGGTTGTTGTCCTCGTGGAGGGGGCGATCCTCCTCGAGGTGCCGGACGTGCTTCCGGATCGTCTCGTGCGCGGCGCGTACTCCGGGCCCCGATTCGAAGCCTCGAAAGTCGAGCGCTTGCGCGCCCGCGATCAGCTCGATCGCGAGGACGCCGTACGCGTTGTCAAGGATCGTGCGGAGCTTGTGCGCCGAGGTCATCCCCATGCTGACGAAGTCCTCCTGATCGGCCGCGGCCGGGATCGATCCGGTCGCCGCCGGATGCGAGAGGATCCTCTGCTCGCAGATGAGCGCGCCCGCCGTGTACTGTGAGAGCATGAGCCCGGACATCATGCCGGCGTTTTTCGTGAGGAAGGGGGGAAGCCCGACGCTGAGCGCCGGGTTCACGAGCCGGTTCATGCGGCGCTCGGACATCACCGAGGCGGTCGTCACGCCGATCGAGAGAAGGTCGAGCGGCATCGAGATCGGCGTCCCCTGGAAGTTCGCTCCGGTGAGGACGAGGTTGTCCTCGGGGATGAAGATCGGGTTGTCGCCGACGCCGTTCAGCTCGATCAGGAACTGCTCGCGCGCGTACTTGAGCGCGTCCCGGACGGCGCCGAGGACCTGGGGAGTCGATCGCATCGAATACGCATCCTGAACCTTCTTCGTCTTGCTCGCGAGGAACGCGCTCCCGCGGACGACCTTCATGATGTTCCGCGCGCTCGCCGCCGCCCCCGGGAAGCCGCGAAGGACGTGGAGCCGCTCGTCGTACGGTTTCATGTTCGCGTTCAACGCCTCGAGCGTGACCGCCGCGGCGATTTCCGCCGTGCGCAGGAGCTTGTCGATCTCGTCGATGAGAAGGCAGCCCATGCCGAGCGTGACGTTCGAACCGTTGATGACGGCGAGGCCGTCGCGCGCCTCATAGACGAGCGTCGGGATCCCGGCGGCGTCCATCGCCTGTTTGCCCGGCATCCGCTTCCCTTTGTAGAAGGCTTCCCCCTCGCCGAGGAGCACGAGGGCCACCTGCCCCATCGGGGAGAGGTCGCCGCACGCGCCGACCGAACCCTTCTGGCAGACGACCGGAGTGACCCCTCGGTTCAACATCTCGGCGAGCGTTTCGGTAACGATCGGACGCTGTCCGGAGTTGCCGTGGCAATGCACGTTGATCCGCGTGAGCATCGCCGCGCGGACGATCTCCTCGGGGAACGGCTCTCCCCATCCGGCCGTGTGGCTGTAGATGAGATAGCGCTGGAAGAGCTCGGTTTGTTCGTCGGAGAGAATGACCTCGGAGAACTCGCCGATTCCCGTGTTGACCCCGTACATGATCTCGCGCGCTTTGATTTTTGCATCAAGCATCGCGCGGCACTTCTCGATGCGGCGGACCGCCTCCGGATCGATGGCGATCGGTTCGCGCCCGCGCGCGACGCGGACCACGTCCTCCACGGTCATGCCGCTTCCACGGACCACCAGGCTCATGGTGCACCCCCAAGCAAACAGAAAGAGGCCGCACTCGCCAACGCGCGCCGCAACAGGAAGTTTCGGCGTGTTCCCCTGTGAGCCACGAGGGTAGCGGAAGCAGAGCGAAGGGTCAAGGGAGGGGCGGACTGCAGGAAGGCGCGCATCGTTCGCCGGGGCCGGAGGACAAACCGCAGGAAGAGCCGCTCCTCCTCCGCCTACTCCCCGATCACCTTCACCAGCACGCGCTTCGGGCGGCGGCCGTCGAACTCGCCGTAGAAGATCTGCTCCCATGGCCCGAAGTCGAGACGCCCCTTCGTGACCGCGACGACGACCTCGCGTCCCATGATCTGCCGCTTGTGGTGCGCGTCGCCGTTCTCCTCGCCGGTCCGGTTGTGCTTGTAGCGCTCCGGCGAAGGATCGAACGGAGCCAGCTCTTCGAGCCATCTGCGGTAATCCTCGTGCAGTCCCGGCTCGTCGTCGTTGATGAAGACGGACGCGGTGATGTGCATCGCGTTGACGAGGCAAAGCCCTTCCTGCACGCCGCTCTTCGCGACGATCGCCTCCACCTGAGGCGTGATGTTCAAGAAGGCCATCCGCTCGGGAACATTGAACGTCAATCGTTCGGTCGTCGATTTCATTTTCGTCGCCTCCGCGAAGCCCCTCCGAATGGAGCTGTGTGTTTGCCGGCGATGCGGCCGCTCTTCCTATGGTACACTCGAAAGGCACACTCACCAGAGGAGAGAAGATGGACGGGCGCGCGTTCCCGCCGATGATCAAGCGCCTTCCCGAGGCGGACATCCCGTTCCCAGGCGTCCGCGGCTGGATCTCGCAGGGTGAGGACCATCAGATCGTCTTCCTCGAGATCGAGCCGATCGGCGAGGTCTCTCCTCACAGCCACGGCGAGCAGTGGGGCGTCGTCCTCGAAGGAGAGATGGACCTCACCGTTGGCGGAGAGACGAGGCGCTATCGAGTCGGGGACGCCTATCATGTCGCCGCGGGCGCCGTCCACTCGGCGAGGTTCCCCAAGCCCTTCCGGGCGATCGACTTCTTCGCAGAGAAGGACCGCTACAAGCCCAAGCGTTGACCGTTCCGCGTCTCGGATCGAACACGCGGGCGCACGCGCGCGCGGAACTGCTAGACGCTCAAGCCCTCCATCAGCTTGAGGAAGCTCTCGTACGACATCGCCTCCCAGCTTTCGGCGGTGAGCGCTCCCTCCGCGCGCGAGATCAGCGAGACTCGATGCGCCGTCTCCACGTCCGGCGCGTCGTAGATGTCCATGAAATCGTACGGGCCGAGGAGCGCGTAGTGCGCGATCCACTTTACGTTCGGGCACGCGCTCTTCACCTTCTGCATCCAAGCTTTTCCCCGGGTTCTCCGCCCCTCCGCGTTCTTGAGCGCGTCGGGGGCGAGGCGGGTCATGAGGACGAACGTCGGCATCTTCCACCTCCATGTTCACGAGCCGCTCGATGCTCTCCTCCGAATTATCCCCCATCCGGCGCCTCGGGGCAAAGAAACCCGGAGCGAAAAAACGGGTGCCTTTCGCGCCGGGCGATGTTTCCATAGTGTCGGTGCGCGGGTTTCCGGAAGACGCCGGGAATCCGCGGCGGGTTCTCTTCTTCCGCTCGAAGCGGAAACCCTCTCGCGGAGGCCTGATCATGCGCAAGACCATCGGCATTCTCGCGGTCCTAGTTCTCGTTCTCGCGGTCGGCGCCGTTCTCTCCGTCCGCGTCTTCTTTCCCCCGGAGAAGGTGCGGCGTCTGGCGGTCGAAAAGGCGAGCGAAGCGCTCGGCGCCGAGGTCTCGCTCGACGAAGCGCGAATCTCGCTCTTCCCGCTCGGGATCGAGGTCCGCGGGCTTCGCGTCGGGAATCGGGCGGCCGAGGATCCTCCGCTCATCGATCTTCGAGAGGCGAAGGTTTCCATGCGTCTTCTTCCCCTTCTTTCCCGGAGGATCGAGATCGCTCGGGTCGCGGCAAGAGGAATCGATGTGGCTCTCGTGGTCGAGGAGAAACCGCCGGCGGAGGAGAGAGCGCCTGCCGTGCCTCCTCCCGCGCGGCCGGAAACGGACCTCGCCGCCTCGTTCGCGCTCCTGCTCTCGTCTGCTGAGATCGAGGAAGGGACGGTGCGGGTGATCGACCGCGCGGCCGGCGCGGACTACTTTCTCGACAGCGTCTCCTCGCGGACTGCGCTTCGTCTTGGCGCGCGCGGGGGACCTCTCGTCGCGGAAGGGTCGGTTCGCGCGGGGCGGATCTACGCGCCCGGGCTCGGTGCGATCGGATACGCGGGCGGGTTCGGCCCCGTGAGCGCCGAGTTCGAAGTCGAATACGATCCGGCCGCAGGAATCGCTCGCGTCCGGGAGCTCGCCGTCTCGGCGAGGAAGCTCTCCCTCTCCCTCGAAGGCGAGGTGGCGGGAATTCCCGAAGCTCCGCGCGGCGCGTTCGCCATCGCGACTTCGGAGATCCGTCTTGAGGAGGTCCTCTCGCTCCTCCCCGCGGAGCGAGCGGGCGGTTTCGAGGGGTCGGGTCCGCTCGCGGTGGAGGGGAACGTGCGGTTCGCTCCCGGAGAGCCGGTCTCGTATCGAATCGCTCTCTCTCTCGGGGGGCTGGAAGTTCGGAACAAGCTCTATCCGGGAACGATCGAACGCCTCGAGGGTCGGATCGAGGCGACGGAGGAGAGAGCCGTCATCGAGAACCTCACCGCTGAAGTCGCGGGAAAGCCCTTTGCGGTAAGCGGAACCGTCGCCCGCTATGCCGACCCGATTCTCGATCTCTCCGTGAAGGGGGAGGTCGATCTCGAGGCGCTCGCCGCGGCGGGGCTCCTTCCGGAGAAGCTCCGCGCCGGCGGTAGGTTGAAGCTCGACATCCGCGCGAACGGGCCGGCGAAGACTCCGGGAAATCTCTCGCTGAACGGCGAGATCGACGCGGAGAACCTCTCGGTCGCGTCCGAGGATCCGCCGATCCGCGTGGTCGGAGGCAGGGGAAAGATCGCGCTCCTGGGAGAGACCGTAGAGACGAGCGCGTTTCGTTTCGACTTCAACGGTTCGCCCACGATCTTCACGGGGTCGATCCGGAATCCCCTCGGAGAGCCCTCGATAGCCTTCGATCTTCACACGCGAAAGATCGATCTGAACGCGTTCCTC
Organism: Gemmatimonadota bacterium; assembly: GCA_020061515.1. Lineage (GTDB taxonomy): Bacteria > Orphanbacterota > Orphanbacteria > Orphanbacterales > Orphanbacteraceae > VGIW01. The sequence continues at coordinate 5,243 of JAGUYC010000231.1, forward strand.
CCCGCGCCCGCGGAGGGCGGTCCCTCCACGGAACCCGAGGAGGCGCCGCTCGTCCTCCCGCCTCTTCCGCCGATCGATGCGGCGGGACGGATCCGAATCGACACCCTTCTCACCGGCGTGAACGTTCTCGCCGGCGCGGACGCGCGGCTCGACATCAAGAAGGGGAACGGAACGATCCGACTCGATCTCGCGCACGGCGTCTTTGGCGGGGTGCGCGTGCGGGACGCCGCGTCCGATCTTCGCGTCGAGGACGGCGTTCTCTCCGGAACCCTCGCTGCGGACAGCGCGATCGCCTACCGGATTCCCCTCTCGTCGCTCAAAGGAAGGATCGCCTTCGTCCCTCCGGGAGAGATCGACCTCACCGATCTCGAGGCGAAGGTTTATCGCGGCTCGGTTTCCGGAAGCGCGCGCGTCGAGGTTGGCGGGCCCGGCGAGGCGGACTACCGCTTTCGCGTGCGCGCCGACGATCTCGAGGCGAACGACTTCCTTTCGAGCCTCACCCCGGCGCGCGACGTCCTCTTCGGACGCTTCGAGATGCAGTCGGAATGGGAGGGGAGCGGCCTCACCGAAGAGGAGCTCCTCAAGCATCTATCGGCTTCCGGAAACGTGCGCGCGAAGGACGGGTCGATCCGGAACCTTCCGGCTCTCGGCCGTCTGTCGAGCTTTCTCAATCTCAGCGAGATGAAGGACGTCCGGTTCCGCGAGATGTGGTCCGCGTTCTCGATCGCGGACGGGAAGCTTCGACTCGACGATCTCGTCATCGCCTCGCCCGACGCGGACTGGAACATCTCGGGCGCGGTCGGTTTCGACGGAACCCTCGACTACGGAATCTCGGTTCTTCTTTCGGAACCGGTCTCGAGGCGGTATCGGGAGAAGACGGCTCTGGCGAGCCTTTTCGCGGACGAAGCGGGACGGATTCTCCTCGACTTCCGGTTGACCGGGACGACGACGGATCCCGTTCTCACGTACGATGCGGCGAAGACCGCCTCGCACGCCGGGGTTCGGAATCTGGGCGATTTGCTCCAGAAGCTCGACTCGGACGACAAGGTCAAGGGAGCGATCGACGATCTTCTCACCGGCGAGAAGAGCCCTCTTCGGGATCTTTTCGGCCGCGAGAAGAAGAGGGAAACGCCTCCGGACACCGCCGCCGCGAAGTAGAGCGGATCGGCTTGTCCTCCCGCGGCTCTTCGTCTATCTTTCGTGAGGCTCATGCCACCCCTCGTCATCGCCCGGCCGCGGCAGGAGGTGTTCCCGCATGGTTCACTGGTTGTTGGCGTTTCTCATCACGTTCGGCGCGGCGTACTTCCAGCGCAAGACCGGTCCGACGTATCCGCTTGAGGAGGACGCCGCCGTGGGGCGCGGAATACTTCGCGTCGTTCTCCATCGCTCGCATGGGGGCGAAGGAGATCAGCCGGTCGTGATCGAGAACGCCGGACCCGAGGTGACCGGCCGGATTCTCTGGAGGCGGTATCCGACGCGCGAGGAGTTCCGGTCGATCGAGCTCGCGCGGAACGGCGAGCGTCTCGAAGGCGCGCTTCCGCATCAACCGCCGGCGGGGAAGATCGAGTACCGAGTGGAGCTGACCGATGGAAGCCGCGCGGTCCGCCTTCCGGAGCGGGGGGGCGCCGTGACGCGGTTCAAGGGCGCCGTCCCCGCCTGGGCGCTGGTGCCGCATGTTCTCTTCATGTTCGCGGGGATGCTTCTCTCCAACGCGACCGGGATTGCGGCGCTTCGGAAAGAGGCCCGCCTCACAGCCCTCGCACGATGGACGGTCGTTCTCCTCTTCCTCGGCGGTCTTCTCTTCGGGCCGATCGTCCAGAAGTACGCGTTCGGAAGCTTCTGGACCGGGTTCCCGTTCGGGCACGACTTTACCGACAACAAGACCTTGATCGCGTTCCTCGCTTGGCTTCTCGCGGTTCGGTCTCTGCACAAGGAAAGACACGCGCGGCGATTCGTCCTCGCGGCGGCGCTCGTCACGTTCGCGATCTTTCTCGTTCCGCACAGCCTTCTCGGGTCGGAGCTGAAACCCGAGTAGACGGGAGGCTTTCTCCCGCACGCGGGAGGGAGATTGAGCCATGAAGGGAATGGTGCTCGAAAAGGTCGGGGCGCCGCTTCGACTCGTCGATCTTCCGGACCCGGCTCCGGGCCCCGAACAGATCCTCATCCGAGTTCTCGCTTGCGGCGTCTGCCGGACCGATCTCCATGTCGTGGACGGCGACCTCGCCCTGCCGAAGCTCCCCCTCGTTCCCGGCCACCAGATCGTAGGAGTCGTCGCAGCCCGGGGAGCGCGCGTCGAAGGTCTTCGCGAAGGAGACCGCGTCGGAGTTCCGTGGCTGGGGCGGACCTGCGGAGTCTGCTCGTATTGCCGAAGGGGGCGCGAGAATCTTTGCGGCGAGGCCCGCTTCACCGGGTACCAGATCGACGGCGGTTTTGCGGAGCTTGCGGTCGCCGACAGTACGTATTGCTTTCCTTTGCCCGGCGCATACGACCACACGGAGGCCGCCCCGCTCCTCTGCGCGGGACTCATCGGGTATCGGTCTCTCGTGAAGACGGGGGATGCCCGTGCGCTCGGGCTCTACGGGTTCGGCGCGGCGGCCCACATCGTCGCGCAGGTCGCTCGGCACCAAGGGCGCGAAGTGTATGCGTTCACGAGGCCGGGCGATGCAGAGGCGCAGGCGTTCGCGCGCTCTCTTGACGCGGTCTGGGCGGGCGGTTCGGACGAGAAGCCTCCGGTTCCCCTCGATGCGGCGATCCTCTTCGCTCCAGTCGGCGCGCTCGTCCCCTCCGCACTCCGCGCGGTCGCCCGCGGCGGACGCGTGGTCTGCGCCGGAATCCACATGAGCGACATCCCCTCCTTCCCCTACGAGATCCTCTGGGAGGAGCGGGAGATCGTGTCGGTGGCCAACCTCACTCGGAACGACGCGCTCGAGTTCCTTCCGCTCGCCGCCGAAATTCCCGTGCGGACGCGCGTGCGTGCATATACTCTCGAAGAGGCGAACGATGCCCTGCGCGATCTCCGCGAAGGACGCCTGGAGGGCGCCGCCGTTCTTCGAATCGGTTGAGCGGCGCGAAACGGCCCGCGCGTCTTCGGACCGCCCGGGAGGTCGCGCGAAGCGTGGATGCGACATCGAATCGCGGAACAGCCCACGGCGGTCGGCGGCCTTGGTCTCTGATCTTGCGGGGGGCGCACATGAAATCGGTTCTCGGAATCGTCCTTGTTGTTCTCTCGTTCTCCGGAGCTTCCCGCGCGGAGACCCGCCCGCCGGACGCTTCGGCGGGATCCGGTTTCGTCGCGACCATCCCGCCGATCGCGGACATTCTCTCGAGCATCGCGGGAGAGCGGGGGAGAACGTCGTGGCTCTTGCCGGCCGGCGCGTCTCCGCACACGCACGAGCCGAGGCCGTCCGACATCCGCGGCGTCGAGAACGCTCTCGTGTTTTTCTACGTGGATAAGCTCCTGGACGGATGGGCGGCCTCGATCCCCGCGAAGAGAAAGGTCCACATCCTTTCGCTTGTTCCCGATTCCCTCCTTCTCGATTTTCCGGCGGAGGGAGAGGGAGACGCCGAGAAGGACAAGGTCCATTCCCGCGAGCCGACGCCGGGGACGCACGACCACAGCTTCGGAACCGATCCGCACTTCTGGACCGATCCGATCGCCGTCCGCGCCATCGTTCCCCGGCTGGCCGAGAAGATGATCGAGGCGGACCCGGAAGGCGAAGAGACGTACCTCGCGAACGCGCGCGCGCTCGAAGCGCGTCTCGACTCGCTCCACGTTGAGATCGAGAGGAGGATCGCCCCCGTCCGCCGCCGCGGCGTCGTCCTCTCGCATCCGTTTCTCTGTTATTTCCTTCACCGTTACGGGATTCCCCTCGCGGGCGTGATCGAGATCATCGAAGGGAATGAGCCGACCGCGAAGGACCTCACGCGCGCGATCCGCAACGCGCCCCGAAGAAACGCGTCGATGATCCTGGCGCTTCCGCAGCTCTCCCGGCGTGCGGCGGACCTCGTCGCGGAGTCGACCGGTCTTTCCGTTCGCGTGATCGACCCGCTCGGCGGAGTCCCCGGGAAGGAAACCTACGAGGAGCTCCTTCTCTCGATCGCGGACGGGATCGCGGGAGAGGGACGATGAAACCTCCGGCCGTGGAGGCGGAAGGAGTCTCCGTCCGCGCCGGGGAACACTTCATCCTTGAAGATCTCGACTTCGCCGTCCCGGAAGGGGCGTTGCTCTGCATCGTCGGGCCGAACGGGGCGGGGAAGACCACGCTCCTTCGGGTCTTTCTCGGGCTCGCTCCACTTCATCGAGGGACGGTCCGCGTCTTTGGGGCGCCCCCCGGGAAGACCTCCGCGCGGCGGATCGCCTACGTCCCCCAAATCAAGACTCTCGACCGCCGCTTTCCGTCGATCGCGATCGAGCTCGTTCTTTCCGGTCTCAAGGGACGCTGGCCCGGACCGGTCGGCCGAGAGGAACGGGAGAGAGGGCTCGCTGCGCTTCGGCTCGTGGCTGCCGAGCATCTGGCCCGGAAGCCGATCGCCTCGCTCTCGGGCGGGGAAATGCAGCGCGTCTACCTCGCACGATGTCTCGTCGGAGAGCCGAGGCTCATCCTCCTCGACGAGCCGGTCACGGGGATCGACGCGGTCGGCGAACAGGATTTCTATGCCTGTCTCGAGAACTACCGGGCCGAGACGCGCGCGACGCTCCTCATCGTCACGCACGATTGGCAGGTCGCTTCGTATCATTCGAGCCACGTTCTCGTTCTGAACCGGAGACAGATCGGGTTCGGCCCCCCCGCGGAAGCGCTGACGGAGAACACGCTCCGCAGAGCGTACGGCCACCTCGGGCACATGCACGACAGCCTCCGCGGCTCGGGAGGGCCGGCGGATGTTTGAGATGTGGAGCTTTCCGTTCATGCAGAGGGCGCTGCTCGCGGGGGTGCTCGTCGGATTCCTCTCGAGCTACTTCGGAGTCTTCATCGTGCAGAGGGGGCTCAGCTTTCTCGGGAGCGGCCTCGCGCACGCCGCGTTCGGGGGAGTGGCGCTCGGGCTGCTTCTTGGCGTGCAGCCGCTCTGGGTCGCGCTCCCCTTCACCGTTCTCGTTGCGCTCGCCATCACGCTGGTCAGGGATCGGACGCATCTCGCCGGAGACACGGCAACGGGGATCTTCTTCGCGGTTTCCGTCGCGCTCGGGGTTCTTTTCCTCGCCCTCCGGCAGCGCTACACCGAGGACGCCTTCGCGCTTCTCTTCGGGTCGATCCTCGCCGTGAACGCGGTCGATCTCTGGATGAGCGCGGGGGTCGCTCTTCTCGCCCTTGCGGCGATGCCGCTTTGGGGCCGATGGGCGTACGCGACGTTCGATCGGGATCTCGCCGAGGCGGACGGCGTGAACGTCCGCAGGGACGACTACGTTCTCTCCTTCCTCATCGCGATCGCCGTGGTCGTCGCCGTCAAGGTTGTGGGGATCATGCTCGTCGCCGCGTTCCTCGTGATTCCGGCGGCGGCGGCGCGTCTCGTCGCCCGCACCTTCTTCGGAATGACGCTCCTCTCCATCGCGTTCGGCATCCTCTCGACCGCGGTCGGCCTCGCGGTCTCTTATCGGCTCGATGTGCCGAGCGGCGCGATGATCATCTTCACGCAGGCTGCTTGCTTTCTCCTCGCGCTGGCGATTCGGAGATGAGAGTCGCTTTCGGGAGGCGAAAGCTCGTTTCGGACTCGAACCGGTTTCACAACCTCCTTCCGCTACGATCGGCTCCGAAGCCCGCCGCCGGCGTCCTCGGGCAAGAACGTCCTCGAGCAGCCTTCGTAGGCCGCCTCCGGTCGTTCTTACCCTCGATCCTTGCCGGCGGGCTTCTCGCTCGATCTCGCGACGAAGGAGGTTATGAACCTGATTCTAGAACCCGCGCTCGATCCCCGCGAGCGCGTGGAAAGCGGCGTTCGGGACGCTCGCGCGGCCGCCCGCGATCGGCACGCGCGCCCAAGCGATCGAGAACTTGGCTTCCGCGGCGAGCCGGAATCCCGCGAGAAGTCCGAATTTCCGCTCAACCGCGAGCTGCATGCCGAAACCCGAAAGGTAGTAGCCCTTGCCGAGGATCCCGGCGCCCGGCTGAATCGTTCGGCTGCGCACGGTCGTCTCGGGATGTGCGATCACGGGGCCGGCGCCGAGATGAAGAATCGCCGGATGCCCGGACCACGACCTCCCGATGAAGAGGAGGTTGTAGCCGTGGCTGATCTCGAAACGCTCGATATCGGGTGGGGGACGGCGAAGGCGAAGCTTCTGGTGGACAAGCTCGATCTCCCACGCGCCGCGTGCGTCCTCGCGAGCCAATCGGAGCGAGTAGTAGATCGGCGGTTCGAAGGCGCGCGTGTCGTAGCGCGCGGAGAGGCGGATTTCCGGCTCTCCTTCTTGTTTGACGGCGAGGGGTGTCGGGAGGTTGAGCGCGTCCCCGGCGGAGAGACGGACGCTCCAAGCGGCCGGTTCCGCTCCCGCTCTCGACGCCGAGCCAACGAGAAGAACCGCCGCCGAGACAAGGAAGCCGAGAAGGACGAACACGGAATCGGATCGGTTCGGCATCAGCCGATCTCCTCGTCCGATCCTCCCGCTCGCGCGGCGGCCGCCGCGAGGACCTCGACCAGCATCGGCATCGTCAGCCGGCCCGTGAACGTGTTCTGCTGGCTTGGATGGTATGAGGCGAAGAGCGCGGGAGCGCCGGGAAACCGGAAGACGGCCCCGTGCGCGAAGCGGGAAGACGCGGCGCCCGCGAGCCGATCCTTCGTTCGATAGAGTTTGATGCATGACTCGAATGCGATCGCGCCGAGAGCGACGACCGCCCGCAGACGGGGCATCGACTCGATCGTCCGTTCGAGGTACGGAAAGCAGCGCGCGCGCTCTTCCCCGGTGGGACGGTTGCCGGGGGGAGCGCAGCGGACGGCGGCGGTGATCGCGCAATCAAGGAGCGCGAGGCCGTCGTCCCGCCGAATGGAGAAGGGCCGGTCCGCGAGGCCGGCTTTGTGAAGCGCTCGAAAAAGGAAATCCCCGGAGCGGTCGCCCGTGAACATGCGGCCCGTGCGGTTCGCTCCGTGCGCTCCGGGGGCGAGCCCGACAAGAAGCAACCTCGCCCGCGGGTCTCCGAAATCCGGGACCGGCTTGCTCCAGTAATCGAAATCGCGGTACGCGCGGCGGCGGACTCGGCCGATCTCCCGGCAGTGCGCGCGAAGGCGCGGGCACTTCTCGCAGCTCACGATCTCCCGCTGCAAGGAATCCCAAGCCGGCTCGTCGTTCATGAGATAAGCTTACGCGCGGTCTGTCCCCGACAATCGAGGAATCGGCGCGCATGACCGAAGCGAATTCGAAGCCGCCGGCCGCGGAGCGACCCGTCACGCAGAAGGACCTCGCGGTGATTTGGTGGCCGCTTGCCGCGAGCTGGCTCATGATGGGGCTCGAGCTTCCCGCGGTGAGCGCCGTCATCGCGCGCCTTCCGGAGCCGACCGTTCATCTCGCCGCCTACGGGGGCGTCGTCTTCCCGGTTTCGCTTGTCATCGAGGCCCCGATCATCATGCTTCTCGCGGCGTCGACCGCTCTCTCCAAGGACATGGAGTCGTATCTTCGTCTTCGCCGATTCATGATCCGCGCAGCTCTCACGCTCGGCGCCGCGCACCTTCTCGTTTCCGCGACGCCGCTCTACTCGCTCGTCGTCGATCGGCTTCTCGGGGTGCCGGAGGAAATCCGCCGCCCAGCGCGCATCGGCATGCTCATCATGACTCCCTGGACGCCGATGATCGCCTACCGGCGCTTCCAGCAGGGTCTTCTCATTCGCTTCGGGCGCTCGCGAGCCGTCGGGATCGGGACCGGGATCCGGCTCCTCACGAACGTCGTGGTGCTCGCGGCCGGCTATTGGGCCGGGAATCTGTCCGGAATCGTCGTGGGGACTCTGGCGGTGGTCGCGGGGGTGACGACCGAAGCGATCTACGCCGGCATCGTCTCCCGCGGCGTCGTGCGCGGTCCGCTCGCGGCCGCGGCTCCCGCGGCGGTTTCCCTCACGCTGCGGCGGTTCGTCCGTTTCTACGTTCCACTCGCGATCACGCCCCTCTTCACAATGCTCGCCCACCCTATCGTGAGCGCCGCGATGAGCCGCATGCCGCGCGCGATCGACTCGCTCGCCGTGTGGCCCGTGCTGAACGGTCTCGTCTTCACGCTCCGATCGGTCGGATTCGCCTTCAACGAGGTCGTGGTGGTCGCGCTCGACCGGCCGGGCGCGCGAAAAGCGATTCTCGATTTCACGTTTGTCTTGGCGGGGGCGGTCACTCTCGGGCTCTTTCTCGTGACGGCGACGCCTCTCGGCCGATTCTGGTTCGCGAACCTTTCGGCTCTCGATGCAAACCTCGTCGGGCTGGCCGAAAGCGCGCTCTGGATCGCCCTTCTCATGCCCGCGTTCAGCGTTCTTCACAGTCAGTTTCAGGGACGCCTGGTGCATGCGCATCGCACGCGGGCAATCACCGAGGCGATGGCTCTCTATCTGACGTCGACGTCCGTCGTTCTCTGGCTCGGCGTGCGGAACGGGACCGTGACCGGTCTTCACTTCGGTCTCGCAGCGGTGCTCATCGGCAACGCCGCGCAGGCCTTCTGGCTCTGGGCAAGGTGCCGGCCCATCGGAAAGGGCTCGGCGGGGATCGACTCGGGCCGCTCCGGGGCGCGGCGTGGAACAATTTCTATTTGAAGTAATCCGGGTCGTTCCCCGGCTTCCACTTGATGTTGCATCCGAGGCTGGGGAACTGCTCCTCGGAGACCGGATCACCGCGAAGCACGGCGTCGAGGGCGGCTCGAAGGTCCTCGCCCGTCACGGGGACGTCGTTCCCGGGACGCGCACCGTCCATCTGTCCGCGATAGACGAGACGGCGGTCCCGGTCGAAGAGGAAGAAGTCGGGCGTACAGGCTGCGCGGTAGGCTTTCGCGACCTCCTGTGTCTCGTCGAAAAGGTAGGGGAACGTGTAGCCGACACGAGCGGCTTCTTCTCGCATCCGCTCGGGGCTGTCGTCCGGGTACTTCTTGGCGTCGTTGGAATTGATGCCGAAGATCACGACTCCCTTCGCTCGGTATTCGGCCGTGAGCCTCGCGATCTCGTACCGGACGTGGATCACGAACGGGCAGTGGTTGCAGAGGAAGATCACGAGAATCGCCGGGGCGTCTTCCGCGTTCTCGATCGAAACAAAGTTCCCGTTCGCGTCGGGAAGACGGAATGCGGGAGCCACGGTTCCAAGTGGAAGCATGGTGGACGGGGTTCGGGCCATCGGTCGGATTCCTCCTTGTTCGCGCGAGTTTTCCCGAATCTTGAATATAATGAACGAAGGCGGTCCCGGGGAAGGGGAGGAACCGATGACTCGCGAAGAAGCGATGAACCTCGTGCTCGAGCACACGAAGAACCGGAACTTGGTGAAGCACATGCTCGCCGTCGAGGCGGGGATGCGCGCATACGCCCGCCGTTACGGGGAGGACGAAGAGAAGTGGGGGGTCGTCGGTCTCGTCCACGACTTCGACTACGAGGAGAACCCGAATCCCGAACGCCTCCCGAACGATCAGCACCCGACGACCGGGGCGAGGATTCTCCGGGAAGCGAGTTGCTCGGACGAAATCGTCGAGGCGGTCCTGTCGCACGCGGACTACACCGGCGTTCCGAGAAGAAGCTTGATGGCGAAAGCGCTTTACGCCGTGGACGAGCTGACCGGCCTCATCGTTGCGGTCGCCCTCGTGCGTCCTTCCCGAAAGCTCGCGGACGTCGATCGGGCGGCGATCCGGAAGAAATGGAAGGAGAAGGCGTTCGCCGCCGGCGTCGATCGGGATGCGATCGTGCGCGGCGCGGAGGAGCTCGGCGTCCCGCTCGAGGAGCACATCGACGTCGTCCTCGCGGCGATGCAGGAGATCGCCGGCGATCTCGGGCTCTGACGACGGTCCCGCCGCTAGTCGAGCGTCCGGTGCGTCCCGTCGCAGGCCGGGGCTTTCCCCGTGTGCTTGCACCGACAGAGAGCCAGCTTCTTCTTCTCCGCGATCTCGATCTTCTTGGGCGCGAAACCGGTCCCCTTGTGGGATCCGTCGCAGAAGGGCTGCTTCTTCGAGTGCCCGCACGCGCACCACCAGTAGGTGCCCGGATCGAGGTCGATCGAGACGGGTGTCTTCTCCGCGACTTTCGGCTTCATCTTCTTCTCCTTCACCGAGCAACGTCGCCCGCAAGGAACGTGAATCGGGTTCAGGATACGCGAAACGGCTGCTCCCCGGAAGCCCGCCGGATGGGTCGGTTCAGTCGCAGGCGGCGACGAGAACCGGAACGATGCAGGCCACCGTGATCGCCGCCCCCATCGCCTCGATCGCCTGTTGGGTCGCCCGCCCGACCGCGCTGCCGCTCGTGATCTGCTTGATCCGTTCCTTCCGCTCCTTCAGCTCGCGCTTGTCGAAAACGAACTTGAGGATGCCCGAGCTTTGGGCGAGGGACACGAGGACCACCGTTCGCGGATCGAGATCCTTCGCGGCGCCGCGAATCGCCTCGCGCAGGCGCTCGAGGATTCTCCGCTCCGGCTCTCGGTCCACGGCCGGGTAGACCGTCCGGTTGAAAACGAAGAGAACCTTCCCCTCTTCCTCCCGGAGGATCCCGAGCCGGCAAAGACGCTCGGCCGCGCGCTCCCTCAGCTTCTTCATCGACGCGAAGCGCGTGATCCACGCTTCGGGGGCTGCCCTCTTCTTCGCCGCCGCGATCTTCCCCATGCATTCGTCGAGGATCGGCTCGCCGAGCAGCTCCCGGTCGAGCAGCCTCACGTACTTCTTCTTGTTGTTCTTGTCCGGCTCCAGACCGACGCGCCCCTCGAGCATCAGCTCGGCGAGGATCGCTCCGCCGACGGCGTACGGGTAGTTGGCGTCCGACACGAGAGTCCCTTCCTCGTCGCGCAGCGCGAGAAGGGTGATCTGCTCGTGAAGGAAGAACCGTCTTCGCGAATCGTTCATCGTCGTCTCCTTCCCCCCGCTCCGGCCGACGCCCGCTGGGTGGCGGGGCCGCGCCTCGGGGATCATCCTCCCTTCTCCTCGTCCGCCCGCTTCCCCTTCCTTCTCTCATCGACCGCGCGATGCAGCAAGAACTCGATCTGGCCGTTTACGCTCCGGAACTCCTGGGCCGCCCACCGGTTCAGCTCCTCCAAGAGGTCCGGGTCGATGCGAATGAGGAATGCCTTGCGCGGCGCCATGATTCCCTTAGTGGTAAAGCGTTCCGACGTTCACGACCGGCGCGGCGGCCGTCTCGCTGCAGAGGACGACCAGGAGGTTGCTCACCATCGCCGCCTTCCTCTCCTCGTCGAGCTCCACGACCTTCTTCGCGCTCAGTCGGTCGAGGGCGAGCTCGACCATGCCGACCGCGCCGTTCACGATCTGGGTGCGCGCGGCGACGACCGCGGAGGCCTGCTGCCGCCTCAGCATCGCCTCGGCGATCTCGGGCGCGTACGCGAGGTGGCTGAGGCGCGCCTCGATCACTCGGACCCCGGCGCGCGCGAACCTCTCGGTCAGCTCGTTCTCCAGAACCCCGTTCACCTGTTCGGTTCCGGCGCGGAGCGTGAGCGTCTCCTCCGCTTCGTCGTCGAACGTGTCGTACGGATACGAGCCCGCAAGGTGGCGAACCGCCGCCTCGCTCTGCACGATGACGTACTCTTCATAGTGATCCACGTCGAACGACGCTCGGTACGTGTCCTCGACCTGCCAAACGACGACGGCCGCGATCTCAATCGGGTTGCCGGCCTTGTCGTTCACCTTGAGCTTGTTGCCGTTCAGGTTCCGGGCCCGCAGCGTGATCTTCCTCTTCGAGTAGAACGGGTTCGCCCACCAGAAGCCGTTCTTCTTCACCGTCCCGACGTACGTTCCGAAGAGGACGAGAACCCTCGAGTCGTTGGGGTTCACGACGAAGTAGCCGATGTTCGTGAGAACCGCCGCGAGGAACAAGACGAACGCGGCGATGATGACGGGCGCGCTCTCCGCGGGGATCCCCAGGACGAGCAGCCACGTCGTGAGGATGTAAAGCAGGAGGTTCACGACGAGCATCCAGTAGCCCGAGCGGGCGCGTGCGGTCTTCTCGGCCATGTTTTGTTCTCCTTTCGCGCTCCCGAGCGCGGCCTCGTTTGGTATCAAGAAGATATCATATCGATAGCCGATCATCAAGGTCAATCTGCGCCCGCTGGTGTGCGGCTCGTATCTCGTTTTCTTCCAGTGGGTTATCTCTGAACCAGCACCGCGCGCACCGGGCTTGCATCCCCGCCGATGATCCGGAGCGGGAGCGCGACGAGCTCGTAAAGGCCATCCTCCGCAGTGGAGAGATCGAGATTCTCGATCCAACGGATTCCCGCCTCGACGAAAAGGCGGTGAACGGGGAGACCGCCCGCGCCGGGAAGATCGATGCCCGGCGTGTCGATGCCGACGAGGAGGAGGCCGCTCGCGGCGAGGAGGTCCGCGGCCTCCGGCGTGAAAGCGGCGAAGCGCGGATTCCATCGGGAAGAATCCGGATGCGTGTCGGTTCGCACGAGAAGGCGCGGCGGGTCGGCGAGGTCGATGCCGGCGAGAGTCTCCGGAGAGATCGCGCCGCCCGCGCCGGGTCGAACGCGAAGCACGCGCGCGGGGCCGATGAAGGGTTCGAGCGGAAGCTCGCCGACTCCGATCCCGCCTTCCACGACGTGCCGCGGCGCGTCGATGTGCGTTCCGCAATGCGGGCTGAGCGCGAGGACGCTGAGATCGACGATTCCCCCGCGCGCCAGGAGTTCCTTCCATTCAAGCGTAAAGGGAGTATCCCCCGGCCAAGGAGCGGTCGCGGGGGAGAGCGGCCGGCTGACGTCGATCACTCGCATCGGATCCCTCCTCGCCCGCGTTTGCTTCGATCCCGTTTCCGGCGTGGGCTGCGAGCGCGATTCACGTCGTGCTCCTTGCCGAGCATCGTAGAAGCGCGTGGTAGACGTCGCGAAGAGCCAGGGAGTCCTGTTCGCAGTAGGCGAGAAGACTCGCCGCGAGACGGGAACGCTCCTCCTCCGGGATCGCCTCGCACGTGAGACGATAGTAGGCCCACACCGCCTCCAGCCCGTCTCCGATCTCCAGGGAATCGTAGCTCCGTCCGGGGACGAGAACGGGAAGAACCGACTTGATCGAGAAGGAGCCGCGGAAGTCGGGATGATAGAAATGCCGGCGAAGAACGGGCAAGAGATCGAAGATACGTGTATGAAGGTTTTCGAGAGGCGCACGAAGATCGGGGAATCGCTCGGCGAGCGTCCGGATCGTCTCCTGCTCGAAGATCGAGTAGACGACCACGCTTCCCTCCTTTTCCGTCTCCCGCAGGAGGGACTCCGCGAACGCGCGGCTCGGATCTCCGCCGGCGGTCCACAAGAAGTCTCGATGTTCGGGGGAGGCGCCCGCCCCCCGGTCGATGTGGCAGGACCACTGGAAAGGGATCAGGTCGTACGGGTGTTGCCCGGTGAAGAGAGGGACCGGGAAACGAGCCGCCTCGAAATCGAGGAAGTGGAGCGGACGGCGGACCGCGCGCGTCAGTGCGGAGCGCGCGCCTCGCTCGACCACGAGGCATCGCGCGCGCGTTGCGTCGACCTGCCGCTTCTGAATGCGGGTGAGCGAAGCGGTCGGCGGAACCGCGGACAGATCCATAATCCCCTCGCGGAGAAGCCTCTCGACGTTTCGCCAGCCGTTCTCTCCTTGGTAGAAGTCGAGAACACTCGGGGAGGGAAGATCGGGCCAGCACGCGTCTCGGTACGCGCAATCTCTGCACGTTCTCCCGAGCGCGGCGGGAGGTCTTTCCGCGAGCCGCGGGAAACGGGCGAGCTCTCTCGCGGCTTCTCGAACCGCCGGAATTCGCTCGCGGGCATCCGCGTCGCAATCGACCGAACGGAAGATCGTCGGCGATTCGTACGTCGCCTCGCGGTCGACGAGCAACAGCCCTCCCCGCGCGCGCATGCCGAGGCCGTCCATGACGTGAAGCTGAACGGCGAGGTCGCGGAGATACTCCTCGCGCGTCTCGGTCCCCGACTTGACCTCCCAGAGACGCCACCGATCGCGCCCTTCCCGGAGGAACAGATCAAGTCTCGCACCGACGGAATCGTGCGCGAAAGCGGCTTCGTAGAGGATGCGCGATCCCGAAGCGATCGCCCTCCGCGTCGCGCGGAGAGCGGCGTCGAAGTTCTTCCCCTCGATCAGGATTCCGCCGGGGAACTCTCTTCTCGCGCGTTCTCCGAGGAGACGCCCCTGCGCCAAGTGCAGCCGGCGGGCGGCATCCTCGCTTTCGTCGCGGGTGAGGGACCGCTCGGCGCTCGATTCGAAGTACCCGAGGCGCGGGCATTCGAGAAATGCGAGAATGGTCTTCTTGAAGAGCCGCATCGTGTTGGGATCCCCGCGCCGATCCGCGCGCTCCCGATTCTCTCCGTTCGCCGGTCCCTTCGCAACGATTTACGCGGGGTGGGCCCGCGAACCGCTCCGATCCTTGTTTTCGCTTGACAGAGGCCTGGGGTGGGGCGAACCTGAATCCGCCTCAGATTCGTGTGTTTGGCCCGCCGGCGGGCGAAGTGCGCGCGGAAAACCGCGCCGAGCGCACGGCGGGCTGTCGGAATTACGACCGAGAGGGAGGGTGAATGAGCATGAGGACCTGGAGATTTTCCAAGCTGGCCGCGGCGTTCCTGGCCGTCCCGCTCCTGTTCGCCGGTTGCGGCGGCGACGACAACGGAACGAACCAACCGACGAACCGGGATCCGGTCATCGTCGGCGTGTCGGTTTCCCCGGGCCAGGTGACCGCGGGCGGATCGGTCATCGTCACCGTGACCGCGACGGATCAGGACGGGGACGCGCTCACCTACACGTATGTTCCAAACGGCGGTTCGATCACCGGCTCGGGGGCGAGCGTGACGTGGAACGCGCCGACGACCGCGGGCCCGTATTCGATAACCGTGACGGTGAGCGACGGCAAGGGGGGGACGGCGACCTCGACGGGTAGCTTGACCGTCATCGCGGCTGCGACGGGAATCTCGGGGACCGCGCAGGTGACGGCGGGCGTTCAGGTCGATCTTCGCAACTCGCGCGTCGCGGTCTACGCGAACTTCAACGACTGGGCGAACGATCAGTACGTGATGACGGCGACGGGGACGGGGAACGAGTACTCGGTCTCTTTCGCCTTCACCAACATGGCCCCGGGGACCTACTTCTTGGATCTCTGGAAGGACATGAACAACAACGGTCTCTATGACGCCGGAGATCTGTTCGGGTTCTACGGACAGGGAGCCTGGCCGAACACGATCAACTTCACGCCGATCACGGTTCTTCAGGGCCAAACCACCAACATCGGGAGCATTTGGGTCTTCCAGATCTGATCCACGCCGCGGTCGACTCCGCATGCCGAGGGGCGGGCGCTCTCACGGGGCGCCCGCTTCTCTTTGGGGTTTGGCGCGCACGGTCCGCCCGCGCTTTCGAGAGGATTTCGCTCCGCCGGGCATCGCGTCGCGGGCGGGCTTGACGGAGGGCCCTGCGCACGGTAGTCTCGACGCATGAATGCTCCGACCGCTTCTCCCTAAGGCGCTCATCCGCTAAGGGGGATCCGGCGATAGGGTCGATCGGGAAACGGGTCGGCCTCCCGTGCTCGGAAAGGAGCGAACCCATCCTCCCTGCCGCTGCTCGCGGCGCGAAAGCGCGGGCGCCGGTCTCCTTTCCATCGCCGAGTCCCCCTTCTCGATCGGCGCCTGCCGGGCGGACCGGCGGCGGCCATGTGTTCTTGATTCGAGCCGAACGAGGAAGGGAGTTCGGACCGCGTGACGACGAATTCTTTACACTTGTACGAAGAGACCCTCCGGAGCGTGCTCGCCGAAACGAGACCGGCGGGCACGGAGAGGATCCCTCTCGAAGAGGCCGCGGGACGCGTTCTCGCGGAACCGATCCTCGCCGATCGCTCTCTTCCGCCGTTCGCCCGCTCGGAGAGGGACGGTTGGGCGGTGCGGAGCGCGGATCTTCCTGCGGGAGAGGGAACCCTGCGCCGGGAAGAGGGCGTTCTCCACGCGGGAGACGTTTCCGCGAAGCCGCTCGGGCGGGGGAGGTGCATGCGGATCATGACCGGAGCGCCGCTGCCGCAAGGAGCGGACGCGGTCGTGATGATCGAGCACGCCCGGGAGCGCGGGGAGTTCGTCGATCTTCACGACAAGGAAGTCGCTCCGTCCCGCCACGTTCACGGTGAAGGGACGGACGCCCGGAGGGGCGACGTTCTCGTTCTGCCTGGGCTGCCGCTTACGCCGCCGCGCGCCGCCGTCGCGGCCTCGGTCGGCGCCTCTTTGATCCTTGTGTACAAATCGATTCGCGTCGCAATCATCACGACCGGCGACGAGCTCGTTCCCGATGGCGCCGTGCCGGGGCCCGCGCGGATCCGCGACGGAAACGGCCCCGCCGCGCGCGCGATCTTCCACGCGCTCCCCTGGATCGAGATCGCGGGCGCGAGAACCGTCGGCGACGACGAGGATCGTCTGGCCGAGACAGTGCGGGCATCGTTGGAGTGCTCGGATGCCGTTCTCCTCTCCGGCGGAGTGTCGATGGGGGACCGCGACTTCGTCCCGAGGACGCTCGAGCGCTGCGGAGTGAGAAGGATCTTGCACAAGACGGCCATTCGTCCGGGGAAACCGTTCTGGTTCGGTGTTTCTCCCGGCGGAATCCTCGTATTCGGTCTTCCGGGAAATCCGGTGTCGTTTCAGGTGACGCTTCGCGAGATCGCGCTCGCCGGCCTCCGGCGCAAGGCGGGCTTCTCCAAGCCGAGGCCGATCGATCTCCGGCTCCCTCTCCGGAGCGGTTTCGAGAAGGCGATCGAGCTTCGACAGTTTCTCCCCGCGATTCTCGAGGAAGAGGACGGCCGGACCGTCGCGGAAGCGCTCGCGCACAACGGGTCGGGAGACTTCGCCGGCATCTCGCGCGCCGAGGGGGTCGTCGTGCTCCCCGAGGGACGGCGCCGCTTCGAGAAGGGAGAAATGGTCGTGTTCCATTCTTGGAGTCTCCGATGAAGGATCCGCGGGGTCGAACGATCGACAGTCTTCGTCTCTCGGTGACGGAACGCTGCAACCTTCGATGCGCCTACTGCCTGCCGGCCGGGCCCGTTTCCTTCGCTTCCGAGGAAGAGCTTCTCACGGCGGAAGAGATCGAGGAGGCGGTCCGCTTTCTCGTGGAGCGCGCGGGCCTCCGCAGGGTTCGGATCACGGGCGGAGAGCCTCTTCTTCGAGAAGACCTTCTCGATCTTGTCGGGCGCCTCAGACCATTGAATCTTCAAGATTTATCGCTCACGACGAACGGGCAGCTTCTCGTCTCGCGGGCTCGCGCGCTCCGCGACGCGGGGCTCGACCGGGTGAACGTCAGCCTCGATTCCCTCGACCCGGAGCGGTTTCGAAACGTGAGGCGCGGGGGGGACGTGAAGAAGACCGTCGAGGGAATCCACGCGGCGCTCGACGCGGGTCTTGTCCCGATCAAGGTGAACGTCGTGCTCCTCAAAGGGACGAACGACGGAGAGATCGTCGAGTTCGCTCGGTTCGGCATGAAGCGCGGAATTGAGGTGCGGTTTCTTGAGCTCATGGCGATCGGGGAAGCGGCTTCGACTCACGAAGGCCGCTTCCTTTCGATGGACGAGGCGCTTGGTCGTCTCCGGGCGTCCTTCCGTGTCGAGGAACTCCCCCGGCCGGACGGATCCCCGTCGATTCCGTTCGCGGTTTCGGACGGGAACGGGCTCGGAGGGACGATCGGGTTCATTGCTCCGGTGAGCCGCCCGTTCTGCAATGCATGCCGCCGACTTCGGCTTTCGGCGACCGGGCTTCTCAGGGGATGCCTGATGAACGCGGGGGGAGTCGCGCTCGCCCCGATTCTCCAGAACGGGGCCGGCGACGACCGGCGGAGAGGGCTCGAGGAGGCTCTCCGCCGCGCCGTGGACGAGAAGCCGTGGGTGAGCGCGATGCGCACGGGCGTCCGCATGAACACCTTGGGGGGATGATAGTTGAAAAGCCAACGATTCACCCATGTCGAGAAAGACGGCGCCGCGCGAATGGCGGACGTCTCCGCCAAGAGAACGACGATTCGAAGCGCGCGCGCGGAAGCGTCGGTTCGTTTGGGTTCCGAGGTCGCGCGCATGCTGAGGGAAACGGGGAGCGCGGCGAAGGGGAACGTGCTGGAGACCGCGCGCATCGCCGCGTTCCAAGCGGCCAAGAGAACTCCCGAGCTGATTCCGCTCTGCCATCCGATCGCGATCGATTGGATCGACGTGCGGGCGGAGCTGGAGGGGGAAAGGGTGCGGATCACGGTCGATGTCGGTTGCCGCGGGCGCACCGGGGTGGAGATGGAGGCGATGACGGCAGCGGCGGTCGGCGCGCTCACCGTGTACGATATGTGCAAGTCGGCGGAGAAGGGGATCACGATCGAGACGATTCGGCTCCTCGCGAAGAAGGGAGGGAAGAGTGGAGCGTGGAAGAGAGACGCGCGCTCGGGCTGAGACGGAGGTGTCTTCCGCCCGGAGAGAGCGCAAGCAAGAAGCGGGAGAGCCCCGCGTGCTCGCGGTCTGCGTCTCCCCCGGCGGAATCCCGAAGATCCCGTCGCCGGAAGGGGCGGACGTGAGCGAGGAAGGCCTCCGCGGCGACGGGCACGACCACGAAAAGCACCGGCGGTTCGATCGAGCGATCAGCGTCCAGGACGAGGAGCTCCTCGACGAGCTGCGGGCGAAGGGGTACAACGTGTCGTGGGGAACGATGGGGGAGAACCTCAGCGTGCGCGGTCTCCACGTTCAGCGGCTCTCCCCGGGGACGAGACTTCTCTTCTCGGGCGGACTCGACTTGGAGCTGACGGAGATGCGCAAGCCGTGCTTTGTGCTCGACGCGGTGCACCCGAGGCTGAAAGAGGACGCGGTCGGCCGCTGCGGTTTCCTGGCTCGCGTCGTTCGCCCCGCGCCGGTCCGTCCCGGCGAGACGATTCGGATTCTGGGACCGGATGCTCGACCCGAATGGCCATGAACGCAAGCGCCCCGCACGACCGGCTCTCCAGCCTGAATGATGCACGCGTTTTCGTCGCGAGGACGCGGAGCGCGTGCCGAGAGGCCGACCTGGACGAGCCGCTCCCGGAAGCGTAGTCTCGGCACTACGCTCTAGGAAGCGGCGACGGAAGGGAGGCCTCGTAGGCTGCGATCCGAGGCCGCAGTAGGAATCGCGTGCATCATCCAGGCTCGACCGTCCATCGCGCGGGGCGTAGCCTTGTCTGGAAGTCCCGAGGGGTTGCATGGTCACCGCGGACGCCGCACGGAACGACCTTCACGCTCTCTTCGAAGCGACGTTCGGCGAGAGAGTCCGATCGTGCGAGCCCTTGCGCGCGGACGGATCGAGCCGGCTTCTCTTTCGCCTCGCCGGCGACCATCGATCCGTCGTCGGCGTCCGACATGACAATCGAGAGGAGAACGCCGCGTTCCTTGGCTTTTCTCGTCACTTTCGTGCGCTCGGCCTTCCCGTCCCCGAGATCTTCGCCGAGGACCCGGACCGCGGCCTCTACCTGGAAACCGATCTTGGGAACGAGAGCCTCGCGGTACGGCACCAGCGCGCGCGTGAGACGGGGAGCGGTTCGGAATCCGTTCTTTCTCTCTACGAGAAAGTCGTCCGCCGGCTGCCCCGCTTCCAGGTGTTCGGCGCGGGGGGACTTGACCGATCGCTCTGCTATCAGGG
The DNA here is from genome assembly GCA_020061515.1 of Gemmatimonadota bacterium. GTDB lineage: Bacteria > Orphanbacterota > Orphanbacteria > Orphanbacterales > Orphanbacteraceae > VGIW01. The sequence continues at coordinate 24,959 of JAGUYC010000231.1, forward strand.
CTGCGAGTTCGACGCGGAGGCGATGCATCGGGATCTCGCCTACTTTCGGGACTCTTTTCTCGATCTCTTGGTTTCCGGCGACGCCGCTTCGGACGCGCTCGAGGAGGACTTCGAGAACCTCGCCCGCTTCCTCGACGCCGAGGAGCGCGCGTTCTTTCTCTACCGCGACTTCCAATCCCGCAACGTGATGCTCGTCGGCGAAGAGCCCTTCTTCATCGATTACCAGTCCGGGCGCATGGGGGCCTCCGAATACGATCTGGCGTCGATTCTCTACGAAGCGAGAGCGGAGCTCGGCGGTCCCGTTCGCGCGAGACTTCTCGATGTCTACTTGAACGAAGCAGGGAAGCTCGTTCGGCTGGACGAGGCGCGTTTCCGGCGCTTCTTCCCAGCCTTCGCCTGCATTCGCATTCTTCAAGCGTTGGGCGCTTACGGGAATCTCGGCGTCCGGAAGGGGAAGACTCGTTTTCTTCGAGGCATCCCGGCCGCGCTCGCCAACCTGGGATCTCTCATGTCCTCGCCGGACTTCCCGGTCGATCTCCCCGAGCTCCGGCGTCTCGCCCTTTCGTTGGCGGAAAACCCCGGATCCCTGAGGGCCGCCCTCTCATGAGCACGATGCTTACGATTCACATCTATAGTTTTTCGTACACAAAGGGCGGCATCCCGCCGGACCCGACGGGGCACGGGGGCGGCTTCGTTTTCGACTGCCGCGTGCTTCCGAATCCGGGGCGCGAGGAGGCATACAAGAGCCTCACGGGGATGAGCGAGGCGGTCGCCCGATACATGGCAGGGAGAGCCGAGGTGCGCGCGTACTGGGAGAGAGTCCTCGGGCTCGTTCTCGATGCCGCGGAAGCTTTTCGGGCCCGCGGATTCGAGCATCTAAGCGTCGCTTTCGGGTGCACCGGCGGGCAACATCGTTCGGTCTACTTCGCCGAGAGGCTCCGCCGCTCTCTCGAAGAGAAAGGATACGCCTGCACGGTCGTTCATCGCGACTTGCCGGAGGGATTGGGATGAAAGCGATGATCCTCGCCGCCGGAATGGGCACGCGGCTCGGCTCCCTCACGAAGGAGAGACCGAAGGCGCTGGTGGAGATCGCCAGGAAGCCGCTTCTCGCGCTGCTTCTCGAGAAGCTGCGGTCCCAAGAGATCTCGGGCGTCGTCGTGAACGCATACCACCAAGCGGATCAGATCGAGAGGTTCGTGAAGGAGGGCTCTTACCCCGCCGGATGGGCCCGTGTTCTAGTCGAGGAGCGACTGCTCGGGACCGGCGGAGGAGTGCGCAATGCCGCCCCGCTTCTCGGCGGCGAGGAGCCCGTGCTCGTGCACAACGTGGATGTTCTCAGCAATCTCCCGTTTCGCAGAATCGCCGGCGCGCACGAAGCGGCATCCGGGCTCGCGACTCTCGCCGTCGGGACGCGTCGCAGCGATCGCTCCCTCGCGGCGGACGAGGAGGGGTATCTCTGCGGGCGATGGGGGGAACCGCCGGTGCGGAGTCCCCTCGGAGAGCTCCGGCGCGTCGCCTACAACGGGATCCAGGTGCTCGCTCGCGGGGCCGTCGCGGCGCTTCCCGGCGAGGGAGCTTTCTCGATCATCGACTCATGCTTGGAATGGGCTTCTCGCCGGAAGGAAGTACGCGTCTTCCCGATGGACGATTGGTACTGGGCGGAGGCGGGGACAATCGAGCGGCTCGAGAGATTGAAGCAGGATCTCGCGCGTCGCGCGATTCCGATCGAGAGCCTCGCCTCGTGATTCGTCTCGCTCATGCCTCGGAAGAGCGTCACGCGCCTCGCGCCGGCGATCGAACGCGCGGACCCGCGACGATGTAGGCGATCCAAGCGGGGTCGTTGACCGGTCGGAGCGCGGGGCGGAAGACGCCGTTCCCCTCTCCATCCGCGGAAGTGCCTTCCCAATAGACCCGTATCTCTTCGAAGCCCGCTTCCCGGAGAAGGTCGCGCACCTCGGGCAGGGACCAAAGCCTCCAATCGTAGCGGAACGCCTTGCGGATTCCGTTCCCGTCCGTGAAACGAAAATGAATGAAGCATCGATAATCGCCGGTTATTGGATTATAGGCATCTTGGTCCCAGAGATAAGAGAATCCCGGATGGACGAGCTCTTCGATCTGCGGAATCTGCGCCTCCGGTCCGCCGTAAATATCGAGGAAGAAGAGCCCCTTCGCGTGCAGCGTGCGGCGGACCTTGCGGAAATAGGAGAGAAGGATCGGCCGCTCCTTGAACGTGAAGTAGGAGAAGTTCATCGCGGTGACGACATGCGCGCGCGCGCGCGGAGGCGAAAGAACATTGCCTCGATGAAGCCGAACACGCGGCGCCGCGCGGCCGGCCGAGGGAAGGTTGTGCGCCCGCGCCCATTCGAGGACCTCGGCGTCAAGATCGATGCCGAGCGCCCGGTGTTCCGGAGAGATCCTTACCCAGCGGCAGCAGACGGCGGCGGTTCCGCAGAAGTCTTCTCGAAGAACCTTCGGCTCTGATCCGAACACGTCGCGATAGACGCGCCGGAGGAAGCGGATCTCCTCCGTGGGATCTTGGACGGACATCTCGTAGAGACGATGTTTGTCCGCGGTTCGAGCGGTCGGTTTCGCCATGTTCCTTGCCTCGTGCGATCGGGATCCTCGTCGATTCCGCACCTTCGGCCGACTCCGTAGGGCCGCGTGCTCCGGCGGTCGTATGGCGAGTGGAACTTGCCGTTCGATCGTTCGAGCGCCGGTCCGGTCGATCGGCGAGGATAGCATATCGACCGCGCGGGCCAAACGCCCGGAAATGGTGACAGACACCATTGAGGAAGATGGTGTCTGTCACCATTTCCGCCCCGCCGGGCAGCCCCCTTCCCCCGTCTCCGAGCCAAGAGAGTTCGGACGGCTTCGACGGATCGAGGCTAGCCGAGTGTGTCGTCTTCGTATTTTTCCTTGAGTCGCGCGAGGAGCGTGTCGAGCGATTCGGTGGGAACGGGATATTCGGGCGCGGGTTTCGCCGGCTCCTCTTTCTTCTTCTGTTTTCGCGCTTCCGCGAGACGCGCCTTCTCTTCCTTTCGCCTGTGCTCCGCCTCGAGGATTTTCCGCGAAAGGGCGATGCGACGCTTCTCGGGATTGACCTCGATGATTCTCACTTCAATGGTTTCTCCCGGAGAGAGCGCTTCGTTCGGATGGTTGATGTGCTCGAGGGAGATCTCGCTCACGTGTAGCAATCCGTCGATTCCCGGCGCCAGCTCGACGAAAGCCCCAAAGTCGGCGAGCCGCGCCACCCTCCCGGTCACTATCTTTCCGACGGAGAGCGATTCGGCAGCGGCGGCCCATGGATCCGGCTCCAACGCCTTCATCGAGAGGGAGATCCGGCGCCCCTTCTCTCCCTTTTCGATGCCGATGACCTTCACCCGCACCTCTTGATTCGGGGAGAGGACTTGGGACGGATCCTGAACATGAGCATGCGAGAACTCGGAGATGTGCAGAAGCCCCTCGATCCCGCCGATGTCGACGAAGGCGCCGAACGGCAAGACCCGAGAGACCACGCCGCAGAAGACCTCTCCCTCGCGAAGACGCGCTTCCGTCTCCTCCACCTTCTTCTGTCGTTCTTCCTCGAGAAGAGTGCGGCGCGAGAGGACGATGTTTCGCCCGCCCCCGTCCAGCCGCACGATGAGGAACGAGAGACGGCTGCCGATGTACTCTTCGGGCTTATCGCAGTAGGCGATGTCGATCTGCGAGTAGGGACAGAATGCGCGGCGGCCGCCGACGTTGATCTCGAAACCGCCCTTGTTCGTCGCCTTGACGATCCCTTCCACGGGGACCTTCGACTCGAAACGCTGCTTGAGGATCTCCTTGCTCAGCGGTCCGCGCTTCCGGCCGAGCGTGAGGACGATCTGGTCCTCGGCCGACTCGACGGTCGCCTGAAGCGTGTCTCCGACCTGATGCTGGAGCTCGCCCTTATCATCGCGGAGTTCGCGCGTGGCGATCACGCCCTCGCTTCGGCCGCCGAAGTCGAGAAAGCTCTCCTTCTCGCCGATCGCCACGAGCGTTCCCGTGACGCGATCGCCGGCGCGAAGGTCATCCGTCGGTGGCGGGGTCGACTGTTCCTCGAGCTTCTTCGCGAAGTCGTCGGTCGAATCCGGAGCCGGATCCGGCCGGTTCTCGGGTATCTCCATGAAGCTCCTTTCCAAAGCATAATGTTACCAAATGCGGGAGGGGAGATGTCAATCCGTGTTCTTGCCCGCTGCGGCCGGCGGGACCCCGGACCGACCGACCGGAAAACGGGACGGCGCGCGGATCGCGGGCGCGCGGGCGCAAGGACTGGGACTCGAATCGGCAAGCTTCCTTTCTGATTGACGATAAGCGGGAGAGACGTACAATTCGCCCGAAACTCGGGTCCGATCGTCCCCGGCGACGGGGACGGAAGAAATGGAGGTCCAGCGATGAAACGTGCTGCGTGGCGGTTCGGTATCATTTTCACGCCGATTGTCCTTCTCGTTCCCCTTCTCATGGGATTCGGTTGCGGCGGCGACGACAACCCCGGAGGCCCGAGCGGCGGAGGAGTTCCGGAGGCGTGGGTCGGGCTTTGGAGCCAATCGGTCACGATGAGGGATTGCGAAACCCAGACCGTCCTCTTCACCGTTACGGACACGTCAGCGATCTGCCCGAATGAAGAGGATTACGAGGGGATCGAGGACTCGGTCGGGGTGGAGTGCGACTACTCGTGGAGCGGGAACCAGATGACGGTCCACTGCACGTTCTACGACACCATTCCGGGTCCGTGCTACATGGAAACCGACATCTCCTATGCGGGAACCGTGACTGGGACGAGCTACGCGTTGCAGGGGACGATCGAGACCTCGTTTACCGGCGAATGCTCACTCGAAGAGGACGGCTGCATGGAGATCCAGATCTCCGGCCAGCGGATCGGCGATGCTCCCGAACCGTGCGATCCCTTCGGGGACGGCTGGGGCGATAACGGCGGGGGCTCGGATCGCGATGGGATCTCCGTCGGCATCACCGGCGAGGGGTCGCCGGTCGCCTACGAGGCATCCGACGAGATGGCCTGGGTCGCTTACGACGACGCCACGAACTACTACTTGATTAGCTCGACCATGCCCGTCGGGGACATGGCCTACTCGCTGAACTTCGGTGTTCCCGCGGGGGACGGCCCGGATTTCGAGCTCTCGACATCCGAAGTCGCGGGGAAGGTTCAGGTGTACTTCACGAAGGCCGGCACGGGGAGCATGGCCGTGCTTCAAGATGTCCAACAGGGTTCTTTCGTCGTGACCGCGTACGATTCCGAGGCGATCTCGGGAACGTTCTCGTTCAGCGGAAGCGTGCAGGACCTCTTGGGCGGAGGAGCCGCGACGACTTACTCCTTCCAGAACGGCACGTTCGATCTTTCGGTCGATGTGGCGTCGAAGAAGGGGAAAGAAGGATCCCTGCCGAGCCCGGCATGGGTTCTCGCGCACGTCCGGCGGACGATCTTCTAGGCTGCTCTTCGCCTCTTGTTCACGGGGAGAGCCGTCGGCTCGGCCTGCGCAGGCAGGCCGAGCCTTTTCATCTCAGAGAGCTCGGTACTCCGTGCTCCTCAGAATCCGAAGGCGAGAAGAACTTGCGCGAACCGCCGGCCGCCCTCGAAGGTCGAGTAGGGGTGGATTTGCAGGGCGAATGAGAAGGATCGCTTTCTCGCCATTCCCGCGTGAAATCCCGCGCCGACCCATGCTCCGATCGAGTTCTTCTTCCGGTCCGGGTTCGCGAGGGAGCAGAAGCCGATCTCGGTTCCGCTTCCGTTCTCGCACCATCGCCACGAGTAGACCCCCGCTCCCGCGGCCGCGAAGGGGAGAAGGGGGCCGAATGGCGTGCGGCGAATCTCGACCGACGCCGTGAGGCGCGCGAGGCCGAAGGAGCCGGAAACCGGATCGTCGCGGAGATCGTGAAGAGCTCCGTCGACCCCGATTCCGATTCGCGGCCGCACGTTCCAAATCGTTGCAAGACCGAGTGCGAAGTGGGTCTCCGCGCGATCCGCCTGGAGCTCGCGGACGAACCCGACCCCGATTCGAAAACGGCTCCGGTACGCCGCCGGCTCCCCGGCCGACCCCGAGGGAGCGACCGAGAAGAGAGGAACGAGGATCGAGCAAAGAACGAGAAGCCACCCGGGTCTCGGGCGGATCGGCCGTTCTCCCTGTCGTGTTCCTTCGGCCTTCATCCTCTTCCCTTTCGGTCGACAGCGAGCGGGGCCGCCAGGCGAACCGGACCTCCTATCGCACGAGCACGATCTTCCGGACGGCCGAACGTCCTTCGTTCTCGATCCGCACGAAGAAGACGCCGCTCGGGAGCGAGCGGACGTCGAACGTGATCTCCCGCGGTCCGGCGCCGAGCCTTCCGCCCCAGGGGCGAAGGACCTCGCGGCCCCGGGGGTCGTACACCCCGAGACGTACCTCGCCCGCCTCTGGAATGCGAAAGCGCACGGTAACTTCGGCCGAAACGGGGTTCGGCTCCGCCTCGTCGAAACGGAACACGTCCTCGATCTCCGGCGAGCCGCCGGTTCCCGAGGAGAGCCCGTAGACGCCGGCATGCTCGGAGTCGGTCCACGGATCGAAGTCCACGACGGTCACCGCGCCGGCGAACATCGTCCGGATCGTGTCCGGGTCGAGCGTGCCCCAGTAATTGTATTCGGCCGAAAGCCCCGGGCAGCCGTCACATGCGATCTCGATCGCCGCCTTTCCCGGATGCCGCGCGAAGTCGTTGGCGGCTTCGAGCGATCCGCCGACGACGAGCGTCTGGCCGGCCGTGATCTCCGCCCGGATCGCGGCGGCAAGCGGAACGGAGAAGCGGTTCGACTCGATCCAGGTGACGCTCCCGCCCGGCGGGACCTCGACGACACACCGAATCGGCGGGAAGCCGCCGAACCGGTTCCCCTGGAGAACGCTCTCTCCCTGTGAGGCGAGGCGGAGAAACTGGATCGGGAAGAGCGCGGGAAGCTGGGAGTCGCCGGCGAAGGTGAACCCACCCCCCTCGCCGCCGATCCTCGCGCCGACGGCGCCCTCCTCGACGAGGGCCGCGAAACTTCCCCCGCTCGCCTTCCAGACCGTCCCCGCGGGCCCCGCTTCGCTCGCGACCGTGATCCCGCCCGGAAGGCGCGCCCCCCCTGAATACGTCCCCGGGCCCACGAGGATCGTGTCCCCAGGGAGTGCGCAGTCCGCCGCCTCGCGGATCGTGGCGATCTCCGATGGGACGCGAATCGTCCGCGGCGGGCCGGGCGCAGGTGGGTTTCCGCCCCACGGCCCGTTCGTCGCTCCCCCGGCGAAGGTCCTCCAGTCTGGATGAAGGGACGGACCGCGAGGTGCCGCGTTCCCGCACGTTCCAACGAGCCAGCTCGTGAGGGGGAAGTCGCCGAAGAACGCGCAGGAGTCGTCGCAGTAGCTCGGAACGAACGGGGTTCCGAACGGGATCGCGGCCTTGTGCCAGGAGAGCCCCGGGTTCTGCGCGTAGTCGATCGCGTTCGGCTCGGGGAGGATCTCGATGGCGAGCCGACTCCAGTGAATCGGGAGGCCGCAGCGCGCAACGATCTCGCTCGCCCGCCCGCAGCCGGGCACCTCGCCTCCGACGTCGAGCCAGACGCCCGGGGCCGGGTAGCAGGCGTGGGAGCCGTAGCCTGCGTTCGCGTCTCCCGGGCAATCGCCGGGATCGCAGCCGGCGCACGACCACTCCCCATACCCGCCCACCCAGACGACCGGGTGGGTCTCGTCCGCAAGGACGATCTCCGGCGGGGAGCGCTCGAGGAAGAACTCGTGGAAGTAGAAGCAGGCCCTCGTGATCTCCGCTTCGTTCGGATCGGCGGAGGAGAGGCGGAGGTGAACGTGCTCCCAGTCCCCTTCGTGGTTGTTCACCCAGTCGTTGCAGGGGAAGAAGAACCAGTACTGGAGAACCGGCGTCCCGCCCTCCAGATAGAGATGCGCATAGGCGGTTGCGGGAAGATCGCGACCGGGGAGGTGAAACCCGTCCCCCTCGGCGAACAGATGGTTCCATTCGTGGGGGCAATCGACGGACGGCCCGCCGTAGTCGGGATAGAGCCGCACGTAGTAGATGGAGTACGCGGCCCCCGGAGGGCGCCCGACGTACGGGATCGCCTCGCCGTCCCATCCGAAGCCTGAATAGTTGAAGGATGAATGGGAAAACGAGGGGGCCGGGCTCCATCCTGAGTCCGTCGTGCGGGCGACGGTCACGAGCTGTCCGGCAGCGTTGTAGACGCGCGCCCAGAGCTTGTCCGCGGTCAGATCGCCTCCGTCCCCGAGAACGCCGACCGGGCACGGCTTCGTGATCGCTTCTTCCCGCGGCAGAATGAGAACAGGGCGGAACTTCTCCGCGAGAAGCACCTCGGCCCGATCGTCGATGCCGTTCCCGTCCGCGTCCTCCCAGGCGAGCGTCGCGCGGGGAATCGCGATCGCCCATGCGCCGCACACGAGAAGCAACACGATCGCCCGGCGCCGCGCGCGGGCTGCCATTTGATCTCGATGATGAAGCGTTTCCCCTCCCATCCCCGTCCTCCCCGCCCGTCCGGTCCCCGAGACCGGGTCGGCGCTTCACACACGGCTTTCCGCACGATTCGTGCCGAGAATGCGGAAGAGATCGCGTCGGAGAGCCGCGGGAATCGGACTCGTAACTTTTTGTTTTGAAACGCGATAGATACGTGCTGCGCCGGATCGGGAGTCTTGCCCTCGGGCGCGGAGCGATCCGAGGGGTGATTCGGTGGCGAGAGCGTGGGCGGGACCGAATATTCCGTGGTCGATGACGAACGGGAAAGCCATCGGGCGGCGCCCGAACGAACGGTGGGAGAGCGAGAAGCGGGAGCGCTCACAAGCTCGTCAGAAAAAGGTTGACACCGGTCTCTCGCACTGGCATAAATCCCTGAGATTTTTCGTGGGCGTTTTTTGTTGACAGGGGCGTCCGGGATCGCCATATTGGCGCCCGGCAGAATCTGGCAGGTGAAGAGGAGTCTTCCGTAGCCGGAAGGGGGGATATCTCTTATGCGAAAGCTCATTTTGATGGCGGCGGTTGTCGCGATGATGAGCACAGCGGCGAACGCGATGGAGCCCGGGTCGATCGCCCTCGGTTGGGTGAAGAACGAGGCTCCGATCGGGATTCGCTACGTACTGGCCGAGAAGATCGCGGCGGACGTGGGCGTCGGCTTCCAGAGCTTCGACAGCGACTTCACGCGGATCTACGCCCACATCGGGCTCCCGATCGAGCTGTTGGCCGGCGACCGGGCATCGCTCGCGTTCCGTCCGGGCTTCACGCTCCGCAACACCTCGTTCGATGACGAGGACCTCGACTCGACGATGGACTTCTGGCTGCACCTCTGGCTCGCCGTCTACTACGCGGCGACCGACAACTTCGGCGTGACGGCCGCCCACGGCTTGGACGTCCAGATCCTCGACGGCGGCGAGAACGACAGCACGACCGACTTCTACTCGGTCGGCGCCAACGCCTTCGAGGTCGGCTGGTACTACTGGTTCTAGGCAAAGCCTTCGCTGACTTCTATGCCCCCCGCCCGACCCCGGGCGGGGGGTTTGCATCGGGGACATGTTCCGACCCGGTCGAGCAAAGCTCGGCCGGGTCGGTACGTGTCCCCGCTGTCGGATGGAGGGGTCGGGTTTCACCCGACCCCTCCATCCGTACGTGTCCCCACTGTCCCACTCGAGCGAAGCTCGGCCGGGCCGGCACGTGTCCCCGCTGTCGTCACCTATCGATCCGAAAGAGGGTCGCGCGGCACTCGACCATGCGAAAGTCGCGGCGTTCCGTCGCCGCGGGGGCAAGGCCTTCTCGAATCTCCTCCGAGCGCCTTCCCTCTCCGACCACGATCGCCCAGATACGCTCGCAGGTTTCGTCGGCCCGCCGGAAGGGTTCGCCGTAAGGGGGCACGATCGAACGGTTCTCTCGAAGCTTCTCCGCGAGAGGCGGGCGCGCGATCGGGAGGAGCAGCCTCGCGACCGTGAACGACTCCGGCGCCGAGAGGACCGCGTCCTTCGGGGTAAGCTGCTTCTCAATCGCATCGCGCACGTCCTCCCAGCGGTCGGAGCGGATCCAGATGTCCGGCTTCTCGCCGGGGAGAAAGAGAAGGAGAACCGGCAGGAGCGCGGCTGCGCCGATGAGGAGAGGGCGGAGCCGAAGGCGCGCGCGCGCGAGTCGCTCGCCGATTCCGACCGCGCCCGCCCCGACCAGCACCGCCCAGTAAGGATAGAGAAAGAGGAAGTAGCGGACGTTCGGGTGATGGTCCGGCCTCGAGGCCGTGAAGAGTGCGGCCGGAAGAAGAAGGGTCGCCGCGTCGATCGCGGGGGCAAGGCGATGGCTTCTCCGGAGCCGGACGATGCCGGCGAGGAGAAGCGCCGTCGTTGCGGAGAAGGCGAGGAGCTTTCCTCCCGCGAAGCCGGCAAGCGTTTCGAGAAACGCGCGGACGAAGAAAGCCGCTTCCGCGAGTCCCCCCGCGTCCGCGCCCCGAGCCGCTCTCCGTTCCGCGATGAGGAGCGCCGCTCGAAGCCACGGCAGAAAGAGAAGAAGAGGGATGGCGGCGGCCGCGAGGTCGCGGCGATAGGAGCGGCGTTCCCCCGCCCACGGAATCGCGAGGAAGAGCGCTTGCGAAGCGTAGAGGACCGCGGCGAAGAGATGCGTGTACAAGTTCAGCGCGGTCGCCGCCGCGAAGAGCACGCGGTCCTTCGTTCCGCCTCCCGAGAGGATGCGGAAGAACGCGTAGGTCGCTATCGACGAGAAGAAAAGGAGGAGCGAGTACGGCCGAAGCTCGACCGAATAACGAATGGCCGCCGGCGAGACGGCCGCGAGGAAGAGCCCGGCGAGACCCACCGCGTGCCCGCCGCGAAGACGCCCGATTCGATGAACAAAGAGAAGCGAGAGGAGCCCGAACGGAAGGAAGAGCGCGCGGAGAAACGAGGGGTCCTCGGAAAGGAAGCGCGCGAGCCGAACAAGCGCGAAGTAGAGCGGCGGATGGACATCCCCCCGGCCGGCGCGGACATGGCGATCGACGACGCTCCCCCACGAATCGGTCGACTCGAAGGTCCGCGTCTCGTCGACCCAGAGCGACCGGTCGAGCGCGGCGAGGCGGAGCGAAAGCGCGAGAAGAAGAAGAAACAGGAAGAGAACACAGGCGCCGTTTTTCTGACGTGTCGAGCCCACGGTCGAATGCTCCGGACTCACCGATCCACCGCGGGGAACCGCCGCGCGAGATCGGCGCGTGTTCCCCCCGCTTGCGTCGCGAGGCTCACGAGGACGGTGCCGGCGAGCGAGAAGGCGAAGCTCGCGATCCTGAGATCGAGCGCTTCGTTCCACGCCGGCATGTTCTTCCAAATGATGTTCGAGACCGCCCCCGCGAGCATCCCCGCGAGCATGCCCCACCTCGTGGTTCGCTTCCAGCGGAGAGAAAGAAGAAGGGGCGGGCCGAACGCGGCACCGAGCCCTGCCGAGGCGTAAGAGACCATGTCGTGGACAAAATCGCGGTTCGACACGGCGAGGAGAAGGGCGACGCCCGCGATGAGAACGGTCACGAGGCGGCTCGCGTAGATCCCGACGGCGAGCATCACGAGAAGATAGAGAGCGAGATTGAAGAGGAGGCTCGAACCGCCGTTCATTCGCCCCGGCACCGGATCGAGTAGACGATGAGCCCGACAAGAAGGAGGATCCAGGAGCCGGCGACGATGATCTTCGTGTGAAGCGGCATCGGCTTCCCCCCGGTGCGCGGACCTCTCGATCGTAGGGAGTGAGTCGCAGCGTCGTCAAGCGCGACGGACTCGCTCGGCCGCGGCGACGGTCGAATCCGGATGTCGGGGGCGGCTTCGTATACGGCCGAAGGCGGCCACTCCAGCCGCAGCGGGTGCCGCAGCGCGCAGCGGCCGGGCC
>JAGUYC010000046.1 GCA_020061515.1 Gemmatimonadota bacterium
CGCGCCGATCACCGCGTAGCCGTCCAACAGCGCGACCGCCGCGCCGAACCAGTCGCCGCCCCCTTCCGGAGCCGCCGCGAAGATCTCGAGGAGCTGCTCCCCGGTGACGAGATCGAACAGATAGGCGGCGCCCGCGTCGCCCCCTCCGTCGTTCGAGTCCCAGTAGCACCCGACGAGCAGGAGGTCCCCCTGAATGGCGAGCGCGTTGCCGAACCGGTCATATCCTCCTTGATCGACCGTCGTCAGCTTCCACAGCTCCTGTCCCGTGGCGGCGGCGTAGACGTAGACCGCCCCGCAGTCGGTGCGGGTCGTCCCGATGCCGTCCCAGTTCGGGGCGCCCACCACCGCATAGGCGTCCGAGACCGCGACCGCGTAGCCGTACCAGTCCTGCTTCCCCGCGTCCGAGGCGGTCAGCTTGCGGATCTGCGCGCCGGTGGCGGCGTCGAACAGGTAGGCCGCGCCGCTGTCATAAATCGTGGTGCTCTGGTTGTACTTGTACGCGCCGACCAGGGCGTACGCGTCCGAGAGGGCGACCGCGCAGCCGAACCAGTCGTCCACCGCCGCGTCCGAGGCGACCAGCTTGTGGAGTTCCGTCCCGTCCGCGAGGTCGAAGATGTAGGCGGACCCGGCATCGGTCGCGGCATGGTCGTCGCGAAGCGCCCCGATCAAAGCCCGGTCTCCCCAGGGCGCGACCTCGACGCCGAAGTAGTCCCCCCCGGCGCCGTCGGAAGCGTGGATCTTGCGGATCTCCGTCGCGCTTGAAAGGTCGAAGATGTACGCGGCTCCGGCGTCTCCCCCGAGGTCGTCGTCCGCCTGCGCTCCGATCAGGGCGTAGGCGCCGGAGATCGCGACCCCGCTTCCGAACCGGTCGCCGAGAGCGGCGTCCGACGCGATCACCTTGGTCTCCGTCGGCTGGGCGGCCGCGCCGATCCACCCGAGCGCGGTGAAAAAGGCGAGCGGCGCGAGCGCTCCTCGAATGATCGGGCTCGTTCTTCTTCTCTTCATCGGCTCATCCCTCCTTCCGAGTCGTCGGAACAGGACCTCCCGACCGGGGACCGCGCTCCCCGAGTCGTCGGGCACTTCGAGCGAACGGCGGTCCAACTCCGATCTCTCCTCATCGCGCGAGAATGGTACCGGGGGCGCGTTACGCCGTCGTTACGCGGGGGACGGCGGGTATTCGGGAGCGCCTCACAAATTCCGGCGATGTCGAGGTCGGGACCGACCGTCGCTCGCCCTCCGACTCGTGAAACGGATCTCGTGTCGCTCGAATTCGCCTCCCGGATTCGCCACGCACATCTGCTATCCTTCCGGTGATCGTCGTTTCGCATGAAGCGGACGGCACGCGCGGCGCGCCGGCGCGTAAAGCGCCGCGGGTGCGCGCGCCGAAGAAGAAGGAGGAAACATTGAAGACGCATCTCGAATGTCTTCTCGGCCGCGCCCCCGTGGCGGCCCTGGTTGCGATCGCCTGTCTCTTGGGCACCGCCGCGCCCGGGACAGCGCAGAAGCCGAAGGAAAAGAAGCTCGAGCCGGGCCGCTGGTATCCGAGCCTCGAAAGCGGCCTCAACATCACGCAGAGCGCCTACAGCAACAACTGGGGCGGCGGAGACAAAGGCTCGGTCGTTTGGGCGCTCATCACGAACGGGACTCTCGAAAACCAGCTCAACGAGAAGGCGAACACCAAGAGCGCCCTCAAGCTCGCCTTCGGCCAGACGCACCAGCAGACGGTTCGCGGCGACGGCGCGCGCGTGTGGGATAAGCCGGAGAAGTCGACCGACCTCGTCGATCTCGAGAGCATCCTTCGCTTCACGCTCGGCTGGGTCGTCGACCCGTACGTCTCCGGCCGGTTCGAAAGCCAGTTCCAGGACGTGTCCGACCCGTCCGGACGAACGCTTTACCTGAATCCTCTCAAGTTCAAGGAATCGGGGGGCGTGGCCCGTGCGTTCATCAAGGAAGAGAAGCGGGAGCTTCTCAGCCGCTTCGGCTTCACGTTTCGGCAGAGCAGCCGGAGGTTCTTCGTCGACGCGGCCGACGGCGAGACGCGAACCGAAACGACGAACGACGGCGGCCTCGAATGGGTGACCGATTACAAGACGAGCGTTTTCGACGGCCAAGTCGCATGGACGACGAAGCTCGGCCTCTACCAACCGGTCTTCTACTCGTTCCGCGACATCCTCGACGGCCTGTCGGCGGACGATCTCGCCGCGGCGGGTCTTCCCTCCGACGTCGCCGACTACCCGATGACCCTCGCCGTGGACTGGGAGAACATCTTCTCGACGCAGATCACGAAATATTTATCCGTCAATCTCTATCTCCGATGGCTCTACGACAAGTACGACAACACCGTCCCGCCGAAGGAGGCCGCGGCCGGCGGTTTGGCGAACCCTGGGGACGTTCTCGGGGCCATTCGGAAGACGGGCCAGTTCAAGCAGACTCTTTCGATCGGCATCACGTACCGGTTCCTCTAGGCCGCGCGAGGGGGGCAACTCATTGCCCTGCAACTTGTTGGCGGGGCCGCTCCCCGCCTTTCCGGTCTTCCCCTCGAGGGGCCGGATCGGTTATAATCCGATTGTCGAATCCCCGGTTCGGCGCCGGGTTAACCTGGAGGATGCACGCGTTTTCGTCGCGAGGATGCGGAGCGCGAGGCGAGAGGCCGACCGGTACGAGCCGCTCCCGGAAACGTAGTCTCGGTACTACGTTGAGGAAGCGGCGACGGAAGGGAGGCCTCGCAGGCCGCGATCCGCAGCCGCAGTAGAAAACGCGTGCATCATCCAGGTTAAACACCCGACGGGGAGACCCGGCCGCAAACCGAGGGATCTTCCGTTGACGGAAAGGAGCGATGCGAAGTGGCGAAGAAGGGCAACCGCGTCATGGTGACGCTCGAGTGTACGGAGGCGAAGAAGGAGGGGAAGCCCCCGTCTCGCTACACGACGACGAAGAACAAGCAGAAGAACCCTGGGCGCATGGAGCTCAAGAAGTACAACCCGTTTCTCCGCAGGCACACGGTCCACAAGGAGATCCGGTGAGGGTGCGGTGAAGGTGTGGCGAAGGTGACAGACACCTCGGCGAAGGTGACAGACACCTGGTGCGGCGCGAACGGTGAAGGCGACAGACACCTCCGCCCAGGTGTCTGTCACCTTCACCACTTCACGCCCTGAGGCTTCGCATGGCCGAGACGATCTTCACGAAGATCCTGGCGGGCGAGATCCCCTGCCACAAGATTTACGAGGACGAGCATGTCCTCGCGTTTCTCGACATCGGCCCGCTCAGCGAAGGGCACGCGCTGGTCATCCCGAAGGAGCCGGCCGAGACGCTCGACCGTCTCTCGGACGAGGCGGCCGCCGCGATCGGACGGGTTCTTCCGCGCCTCGGCCGCGCCGTGATGAAGGCGACGGGCGCCGCATCCTTCAATATTCTCCAGAACAACGGGCGCGCCGCCCATCAGTTCGTGGACCACGTCCACTTCCACATCATCCCCAAGCACGAGGACGGCTCCGGCCTCAAGATCTCCTGGAACGCAGGCAAGCTGGACTGGGCCTCGGCCGCCGCGCTCGCGAAACGGATCTCCGACTGCGTGAAATAGGCGAGGACGCCTCAACCCTTCCCCGACGTGGCCTGAAACAGGCACCTGTCTTCGGGCTCCTAGGTTAACCTGGATGAGGCGCGCGTTTTCGTAGCGAGGGCGCGGAGCACGCGCCGAGAGGCCGACCTGGACGAGCCGCTCCCGGAAGCGTAGCCCCGGAGCTACGCTGAGGAAGCGGCGACGGAAGGGAGGCCTCTTGAGGCCGCGCTCCGCGGCCGCAGTAGAAAACGCGCGCCTTATCCAGGTTAAGAAGCAACGAAGTTGATGAGGCGCCCCGGCACGAAGATCACCTTGCGGATCGTCTTCCCCTCGAGGTGGCGCTGCACGCCGGGATCGGCGGCCGCCCGCTCGCGCACGATCTCCTCGCGGGCGTCCGCCGGAACGGAGATCTTTCCGCGGAGCTTTCCCATCACCTGAACGACGATCTCGACCTCGTCACAGACGAGATACCTTTCGTCGCACGCGGGCCAGGGGGCCGCCGCGACCGATCCCTCGCCCCCGAGCGCCTCCCAGAGCTCCTCGCAGAAATGCGGCGCCATCGGCGCGAGCATGAGAACGAGCGGCTCGGCGACCGCGCGCGGGAGGCCTCCTCTCCCCACGAGCGCGTTGTTCAGCTCGATGAGGGCGGCAATCGCCGTGTTGAAACGGAGGTTTTCGAGATCGTCGGTGACGGTCCGGATCGTCCGGTGCAGAAGACGGAGGAGATCCTCCGGGGTGCGTTCCTCGCGGACGAGCAGCGCGCCGGTCTTCTCGTCGAAGAAGTTCCTCCAGATGCGGAGCAGGAAGCGATGCATGCCGACGATCTCGTGGGTGCTCCACGCCTTCGAGACCTCGATCGGGCCCATGTACATCTCGTGCAGGCGAAAGCTGTCGCACCCGTACTCCGCGACGAGCTCGTCCGGCGTCACCGCGTTCTTCAGCGACTTCCCCATCTTCCCGTACGCGCGTGAGACCGGCTTTCCTTCGAACGTGAAAGTTCCGTCCTTCTCCTCGACGACGCGAGCTGCGTCCACGTAAACTCCGCGATCGTCGGTGTACGCGTACGCCTGAATGTACCCCTGGTTGAAGAGGCGTCCGAAGGGCTCCTTTGTCGAGAGACACCCGAGGTCGTAGAGCAGCTTGTGCCAGAAGCGCGCGTAGAGAAGGTGCAGGACCGCGTGCTCGACGCCGCCGAGATAGAGATCGACGCCGCCCGGCGACATCCAGTAGCGCTCCTTTTCCGGATCGACGAGACGATCGTCGTTCTTCGGATCGATGAAGCGGAGGTAGTACCAGCACGAACCGGCCCATTGCGGCATCGTGTTGTGCTCGCGCTCCCAGCGCTCCCCGTCGATCGTCACGATCCGCCATTCCTCCGGGGCGCGCGCCAACGAAGGCTTCGGCGGCGTTTCCGGATCTCCGGAGACGGCGGGACGGAAGTCCTCCATCTCGGGAAGAACGACCGGGAGATCCCCCTCGCCGGCGGCGCGGACGCGCCCGCCGTTCCCGTGCAGAAGCGGGAACGGCTCGCCCCAATAGCGCTGGCGGCTGAAGAGCCAGTCGCGCAGCTTGAACTGCGCCTTCGCGGCGCCGATCGCCTTCCGCTCGAGCCAGGAGACGATCGCCTCTTTCGCGCGGTCCGTCCGGAGCCCGTCGAGCGAAACCTCGGCGTTCGAGGAGCCGACCCCCTCGCCCTCGCCGCTGTAAACCGCATCGAGCGCGGCCGGATCGCGAAGATACGCTTCGCGGGTTGTTCGTTGAGCATTCAACCATTCGGGGCTCGGGAGGACCACCGGGCGGATCGGCAGGCCGAACTCCTTCGCGAAGGCGAAATCCCGCTCGTCGTGCGCCGGCACCGCCATGATCGCGCCGGTCCCGTATCCCATGAGAACGTAGTCGGCGATCCAGATCGGTATCTCCTTTCCCGTCGCCGGGTTGACCGCGCGCGCGCCGATGAAGACCCCGCTCTTCTCTCTCGCGTCCGCCTGACGCTCGACGTCGCTTCGGCGGGCGGCGGCCTCGCGGTAGGAGCGGACCTCGGCCGCCCTGTCGGGAGCCGCGATCTTCTCCACGAGAGGATGCTCGGGCGCGAGGACCATGTAGGTCGCGCCGAAAATCGTGTCCGGCCGGGTCGTATAGACCTCGATCGCCTCGCCGGTCCCCGCGACGGCGAAGCGCACCATCGCCCCCTCGCTCCGCCCGATCCAGTTCCTCTGCATCATCTTGATCGGCTCGGGCCAGTCCACGAGATCGAGGTCGTCGAGGAGCCTCCGCGCGTAAGCGGTGATGCGGAGCATCCACTGCTTCAGCGGGCGCTTGTAGACCGGATGGTTCCCTCTTTCGGAGCGCCCCTCCGGGGTGACCTCCTCGTTGGCGAGGACGGTTCCGAGCGCGGGGCACCAGTTCACGGGCACCTCCGCGAGATAGGCCAAGCGCTGCGCGTCGACGAAGGCTTCTTGTTCCTTCCTTGACAGGGAAGCCCACGGACGCGGAGCTTCACCGGAGGGAGTCCGTGCGCCCCCGGGGATCGCGACGCCCTCCGGACCGGCGAGGCGCTCTCCCTTCTCGAGAAGCCGCTCGAGGTCGGCGATCGGCCGCGCGCGGTCGGCGTCCGCGTCGTACCAACTGTCGTACATGCGAAGGAAGATCAACTGGGTCCACTTGTAGTAGCGGACATCGATCGTCGCGATCTCGCGGTCCCAATCGTAGCCGAGACCGAGCGCGCGGAGCTGGCGGCGCATCGTCTCCATGTTCTTCTCGGTCGTGACGCGGGGATGAACGCCGTGCTCGATCGCATACTGCTCGGCGGGAAGCCCGAAGGCGTCGAATCCCATCGGGTGGAGAACGTTGTGCCCCCGCATGCGCTTGTAGCGGGCGACGATGTCCGTGGCGATGTATCCGAGCGGATGGCCGACGTGAAGGCCCGCCCCGGACGGATACGGGAACATGTCGAGCACATAGTATTTCGGACGCGAAGCATCGAAGCCGGGATCGCCCGGCCCGAGAGTGCGGAACGTTCTCTCGCGCGCCCACCTCTCTTGCCACTTCTTCTCGATCGCGCGGAAGTCGTACCGCTTCATGATCGGGCGATTATAACACGCCCCGAGAAGGCCCCGAAAGACCTGGGAAAGAGCGAGAACCGCGGGGGCGGGCGGGCAACTTGTTGATTATATTGGCATTGTGCGGTTTCGATTGACGGGGGGCCCGTTTATCTTTCATCTTGCGAATGAGGGCGCGGAGGTCTACATTCGTTCGGCATGAAAGCGGGGAAGTGTTTCGGCATGCCGGTGCCCTCCCCCGCCGGGCGTGTTGAACGGTTCAGCGCGCCGGTCCCATTTCCGGCTGGAGGGTCTCGTCACCGAGGAACGCAAAGCCCGCCGCGGGCACGGACCGATCAGGCGTGAAGTTTGGGGCCCTGGGGCGCCGGGACGAGCCGGGCCTTCGGGGTTCTTTTCTGGTCTCTCGCCGACGGTTCGCCGCCGCGGTCGGCGTCTTCGGAGGAGGCATTGTATGCGTAGAACAACCCTATGGAAACCCATGCTCCTGTTCGCGGCCGTGGCCGTGCTCGGCCTCGCCTTCACGGGCTGCGCCAAGCGTCCCGAGATGGAGGTCGCGGCGGCCCGCACGGCGGTGACCGAAGCGACGACGCCGGATGCGCAGACGTACGCTCCGGACGCGCTTCGCAAGCTGCGCGAGGCGGAGCAGGCGCTCGACCGCGAGCTCGGCGTGCAGGACAAGAAGTTCGCCCTGTTCCGCAAGTACGAAGAGTCGAAGACGCTCGCCGCCGACGTGCAGACCAAGGCCGAGGATGTGAAGAGCACGGCCGCGGCCAAGAAGGCGGAAGCCATGGCGGAAGCGACCCGTCTCCTCGACGAGGCGAAGGCTCTGCTTGTCGAGGTGCAGGCGATGATCGAGAAGGCGCCGCGCGGGAAGGGAACCGCCCTCGACCTTCAGGTCATGAAGTCGGACTTGGCTTCGGTCGAGACGACCATCGCGGAAGCGGACATGAGCTTCGGGTCCGAGAAGTACCTCGAGGCCCAGAAGCAGGCGAAGCTCGCGATCAACACCGCGACGACGGTGAAGAACGAGCTGACCGCCGCGATGGAAGCGAAGAAGCGCAGATAGTTCGTTCGTCGAAAGAAGGCGCGGGGGCGCTTCCGCCGAGACCGATCGGAGGGGGCGCCTCCGCTTCCCGGATCCCGACGGCCCAACCGCCGGAAAGCCGGGCGCGATCCCGACCGATTCGTCCCCAGGCACGCTTGCTGGGAGCGCCGCGACAGCAAGTACGATGAAGAAACGCTGGATCCTCATCCCGGTGGCGGTTCTCGCCGTGTTCTCAGCGGCGTTCCTCTTCTCTTGGCCGATTCTGACCGGGAAGACGACTCCTCCCGACGCGGCGAGGCACCTCGCGCTGCGCGCGATCGAGGAGGCCCGGGCCGCAGGCGCCGATTCTTGGGCGGCGGAGCGATTCCGCGAGGCGGAGACGCGCCTCGCCGATGGGCTCACCGAGTACCGCACCCAGGAGGTCCGATTCCTTCCGATGCGCGATTTCGCCGCGGCGGAGAGCGTGCTCGTGCTCGCCGGGGCGCGCGCCAAGGAGGCGGCCGAGGAAGCGGTTTCGTCCAAGGAAAGCTCGCGAGGATCCGCGCGCCGATCGGTCGCGCGGGCGAAACTCTCCGTGGACGTGTCGAGCGCGCTCGCTGCGACCATCCATCTTTCACGCGAGGAACGTTCGCTCCTCAACCGGTCCAGGCTCTTCCTGTCGCGGGCGGAGGACCGACAGCGCGACGGCCTCTACGACGAGGCGCGGCAGTTGGCGGACAAGGCCGCGGTCTGGGCGGAGGATCTCGGGACCCGTTGCGCGGAGCGCGCCGCGCGCTACACGCACGCCCCTCTTGTGCGGAGCTGGCGCCGCATGGTCCAGGAAACGATCGAGTGGTCGCGGCGGACCGGGAAGACCGCGATCGTGGTGACGAAGGCGAATCACCAATTGACGCTCTATCGCGGCGGCGTCGCGCGGGCGACCTACCCGTGCGACATCGGATACAACAACGTGAGCGACAAGCTCCGGTCCGGAGACGGCGCGACGCCCGAGGGGAAATACACGGTCGCCCAGAAGAAAGGCCGGGGACAGTCCAAGTACTACAAGGCGCTTCTTATCGACTACCCGAACAGCCTGGACAAGAAGGAGCTTCAAGAGGCGAAGCGGAAGGGGCTCGTTCCCCGTAACGCGACGCCCGGAGGCCTGATCGAGATTCACGGCGACGGCGGCCGAGGAAACGACTGGACGCAAGGGTGCGTGGCGGTCTCGAACGATGTGATGGACAAGATCTTCGACGCCGTAGAGGTCGGGACGCCGGTAACGATCGTCGGAAGCGACGGCGACGGCGGCGTCTTCCAGGAGCTCGTTCTTCGGTTCCAAGAAGCCAGGCGCGCGAGGGGGGGATGAGCGCCTCGAACGCGGACCGATCCGCGGACCTTCCGCGGGCCGCCTTCGGGCCGGCTCGGAAGTCCCCGCGGCGATTCCGGCTCGCCGCCGGACTTGCCGGGAGCGCTCTCGTTCTTCTCGCTCTCGCGTTTCTCGGAACCGGCTTCGCGTACGGCCCCTACGAAACCGGCGTTTCGGGCGGCGCGAGCGACGCCCCGGACGGCGCCGTTTCAGGGCCGGCCGCCGATCTCACGAAGGCGCGCTCGGATCTCCTCGCCCGCCTTCAGAAGCTCGCGCCGCGCGGCCTCTACATCGTCATCGACCAGACGCACAACCGGCTCTATCTTCGCGAGAAGGAGCGCGCGCTCCTCGACGCCGTCTGCTCGTGCGGCTCGGGGATCGTCCTTTCGCATGGAACGAAGGAGTGGGTCTTCGACACCCCGCCCGGTATTTTCCGTGTGAACCAAAAGATCGAGGATCCGGTTTGGAGGAAGCCGGATTGGGCGTTCATCGAGGAAGGAAAGCCGGTCCCGAGGGACGCGAGCGAACGCTTCGAATACGACATGATGGGGGAGTACGCGCTCGGCTTCGGAAACAGCTACTTCATTCACGGAACGCTCTACGAGCGCTTGCTCGGGCGAAGCGTCACGCACGGATGCATTCGACTGGGGCGCGCGGATCTCCGCGAGCTGTACCGGCAGGCTCATGTGGGAACACCCATCTACATCTTCTAGCGATGGCCTCCCCGCCCCGGAACCGGCGGCGGGCGGTTCGAAGGCGCGGCGGCGGTTTCGGCGCGCCTCGATCGTTCTCGTCTTCGGCGCCGTTCTCGTCGCGGTCGCCGCTTTCCTTCATCGAAGCAGCGGGGAGGGCGAGGAGCCGCGCGCGGACGCCCCGCCTCCGGCGGATCTCCGCCGCGATGCGGCAGCGAGTCTCCTTTCGGGAAAGTTCTTCTATGTCGTGCTTGATCCGGAGGCGAGATCCCTTCGCTTGATGCTTAAAGGGGCCTTCCTCGAGGAGTACCCGGTCGAGGAGATCCGCGTGGGGAGCCCCCGCGTTCTGTTTCGCCCCTCGAAGGGGTCCGACGATTGGTCGTTCCGCGTCTGGTCGGACGGGCGCCTCGATCCTCCCCGCGTCCAGAAGCGGATCGAGTTCACCCCGCCCGACTCGGCTCTCGCGCTCGACAGCTTGCAGCCGGCGCTCCCGATCCCTCCGACCGCGGAGGAGGCCTATCGGGTCCCGCCGGTGTACCGCATTCGCTACCAAGAGGGACTCACGCTCGTCGTCGAGTCCTCAGCGGATTCAACCGGACAAGGGACCTTCTCCCGCAAGGAGATCGTCCGAAGCCGCGCCGAGGAGCGACTGCGCGCCCTCCGCGCTTCTTTGTCGAACGAGGGCCCGCGCGTTCTCCTTCGCATGAAGGCGGAGAACGCCCAGCGCTTCTACCGCTCGCTTCCCGGCGAGTCCTTCTTCCTCGTGACGCCGCCGCGCCCCGCGCCCGCCGAACCTCGGTCTTCCGGAAACCGGTAGGCGAATGGCGCCGTCCCGCGGGCGTGCCCTGCGCCGCTCGCGAACACCTGCCGCTTTCGAGGGCACCCGCCGCTCCCCCTCGAGGCCGACCGACCGCCAGTCTCCGGCAACTCGTTGAATGAAAATGAGTTGGCCGCTTGTCCTTTCCTCGACACGTCCCCTTTCTTGGCACGAGTCGTGCGCACGAATGCCGACCCGGTGCGCGAAACAGTGGTGGTAGAAAAGGAGACGACGGATGAACAGAAGGACGGCGATGATGGGCGGCCTTGCCTTGCTCGCCGCGTGCCTCGCCGGCTGCGTGGGGTCGGGAGGGCCGACCGGCCCTTCCGCGGGCCACGTATCGACGTTCGCAGCTTTCGGAGGCGACACGATCCCTTGCGGCGAGCCGGAAACGGTCGTTCTCTGGGCGGGTCAAAACTTCGAAGCCGGAAGTGTCACGGTGAGCATCACGGGCCGCGTGCTCTGCATCGACATCGAAACCGCCGACGGATGGGTTCTCACCGAGACGCACGTCGCCGTGGCGACTTCGCTCGATTCGATCCCCCAAACCGGTTCAGGGAACCCGAAGATCGGGAAGTTCCTCTTCCAGGCCGAGCATGATCCCGCGGTAGCTTCGTACACGTACTGCACCGACCCGCTCGAGTACCTCTACGAAGCGGGGGACGTGTTCATCGCCGTTCACGCGGCGGTTCAGCGCCTCGACGAATCGGGGAACGTCGTTCAAGAAGAGACCGCTTGGGCCGACGGTCTTCCGTTCCCGGGCAACAATTGGGCAACCTACTTCACGTACACCGTCGATGAATGCTTTGGGGGTGAAGAGTGTGCGCTCACGGTGATCTTCCCGAACGGAGGGGAAGAGCTCTGTATCGATTTTCCTGCGGTGATCGCATGGGACTTCACGGGGGAATCACCGGAGTACGTGCGCATCGAGCTCTTGCGCGAGGGGACCGTCTGCTCGGCCATCGCGGACAGCGTCGCGAACACGGGAAGCTTCGAGTGGATCGTGCAAGGCTGTGGCGGCCACGAGGACGGCTATGAGGTTCGGATCACGGAGCTCGGGTGCGGCGCGGTCGACGTGAGCGATGGACCCTTCCGCATCGTGATCTGCGGGAGCGGAGAGTAGGCTCCCGCCGATCCGAAGAAGAAAAGGCCCGGCGGGACGCCCGCCGGGCCTCTTCGCGTTGGCCACGGCGTGTGCGAATCATGTTGCGCGGAAACGAGTTGCCGCATGCCGCCGGCCGAGGGCACCGGCGAACGCCCCGTAATCCCTCGGGAACGTGCTCAAGGCGCCGTCGTCCAGCGTCGATCTTTCTCTTGGCGAGTTCTTCCCTCTTGCGGAGCCGCCCGGAAACCGGGGGCTCCCGCGAAGGTCGAATCGCGAGCACCGCTTTCGGGCGGGATTGCGGGAGCGCCGTTTCGCCCCCGCGATCGGAGCTGTCCCCCCGGCTCCGCGTGGCGCCGGGAATCCAAGGAGGATCGAGTATGCGCGACTGCTTGAAGCTGGCCCTCGCACTCACCCTGGCCGCGGCGCCCTGCCTCGCGAACCAGGTCGAGAACGCCAACACCGCCGTGTTCACGTACAACCCGCCGGTCCCGGGACCGACATGGTCGATGCCGCGGGCCGTTCTCTACGACAACGGTCCCCTCGTCAACAGCCCGGGCACCGGCTTTGGCGGGGCGGACGAGTCGGTTCTTCAAAGTGACCTCGGGATGGTCACGCTCGGTTTCGGACACCAATTCCAAGTCGGCAACATGGTCGCCGATGATTTCACGGTGCCGCCGGGAGATTCCTGGAACATCAGCACGATCACGTTCTTCGCCTACCAGACAAACGCGGCGACGAACCCCTCCACGATGACCGCGGTCTACCTCGAGATCTGGAACGACGTTCCCGACGCTCCGAGCGCGGTCCGGGTCTTCGGCGACAAGACGACGAACCGGCTCGTGTCGTCCCAGTGGTCGAACATCTACCGGGTGAGCTCGACGACTCACGGCGCGACCAACCGTCCGATCATGGCGAACGTGTGCAGCGCCCCCGTCGTTCTCGGTCCGGGCACGTATTGGATCGCCTGGATGACCGACGGCACTCTCTCGTCGGGCCCATGGGCTCCTCCGATCACGATCAACGACCAGACGACCACGGGGAACGGCGAGCAGTCCCTGGACGGCGGAGCGACTTACGAGCCCGCTATTGACTCGGGAACCGCGCAGGCGCCCCAGGGTTTTCCTTTTGTAATCGAAGGAACCTCGGGCTCTACATCGACCGAGGAGAAGAGCTGGGGAGCGGTGAAGTCGCAGTTCCGTTAGAGGAAAAGGAAATGGTGACAGACACCATTGAGAAAGATGGTGTCTGTCACCATTTCGGGAATCGGCTCTCCAAAAGCTACCGCCCGCCGGTGATGTACTTCTCCAACACTTCAATCGTGAACTGTTGGTCGGCGATCACCTTCTTGACGGCGTCGCCGATGCTCACGATCCCGACGAGGCGCCCCTCCTCCAGCACCGGGAGATGGCGGACACGCTTCTCCGTCATCAGCTTCATGCACTCCTCGACCGTCTCGGCCGGGCTCACGAAGAGCACGCGCGCGGTCATCATCTCCCGAACGGGCGAGGTTCTCGAAGACTTCCCCTTGAGGACCACCTTGCGCGCGTAGTCCCGCTCCGAGAAGATGCCGACGATTTCCCCCCCCTCGATGACGGGAAGAGCGCCCACGTCCTTCTCGGCCATCGTTTGAAGGGCGTCGTAGACAAGAGCCTCCGGCCGAATGGTCCAGACCTCGGCGTTCTTCGCCTGCAAGAGCTGCCGCACGGTGGTCATCTTCTCTTCCCTCCTTCTTCCGCGCCGGGGCCCGCGGGGGGGGGTGCGGCGCGGGCCGGTCGCCCCCATCATAAGCCGGAAGGGGGCGTTTGCGAGGGGAAAGCGGGCGAGCCCGGAGCG
>JAGUYC010000017.1 GCA_020061515.1 Gemmatimonadota bacterium
CGAGGCGCGAGGAGCTCCGCCGCCCCGCCGAGGAGCGCGCCGCCCGGTGCCTCGCCATCGTCTCTTCATGGATAAAGGAAAGGCCGGACCTCGAGTGGGTCCGGCCCGACACGGGAATCACGGCTTTTCCGCGCCTTCGGGAGAGAAGAGACGTGCCCGCGCTCCTCGAGCGCGCCCGCCGGGACCAGGGCGTTCTTGCCGTCCCCGGGAGCTACTTCGAGGACGCGCGCGGCTTCCGTCTCGGCTTCGGCCTCCCTCCCGCTCTACTGGCGGTAGCGCTTGAGCGCCTCGGCATGGCCCTTTCCGACGGGCCATAGGACGTCCGGAACGATCCGCTTCTCCGGGACGTAGTCGAGCCACTCCTCGAGCTCGTCGAGATCGAGCGTGATCAGCATCTCGTACATCTCGCCGAGCAGCTCTTCCGCGTCGAAGACGTGGCCGTCGACGACGATGTACATCGCGACCGCTTCCTCGTCGTCACAGTTCACCATGTAGATATCCGCTTCCGGCGAGCCGTCGATCTTGATCGTCCCATAGAGGCACGTGTCCGGATCGCTGACCATCGTGAGGACGAGATCGAACGTGGGCTTCTCGGTTGTCCACACGTGAACCGTCCCCTCCACCGCGCCCTCGTCGAGCGACGTGTCGACGCTCCCCGACGCCTCGAAGTAGAGGGTCGGCTCGCCCGGATACGCGTACCAGCCGGAGATCTCCCCCTCTCCCTCCTCGCCGCTCATCACGACCTCGAAGTACCAGTTCGCCCCGCACGAGTGGCCGGTGACCTCGACGTTTCCATAGCCCGTGTTCGCGTCGAGCTCGCCCCTGACCCGGAGGCGCAGGCTGTCGTTCGGGGAACCGTCCGCGTGGACGGAGACGTCGATCCGAATCGAATCGCTCGACTCGCCGGCGAAGAACTCCCTGAGCACGATGCTCCCCGGCACCGGGTTTCCGAGCGTATCGACGCCGACCACGATGATCTTCACGGCGTCGGCCGGCTGCGTGCTGATCCGCGCCGCCCCGTCGAACGGCCTCATCGGCGTCGTGTCCTGCCACGTCCCATAGAAGGGGGAGAGATCGCCGTCGGTCCGCATCGCCGAGTCGATCGCCATCACGAGCAGTCCCATCTCCGGCAGGTTCTCCGGAAGGCCGAGCCCCGCGAGAACGACCATCGGATCGCAATCCTCGTAGGCGACCTGCACGGACCCGAGCACGTCCTCGATCTCCTGAAGAACCTGATCGGTCGTCAGGGTGTCCCCCGGGCCGTTCGGCCCGGAGGGGTTGTTGTCGCCGTTATCGTCATCGCCGCCGCACCCCGGGAAGAGCGACACGGCGAGAGAGAAGGCGAGGACGGAGAAGAGGAAGAGAAGCCGTCGCATCATCGTCACCTCCGTTTGGAAATGCTCATTTCCGTAGTGATCCGCTCTTCCCCTTATCGACAGGGGGAAGTCGAAGCATGACCCGAATGATGCACGCATTCCCGGCCGCCGTCACGGAGGGATTTCAGCGGTCCGGATGCCCCGCCTTCGGGTCGCCCGGCTCCTCGAGCAGGCGGGCGTAGGTGGAAAGGACTCCGAGGTGAATCGCCTCGTGCAGCGTGGAGAAGCTGAGCGCATCCGCGGCGTTCGAGAGAACGATCCCGAGCGCGGTGAGGGTGGGATCGGGAAGAGGCGCCCGGAGATCGATCCCCTCGATGAACTCCTCCGCGCGCGCGCGCGCCGGATCGAGAAGGGAGACGACCTCGTCCCAGTCGGGGCGGTTCCCGTTCCACTCGCAGGAGCAGGTCCCCTCGCCGAACAGCTCCGGGTAGCTCGCGGGAAGAACGCCTCTCTCCCCGAAGGGGCGCAGGAGGACGTCCTCCTGAATGACGAGAAGGTGGCCGAGGTTCCAGATCGGGCAGTTGCCGCAACGATGCGGAATCCGATAGGCGTTCTCGTCGGTGAACCGAGCGGCGACCACGATCGTGAGATCGCGGATCTCGCGGGAATGCTCGATGAGAACCGTTCGTAGCAGCGCGTTCATGGTGCGACTTCCGTTTGATCTCCGCTCTGAGATTAAGCAGACCGCGGCGGAATCGCCACACTTTCTTCGGCGATCGAGCCGAAGGGACCTTCTCGGGAAGGTTGCTCGGTGCTATTCTCGGGAAGATCATTCCCCTCGAAGGAACGAGCCATGAAGAAGAACCCCTTCGATCGGGTCGAGATCGCGGATGGGGATATCACGAGGGAACGGGTGGCGGCGATCGTGAACGCGGCGAAGCGAACGCTGCTCGGAGGGGGAGGCGTGGACGGGGCGATCCACCGCGCGGCGGGTCCCGAGCTCCGCCGCTTCTGCGAGACGCTCGATGGGTGCGAGACCGGGGACGCGAAGATCACCCCGGGGTTCCTCCTCCCCGCTCCGTTCGTGATCCACACGGTCGGGCCGGTCTACCGCGACGGGAGACACGGCGAGCCCGAGGCGCTCGTGTCCTGCTACCGCCGATCGTTGGAGCTCGCCGCGGAGCACGGGTGCGCCAGCATCGCCTTCCCCGCGATCTCGACCGGGGCGTACGGCTACCCCTTCGACGAGGCGAGCCGAATCGCGATCCGGACAACGATTCGGTTTCTCCAGGCGCACCCCCTTCCGAAGACCGTTCGCTTCGTCCTCTTCGGCGAGCGGGACGCCGCCGCGTTCCGGAAGGTTCTCGGGAACATTCGATCCGAGGACGCGCCGCAAAGCGAGCCGTAAGATGCGGCGCGAGCGCCCGAGCACCGACGAGGGACCTCTGCCGCAAAGGAGATCCGTCTTGAACTTGTACGCCGAACTGGAAGCGCGCGGCTTCATCGAGAACGCGACGTCTGAAGAGATTCCGAAGCTCCTGGAGCGCGAGAAGATCGCTTGCTACATCGGGTTCGACCCGACCGCCCCTTCGTTCCACGCGGGGAACCTGATCCCGCTCATGGGCCTCGCCCACTTCCAGCGGGCCGGGCACCGCGCGATCGCGGTGATGGGCGGAGCGACCGGGATGATCGGAGATCCCTCAGGGAAGTCGAAGGAGAGGAACCTCCTCGATCCGAACGCGCTCGCGGGGAACGTCGCCTCGCTCAAGAAGCAGTTCGAACGATTCCTCGATTTCGGCGAGGGGAACGCGGTCCTCGTGAACAACGCCGATTGGCTCGGCGCATTCGGCTTCATCGAGTTCCTCCGCGACGTCGGCAAGCACTTTCGACTCGGCGAGATGCTCGCCAAGGAGAGCGTGAAGAGCCGGCTCGCCGGTGAGACGGGCATTTCATACACGGAATTTTCCTACATGCTCCTTCAGGCGTACGACTTCCTGCACCTCCACGACACGCACGGCTGCGTGCTCCAAGCAGGCGGGAGCGACCAGTGGGGGAACATCACCGCGGGGATCGATCTCATTCGGAAGCTGCGCGGCAAGCAGGCGTACGGGATCGTCTTCCCGCTTCTCGTCGATTCTTCCGGGCAGAAGCTCGGGAAGACGAGCGACGGGGAACGGATCTGGCTCGATCCGACTCTCACCTCGCCCTATCGGTTCTACCAGCATTGGATCAACGCGAGCGACGCCGACGCGATCCGTTTCCTCAAGATGTTCACGTTCGTTCCGCTTCCGGAGATCGCCGAGATCGAACGCGAGCTCGCGGCCGCCCCGGAGCGGCGCGCCGCGCAGAAACGCCTCGCCGAGGAGACGACGCGGCTCGTCCACGGAGACGAGGCGCTTCGCGCGGCGGTCCGCGCGTCGGAGATCTTCTTCGGGGGAACGATCGAGGGCGTGGACGAGCAGACGCTCGCCGACGTCTTCGCAGACGTTCCCTCCGCGGTCCTCCCGAGCGCGCGCCTCGCGGGCGGCCTCGGGATCGTCGACCTTCTCGTGGGGAGCGGTCTTTCGACGGGAAAGGGGGCGGCGCGGCGGCTCATCGAAGGAGGCGGCGTCTACTTGAACAACGTGCGCGTGGAGAGTCCGGACCGCTCCGTCACGCCGAACGACCTCGCGGCCGGATCGACGCTCGTCCTGAGACAGGGGAAGAAGAACTACCGCCTCGTGCGCTTCGAAGACTAGCGCGCGGTCTTCTTCACCAGGACGACGACCGCGGCGGCGATGTTCTTCTCGTGAGTAAGCGTGAGATGCGAGGCGGCCACGTCGAGAAGGTCGGCCCGGCGCCTCGCCCCCCCGTGGAACAGGACGCGCGGCCCCTCTCCTCTCCGACGTGACACCTCGACGTGCCGGAAGGATACACCCCGCGACACGCCCGTACCGAGAGCCTTCATCGCCGCCTCTTTCGCGGCGAATCGTGCGGCGAAGGAAGGGACCGGATCGCGCTTCGTGCGGCAGTACGCGATCTCCCCTTCCGTGAACACGCGCGTCAAGAAGCGATCGCCGAAACGATCGATCGCGCGGCGCATCCGCTCGATGAGGACCATGTCCATCCCGATTCCGGCGATCATGACGCGATCCTCATTCGGCCCGCCGACCGGAAGACTACACCCGATCCTTCCATCCGTCAAGCGGATCGCGCGCGCGCGGACGATCCGCCCGCTCGGAAAAGGCCGGGCGCGAGGATCTCCCAATCCGCCGGCGCCTCGGGGAGCCTCTCGTTTCCGCCGATCCAGAGATAGCCGCCCGGCTCGAGCGCGGAGCGGATCTTCTCGAACGCCCGAAGCCGCGAGTCCCCGGCGAGATAGGTGAACACGCCGTTCCGCGCGAGGATCCAATGGAACGAACCGGGCCAGCGGTCGCTTCTCCAATCGAACCGCTCGAAACGGACCGAATCCGCGATCGCGCGGGCGAGGATCCAGTTTCCGCCTTCGAGGCGGAAGTAGCGCCGCAAGTGGGGTTCGGGCGCGTTGTGCACCGCGCTCGAGGGGTAAACCGCATCGCGCGCGCGCCGGAGACACGATTCCGAAACATCCGCCGCGAGGATCTCGAGGGGAACCTCGGAGACGATCGATTCATTCCAAATCATTCGAAGAGTGAAGGGTTCCTCGCCCGACGCGCATCCGAGAGAGAAGACGCGGACCGGCCCCTTCCCCGCCTGTTCGACGAGCCGAGGAAAGAGGATCTCGGGGAGCGAGAGCCAGACGCTCCGATCTCGGAAGAACCGGGAGACGGTCACGTGAAGAAGGGCGCCGAGAAGGAAGCGCTCCTCCGGAGAACGCGCGAGCACCTCCCGGTACTCCTTCAGCGTGCGGAGCCCGAGCGCGCGAAGCCGGCGGCGGACGCGCCCGCGGAGCCCGAACCGGACGCGCCGGTAGCCCCGCCAGGAGAAGTCGAGCCTTGCGAACACGTCGCGAAGAAAGTCGTC
>JAGUYC010000101.1 GCA_020061515.1 Gemmatimonadota bacterium
CAGGCGATCGCGCACGCGCTTTCGCTCCGCGCGGGGAAGGAGCCGTCGGTGGAAGAGCTCGTTCGGGAGGCGCTCGCGCATGTCTGAGGAAAAGCGTCCGGCGGGCGCGGAGCTCGTCGCGGGAAGCCCGCTGCCGGGCGAGGACCGACTCGAGGAGACGCTCCGCCCCACGCGGCTCGAGGACTTCATCGGACAAGACAAGGTGAAGGCGAACCTCCGGGTCTTCATCGAGGCGACCCGGAAGCGCGGCGAGGCGCTCGACCACGTCCTTCTCTCCGGGCCCCCCGGTCTCGGAAAGACGACGCTCGCGCGGATCCTCTCCGAGGAGCTCGGCGTGGAGATCCGGGGGTCCTCGGGGCCCGTTCTCGACCGCCCGGGAGACCTCGCCGGGCTTCTCACGAGCCTTCCGGAACGATCGATCCTCTTCCTCGACGAGATCCATCGGATGAGCAGCAACGTGGAGGAGTACCTCTATCCGGCGATGGAGGACTTCGAGATCGACATTCTCATCGACAAGGGACCGCACGCGCGCTCAGTCCGTTTACATCTCAACCGTTTCACCCTCGTCGGAGCGACGACCCGCTCCGGGCTCCTCACGCGCCCCTTGAGAAGCCGTTTCGGCGTCGAGTGCCATCTCGATTTCTATCAGCCGGAGGATCTCGAGCGGATCGCGCACCGATCGAGCCGGATCCTCGGGATCGCGCTCGACCGGGAAGGGGCGGGGGAGATCGCACGCCGCTCGCGCGGGACGCCGCGCGTCGTGAACCGTCTTCTCCGCCGCGTGCGCGACTTCGCGGAGGTCGAGGGGAAAGGGGTGATCGACGGTCCGCTCGCCCGGCACGCGCTCGAGCGGCTCGATGTGGACGAAAGGGGCCTGAACGGGATGGACCTCCGCATCCTCGATGCGGTCGTCCGGCGCTTCGACGGAGGTCCGGTCGGGCTCGACACGCTCGCGATCTCGGTCGGGGAGGAATCGGACACGATCGAGGAGGTCCACGAGCCGTTTCTCGTGCGCGAGGGGCTTCTCAAGCGGACGCCGCGGGGAAGGGTCGCGACGCTCGATGCGTTCCGTCATCTCGGCGCCGCGCCTCCGGGCGCCCGAGGGCCGGGCCAGGACCGGCTGCTCTGACAGCGGTGGACCTCTCCCACTTCGACTTCGACCTTCCGGAAGATCGGATCGCGCAGTTTCCGCTTCCCGACCGCGCGGCCTCCCGCATGATGGTGATTGATCGCTCGAAGAACACGATCCGGCATTCCGTCGCCCGCCGTCTCCCCGACGAACTTTCATACGGCGATCTTCTGGTTCTCAATGATTCGCGCGTCTTTCCCGCGCGGCTTCGAGGGGAGGCCGGAGACGGCCGCCCGATCGAGGCCCTCTTTGTGCGCCCGCTCGAGAAGGGGGAGTGGATCCTTCTCCTGAGGCCCGTGCGCCGGGTGCGGGCGGGGACCCTCCTCCGCTTCAATTGCGCCGGTCTCGAAGGGGAGGCGATCCGTCCCGCCGGGGAAGGAGAGTGGATCGTTCGGTTTCCGGGAGGCGAGGCGATCGAGGGCGTGCTCGAACGGGCGGGAGAGGTTCCGCTCCCCCCGTACATCCGCCGAAAGCCGGTCGAAGAGGACAGGACGCGCTACCAGACGGTCTTCGCGCGCGAGAAGGGATCGATCGCCGCTCCGACCGCGGGGCTCCACTTCACCGAGGCGCTCCTTCGCGACCTCGAGGAGCGAGGCGTCGCGGTCGCGCGCGTCACCCTGCACGTCGGGCCCGGGACCTTCCGTCCGATCCGCGCCGGCCGGATCGAGAGCCACCGGATCGAGCCGGAGTCCTACCGGATCCCCGAGGAGACGGCTCGCGCGATTCGGCGGGCGAGAGAGGAGGGAGGGCGCGTCGTCGCGGTCGGGACGACGGTCGTCCGCACGCTCGAGGGGGCCGCCGCGGAGGGGCGAAGGGTGCGCGCGGGTTCGGGATGGACCGATCTCTTTATCCGTCCGCCTTACGAGCCGAAGGTCGTCGACGCGCTCCTCACCAACTTCCACCTTCCGCGCTCGACCCTCTTCGTTCTCGTATCCGCCTTCGCCGGCCTCGACCGCATGAAGTCCGCCTAC
This sequence comes from Gemmatimonadota bacterium, assembly GCA_020061515.1. Taxonomy (GTDB): domain Bacteria; phylum Orphanbacterota; class Orphanbacteria; order Orphanbacterales; family Orphanbacteraceae; genus VGIW01. Next base: position 2,101 of record JAGUYC010000101.1, read on the forward strand.
CGCGCCGCGGTGGAGGCCGGCTACCGGTTCTACAGCTACGGGGACTGCACGCTGATCGTGTGAGAAGAAACGCGTCGATCGTCGCATCGATCGCGCGGACGGACCTCCACGGCGCGGCGCGGCGCGCCTCGAACCGATTGACGCGCGTTCCGCTTTCTATTAGAATAGCAACAGATTGCAGAGGACCGAATCTCCCGATTCCCGCTCCCTTGGAGGATGATGATGCGCTTCATTCTGGTTTCGACCGTTTGTCTCTTCGGCGTTCTTCAGGCGGCGCCTGGATTCACCGCCGCGCCCGGCGAGGACTTCTCCGCGGTCGTTCGCGAGGCGGTCCAGGAGGGACGGCTCACCGAGGAAGAGGCCGTTCTTCAGATCTTCCGCTTTGCCTTCTCTCCGGAGAACGTCCGCGCGGATCTTCATCCCGAGCGGGCGAAGCCCCTCAAGTGCCTCACCCCCGCGATTCTGGAGTTCGACCGCCTGCGTCAGGCGATGAGCCCCGCCGCGGCCGAGGAGATCGACCGCTATCTCTCCGGATCGCCCCTCATCGGCAAGACGACCGCGGTGACCTACGACAGCCCCGCAGGGCTCTTCCGCCTCACCTACGAGACGAGCGGGCAGCATGCTCCGCCGCAGACCGATGTCGATCCCGCGAACGGTGTCCCCGACTACGTCGAGTGGGTCGCGACCTATTGCGACTCCTCGTGGCACCGCGAGATCGACGGCCTCGGGTTCAACCCGCCGGCGCTCTCCTCGGGCGAGCTCTACCCGATCTCCTTCCAGAACATGGGCGCCTACGGCTACACGATGGACCTCGGCCACGGACGGAGCCGGATCGTGATCGAGAACGACTTCTACGGGTTCCCCGGGAACCAGGATCCGGAGGGGACGCAGAAGGGCGCGGCGAAGGTCACGTGCGCGCACGAGTTCAAGCACGCGAGCCAGATGAACACGACCGGCGCGATGGCGATGGGCGGTTGGGTCGAGCTCGACGCGACCTGGATGGAGGATGTCGTTTACGACGAAACCAACGACTACTATAACTATCTCGGATCGGGGTCGGGGATCTCGCATCCCGATCAGTCGCTCGACTACGGAGGCTCCGGAAGCTACGAGGACTGCATCTGGCAGCATCACCTCTGCGAGACGTGGGGGCTCGGAATGGGCCTCGCCCTCATGCAGCGCCGCCAGGCTTACCCGAGCGAGACGACGACCGCCTCTTACGCGGCCATCATCGCCGATCAGGGGTCGGATTTCGCGAGCGCTTTCACCACCTACGCGACGTGGAACTACAAGAGCTCCATCTACGCGGATTCCACGAGCGACGGCTACGAGGAAGCGGCCTCGTACCCGATCCCCGGCATCCTGAAGGTGGTCGAGGCGTATCCGAATTCCCACACGGGCTCGGTGGCGCGGATGGCCGCCAATTTCTTCCAGTGCAAAGGAATGGCGACGATCGATCATCTTCGGATCCGCTTCGAGGGGACTCCGGACACGAGGCAGCGGGTCGTCGCTCTTCTCCGCCTGAAGGGGACTCTTGGCGGCGGGTTCATCCGCGAGGACGTTCCGCTCGACTCGCTGAACCGGGCGGACTACATCGTCTCGATGCCGGGGGCGGATCTCAAGCAGATCGCGGTGATCGTCGTGAACGGAGCCAGGACCGGCAGCGCGGCCGCCTACTCGATCACGTTCGAGAACGGGAACATCCAGACCTCGGTCGCGGGAACGGTTCCCACGGCCTTCCCGTTCGATCTTCGTCCGAACGAGCCGAACCCCTTCAATCCTCAAACGACGATCGTCTTCTCGCTCCCGAGCGCCGCGCGCGCGTCGCTTCTCGTGTACAATTCCGCGGGGCGCGTGATCCGGACGTTGCTTGACGGCGAAGAGAAGGCGCCGGGCGCGCACGCCGTCCTGTGGGACGGGCGCGACGACCGGGGGCGCGAGGTCGCCTCGGGCGTCTACCTCTACCGTCTGGCGGCGGAGAACAGGACCGAGACGAGGAAGATGCTTCTCGTCCGCTGAGGATCGCTTCGCGTGAAGCGCGCGCCCCTTCCGGTGAGCCGGCCGGAAGGGGCGTCTTGCGATCGAAGGGAGGCCGCGTGAGCGAGACGATCTTCGGGATCGAGGCGCGCGGCGGGGACGGCCCCGCGCGGTCGGGGACGCTTCTCACGGCGCACGGAGCCGTGCCGACTCCCGCCTTCATGCCGGTCGGAACGCGGGGCGCGGTGCGGACGCTCGATCCGCTCGAGGTGGAAGAGGCGGGCGCGTCGATCCTCCTCGCGAACACGTATCACCTCTACCTTCGCCCCGGCCACGCGCTCATCCGAGAGCGCGGAGGCCTTCACCGGTTCATGAGATGGCCCCGGCCGATCCTCACCGACAGCGGGGGCTTCCAGGTCTTCTCTCTCGCTCCGCTCCGAAAGGTGAGGGACGAGGGGGTTCGATTCCAGTCGCACATCGACGGTTCCTTCCACGAGCTGACTCCGGAACTCGCGGTGCGGATCCAGGCGGCGCTCGGAACCGACATCGCGATGAGCCTCGACGTGTGCCCGCCCTATCCGTTCGAGAGGAGAGAGCTCGAGTCGGCGGTGCGCCGAACGACGCTCTGGGCGGAGAGGGGGAAGCGCGCGCTCGATGAGATCGGGCTGGAGGAGACACCGGAGGGGAGGCGGCCGCTCCTCTTCGGCATCGTGCAAGGAGGAGCGGACGAGGGGCTTCGCAGGAGGAGCGCCGAGGAGATCGCGGGAATCGGATTCCCCGGTTACGCCGCCGGCGGCCTCTCGGTCGGGGAGCCGAAGGAGGCGTTCCTCGCGGCGGTCGCCTTCACCGCGCCTCTTCTCCCCGAGGAGAAGCCGCGCTATCTCATGGGCGTCGGGTTCCCCGAGGACATCCTCGCCGCGATCGCTTCAGGGTTCGACCTTTTCGATTGCGTCCTTCCGACGCGGATGGCTCGGAACGGAACGATGCTCACGAGCCGGGGGCGGCTCGTCGTCAAGAACGCGGCCTACGCGAGGGACGACCGTCCGCCCGATCCGGAGTGCGATTGCCCGGCCTGCCGGCGCTTCAGCCGCGCCTACATTCGGCATCTCTTCTCCGTCGGAGAGATCCTGGCTCTTCGTCTCGCGACGCTCCACAACCTCCGCTTCTACTTCCGGTTGATGGAAAGCGCGCGAGAGGCGATCCGCGCGGGCGCCTTCAACTCCTGGTCGGCCGCCTTCCTCGAAACGTACCGATCCGACGAGGGGATCGAGAACCCGCGCCGGTAGTCATTTACGGAAATGGTGACATTGGAAATGGTGACAGACACCCACTCGAGTGGGTGTCTCCGAGAGGGTGTCTGTCACCATGTCCCACCATGTCCTACCTCACGATGTCGATGAGCTCCACGTCGAAGACGAGATCCGCGTTCGGCGGGATCACGCCGCCGGCGCCGCGCGCTCCGTAGCCGAGATCGGCCGGGATGAAGAGAACGCGCTTCTCGCCGACGCGCATGTTCGTGAAGGCGATGTCCCACCCCTGAATCACGCGCCCGACCCCGATCTCGGTCTCGAAGGGAGCGCCCCGATCGACGCTCGAGTCGAACTTCTTCCCGTCGAGAAGATAGCCGGTGTAGTGCGCGCGGATCCTCTCGCCCGCCTTCGGCGTCTCGCCCGTTCCGGGCCGGCGCACGACGTACTCGAGCCCGCTCGGGTCGCGAACGAGATCGGCGAGATCGATGCCGAGCATCGAGGCGATCGCTGTCCTCTCACCGGCGGGCATCGCCGGCGTTTCGGCGGTCTCCTGCGGGGGCGACGTCCGCTGCTCGGCGGCGGGCGGTGGGGTTCTCTCCTCGGTTCGGCTCTTCTCCCCCTGGCAGGAGAAGAGAAGAATCGGGAGAAGAAGAACGGGAACGGCGGATCGGGTGGTTCGTCGCATGTCGATCAGCTCCTCTCTCCCTTTCGGGAACTTGTGTTCGACGGCGGATGCTTCTCCTCATGATCGCACGAAGCGTGCGAATGGGCGACCCTGAAAGCGCCGCCCGGCCGCTTGCCCGGTTTCTTGTTGCTCCGGGCCCGCGAATCCGCGAAGATGACCTCGCCGCGCACGGGGACGGAACCGCTCCGGAACCCCGGCCGGACCGTTCCGGCGGGATCCCTTCCTGCGGGCGGCTCGATTCCCTGCTCAAGGAGGTAACGATGGACATACGGCCGCTTCTCGCGCTCGGCGCCTCCGGAGGCTCCTCTTCGTCGGGAGCCCCGGGATGGTCGATGCTGATCCTCTTCGGAGGTCTCTTCGTCATCTGGTGGTTTCTCTTCCTCGGACCTCAGATCAAGAGGCAGAAAGAAAAGCAGAAGATGCTCGGCGCCCTCAAGAAGGGCGACCGCGTGGTGACGAGGGGAGGCCTCCTCGGCACGATCATCGGCGTCAAGGAGAAGGAGCAGATCGTCGTGGTCCGGCTCTCCGAGAACGTGAAGGTCGAGGTGGTCCGAAGCGCGATCGAGGGGATCCTCCAGCCGGAAGAGGTCGTTAAGGAGTGAAGGTTCTCTTCGCGGGAACCCCCGTCTTCGCCCTCCCGAGCCTCGATCGAATCGCGGGGTCCTCCCGCCACACGCTCGTCGGCGTGCTCACCCGGCCCGATCGCCCGCGGGCGAGGGGGAGACGTCTCCTCCCGCCTCCGGTGAAGGAGAAGGGTCTCGCCCTCGGGCTCCCCATCCTGCAGCCGGACCGCCCGTCCGCCCCGGAGACCCTCGAGGCGATCGCGCGCCTCGCTCCGGACGTCGTCGCGGTCGTCGCCTTCGGGCGCATTCTGAAGCCCGCGTTCCTCCGCCTCCCCCGCTTCGGATGCGTGAACCTGCACGCCTCGCTCCTTCCGATGTACCGCGGGGCCGCTCCGATCGAACGGGCGATCCTCGACGGGAGAACGGAAACCGGCGTCACGACGATGCAGATCGCCGAGGGCCTCGACACGGGGGACATCCTCCTCCTCTCCGAACCGCTCCCGATCGGCCCCGAGGAGACCGCGGGGGAGCTCGCCTCGCGGCTCGCCACGATCGGCGCCGATCTTCTCCTCGAGACGCTCGACCGGATCGAGCGGGGAGACTGCCCCAGGCGGCCGCAAGAGAACGAGAAGGCGACCGACGCCCCCCCCGTGCGGAAGGAAGACGCGCGGATCGACTGGAGCCGCGACGCCGGGTCGATCCTCAACCTCGTCCGCGCGATGAACCCGAAGCCGATCGCCGAGACCGAGAGCGCGCACGGCGCGCTTCGCGTCTTCCGCGCCCTTCGCGCTCCGGGCGGAGGGCCGCCGGGAACGGTCCTCGCCGCCGATCCGAGGAGCGGGCTCGTCGTC
>JAGUYC010000015.1 GCA_020061515.1 Gemmatimonadota bacterium
CTCTCCCCGCGGCCGCTCAGGCGTTCGAGCGCCGCGCGGGCGGCCGCCTGCTCCGCGTCCTTCTTGGTGTGCCCCCGGCCCTGCCCGATCACCTGTCCGCCGACCGAAACGTCGACTTGGAACGTCTTCTGATGGTCCGGCCCCATTTCCCTCCGGATCCGGTAGACCGGGTGCAGCTTCCGTTCGCTCTGAACCTTCTCTTGGAGAAGGCTCTTGTAGTTCAGGTGATCCTCGTTCTCCGTGATCTCCCGCATCTCGTCGAGGATGATCCGCCGGACGAATCGGGCCGCGGCGGGGAGCCCCTGATCGAGATAGATCGCCCCGATCACCGCCTCGAGCGCGTCCGCCGTGATCGACGCCCGCGTGCGCCCTCCCGCCTCGCTCTCGCTGGTGGAGAGGAGCAGATAGCGGCCGATCCCGGTCTCCTCCGCCTTCTCCGCGAGGATCTGCCGGCTTACCACGAGCGATTTGATCTTCGTGAGGTTCCCCTCGTTCTCCTCCGGATGCTTCCGGTACAGATGCTCGTTGACGACGAGCCCGAGCACGGAATCGCCGAGAAACTCCATCCTCTCGTTCGATTCGCCTCGCGAGGAGGTCCTCCCGTTCAGGTACGATCGGTGGACCAGCGCCTGATTCAGAAGCGAGAGATCGCGGAAGCGAACGCCCAGCCTCTCCTCCAATTGGTGAAGGGTCTCTCGGCGCTTGGCATGCAGGGTTTGCGTGTCAGCAGAAGCGGATGAGTTCCTCCGAAAATGGAACCATTGCTTGATCTTTTCCAACATATGTTCGGTCTCGTTTCATTACCCTCATGATTCGAACCTCTTCACAAGCAGACTGACGTTGTGGCCTCCGAACCCGAGGGAATTGGACAATGCCGCCCGGACCTTAGCCTCGCGCGCCTTGTTGGGCACGTAGTCGAGGTCGCATTCCGGGTCAGGGTGTTCATAGTTGATGGTCGGCGGAATCACGCCCTTCTCCACCGCCAGAACGGTCGCGATGAGCTCGATTCCTCCGGCCGCGCCCAGAAGGTGGCCGGTCATCGATTTGGTCGAGTTCACGAGGATCCGGTCCGCGTGGGCGCCGAACGCGCTCCGGATCGCGCGGCTCTCGATCTTGTCGTTGAGCGGGGTCGAGGTCCCGTGGGCGTTGATGTGGCCGATCGCGTCGAGCGGCAAGGCGCCCTCTTGAACCGCGAGGGTCATCGCCCGCGCGGCTCCCTCCCCCTCCGGCGTCGGGGCGGTGATGTGGAAGGCGTCGCCGGTCGATCCGTAGCCCGCGATCTCCGCGTGGACCCTCGCCCCGCGCTTCCTGGCGTGCTCCATCGATTCGAGCAGCACGATCCCGGCCCCCTCGCCGACGACGAAGCCGTCCCGCTCGCGGTCGAACGGACGGCTGGCGCGCAAGGGGTCGTCGTTCCGGGTCGAGAGAGCCTTCATGGAGGAGAAGCCTCCAATCGACATCATCGTGATGCTCGCCTCGGCGCCGCCGCAGAGGATGAGGTCCGCGTGCCCCGCCCGAATCAAGCGGAAACCCTCCCCGATCGCGTGCGCGCCCGAGGAACACGCCGAGACGGGGGAGAAGTTGGGGCCGCGCGCGCCGAAGCGGATCGACACGATTCCGGACGCCATGTTCGCGATCATCATCGGGATGAAGAAGGGACTGATGCGCCCCGGTCCCTTCTCGATCAGAAGCCGATGCTGGGTCTCGAACGTTTCCATTCCGCCGATGCCGCTTCCGATGAGAACGCCGAAGCGATCGCCGTCGACGCGGGAAGCGTCGAACCCCGCGTCCCGGACCGCTTGGTCGGCCGCCGCGACCGCGAACTGCGTGTAGCGATCCATGCGGCGAAGCTCCTTCGGCGGCACGTACTTCGTCCCGTCGAAATCCTTCACCTCCGCGGCGAATCGGACGTCGAATCCCGTCGCGTCGAACCGCGTGATCGGTCCGACGCCGTTCTTCCCCGCGACGAGAGCGTCCCACACGGCCGCCGCGTCGTTCCCGACGGGAGAAACCGCTCCCAGCCCGGTCACGACGACACGCGCTTCGTTGTTCATAGGCCCTTCCCGGCGAGCGAGAGAATCTCCCCGCCTACTTCGACGCGTGATCCTTGAGATAGCTCACGGCTTCCCCGACCGTGGTGATCTTCTCCGCCTCCTCGTCGGGGATCTCGACGTTGAACTCCTCCTCGAGAGCCATGACGAGCTCGACGGTATCCAGGGAATCCGCGCCCAAGTCATCGATGAAGCGCGCATCCGGCGTAACCTGATCCGCGCCGACGCCGAGCTGCTCCATGATGATCTCCCGAACTCGATCTTCGTAAGACATGTCTTCTCCTCTCCTCGTCCCGTCCGCGCGATGCGGCGGGGTTCTTCACGCCATGACCATTCCGCCGTCGACGTGAACGACTTGTCCGGTGATATACGCGGAGGCCGGCGAAACGAGAAACGCCACGACCTCCGCCACGTCTTGGCTTTCGCCGAGCCTCTTCAGGGGGATCAGATCCATCAACGACTGGCGAGCTTTGTCGGAAAGAACCTCGGTCATCGCCGTTCGAATGAAGCCGGGGGCGACGGCGTTCACCGTGATGGAGCGCGAGGCGAGCTCCTTCGCCACCGCCTTCGTGAACCCGATGATCCCCGCCTTCGACGCGGCGTAGTTCGCCTGTCCCGCGTTCCCCATCACGCCGATCACCGACGCGATGTTGACGATCCTCCCCCCCTTCGCCCTGACCATGAGACGCGACACCGCTTTCGTGAAGTTGTAAGTCCCCTTCAGGTTCACCGCGATGACGGCGTCCCACTCCTCCTCCTTCATGCGAAGGAGAAGAGCGTCCCGGGTGATCCCGGCATTGTTGATGAGGATATCAACGCCGCCGAGCTTTTCCACCACTTTTTCGACGCAGGAATCGACCGCCCCCGCGTCCGCCACGTTCACCCGGAGCGCGATGGCGCGCCTCCCGAGTCCCCGGATCTCCCCCGCGGTCTCCTCGGCCTTCTCCTCGTTGACGTCGACGACCGCGAGGTCCGCCCCCATGCGGGCCAGCGTGAGCGCGATCGCCTTGCCGATGTTCTGCGCCGCGCCGGTCACAAGGGCGGTCTTCCCCTCGAGCACGCCCGCCGCCCAGGATGTCCTCTCTTCTTGTTCCATTTCTTCCTACTCCTGCTTCGAGGCGACCGCCTTCCGGAACGACTCGGGTCCGTCCACGCTCTCCACGTCGAACGCGCGGTCGATCTTTCGCGCGAGCCCTTGCAGGACGCGCCCGGGCCCGACCTCGTAGAAGCGCGCGAACCCCTCCTCCCCCATCCGGCGCATCGACTCCTGCCAGCGGACCGCCCCGCGGAGCTGGCGGACGAGCGCGTCGCGGAGATCCTCCCCGCGCACGAGCGGAACCGCGTCCACGTTGA
>JAGUYC010000224.1 GCA_020061515.1 Gemmatimonadota bacterium
CGGGCCGCAAGCGCCGGGCCCTCCCCGCGGGCCCTACCGGGAGGGGAAGAGCGCTTCCCCTCCCGGACCCTCCCGCGCGTGCCGGCCCGGGGCGCGGGAGGACCGAGGCAGATCGAGTCGAGCCGGCACGGGGCGGTCATGGAATCGGCCGGCGAGTGGATTCGCGAGGCGCGGAAGGCGAAGGGGATCTCGATCGAGCGTCTCTCCGCGGAGACGCGCGTCCATGTCGATACGTTGCGCGCGATCGAGGAGGACCGTTACGAGATCTTCCCCGCCGCGGCGTACGCGGTCGGCCATCTCCGGTCGTGCGCGCGCGTTCTCGGTCTCGACGAAGAGGAGCTTCTTCGGCGCTATCGGGCCGAGGTCGGCGAGAAGGCGGAGGAGGAGGAACAACTGTGGGGGAACGACGTCGAAGAGCCGCGGGAGAAACGGAGAAGCCTCCTGCTCCCGATTCTCGGGATCCTCGCGATCGCCCTCGCGGCCGCCGCCTATCTCTACCTGAAACGCTTCCGGGGATAGAGGCGCGCTTCGCCCTTCGTTCCGATTTCAAGCCGACGGGGGACCAGCCGGAGGCGATCCGCGAGCTCGTCGAGGGGATCGAGCGCGGGGACCGCCACCAGGTCCTTCTCGGCGTCACCGGATCGGGGAAGACGTTCACGATCGCGAACGTGATCGCGCGCGTGCAGAAGCCGACCCTCGTCATTTCCCACAACAAGACGCTCGCCGCGCAGCTCTACGGCGAGTTCCGCTCGTTCTTTCCGGAGAACGCGGTTGAATATTTCATCAGTTACTACGACTACTACCAGCCGGAGGCGTACATTCCACAGACCGACACGTACATCGAGAAGGACGCGTCGATCAACGACGACATCGATCGGCTTCGGCTTCGCGCGACGGCGAGCCTTCTCGAGCGGCGCGACGTGATCCTCGTGGCCTCCGTCTCGTGCATCTACGGTCTCGGCTCGCCCGAGGACTTCCGCGGGATGCTCGTTTATCTCCGCGCGGGGGAGGAGATCGGACGGGACGCGATGCTCCGCCGGCTCGTCGACATACAGTACCGCCGGAACGACGCGGTGCTCGAGCGAGGGACGTTCCGCGCGCGCGGCGACACGGTCGAGATCTGGCCCGCCTACGAGGAGAGGGCGCTTCGCGTCTCGCTCTTCGGCGATGAGATCGAGAGGATCGCGGAGATCGACCCCCTCACCGGGAACGCGACCGCCGAGATCCCGTACATCGGCGTTTACCCCGCGAAGCACTTCGTGACGACGCCGGTGAAGATCGAGCGCGCGATCGCCGAGATCGAGAAAGAACTCGAAGAACGTCACGCGGAGCTCCTGGCCGCGGGGAAGCTCCTGGAGGCGCAGCGCCTTCAGATGCGGACGCGATTCGACATCGAGATGCTCCGCGAGACGGGAACCTGCGCGGGGATCGAGAACTACTCGCGCCCTCTCTCCGGCCGAAAGCCGGGGGAGAGGCCGCTTTGTCTTCTCGACTACTTCCCCGACGATTGGCTCGTCGTGATCGACGAGTCGCACGTCACGCTCCCGCAGCTTCGCGCGATGTACAACGGGGACCGCTCGCGCAAGGAACGGCTCGTCGAGTACGGTTTCCGCCTTCCATCCGCGCTTGACAACCGGCCGCTCCGGTTCGAGGAGTTCGAGAGCATCGCTCCGCGGACGATCTACGTCTCCGCGACCCCTTCCGATCACGAGCTCGCCCGCGCGGGAGGCGTCCTTGTCGAGCAGATCATCCGCCCGACCGGGCTCATCGATCCGGAGATCGAGGTGAGGCCCGTCGACGGGCAGGTGGACGATCTTCTGGAGGAGGCGAAGCGCTGCGTCGAGTCGGGAAACCGGATGCTGGTCACGACCCTCACGAAGCGGATGGCGGAGGACCTCACCGAGTACATGACGCGCGCGGGGATTCGCGTTCGCTATCTTCATTCGGACATCGGCGCGCTCGAGAGGGTCGAGATCATCCGCGACCTTCGCACCGGCGCGTTCGACGTGCTCGTCGGCGTGAACCTCCTTCGCGAGGGGCTCGACCTCCCCGAGGTCGCGCGGGTCGCGGTTCTCGACGCGGACCGCGAGGGATTCCTTCGGTCGGAGACGTCGCTCATTCAAACCGCGGGGCGCGCGGCGCGGAACATCGACGGCAAGGTGATCCTCTACGCGGAGACGCCGACCCGGTCGATCGAGGCGGCGGTGCGCGAGACTGCTCGGCGGCGCGAGGTGCAGCTCCGATACAACGAAGAGCACGGCATCACGCCCCGCTCGATCCGGAAGACGGTCGAGGAGGTGATGCTCGCGACGTCGGTGGCCGATTCGAGGCGCGTCGGCGCGAAAGAGGAAGAAGAAGAGATCGTCGTTCGTCCCGACCTCACGCGCGAGGAGATCCTCGCGCTTCTGGAGAAGGAGATGATCGCCGCGGCCCGCGCCCTCGAGTTCGAGAGGGCGGCCTCGCTCCGCGACCGGATCTTCGAGATGCGGGCGGTCCCGAGCCCGGGCGGCGGTGTGAGTCCCGAGAAAAACCGGCGGAGGAGAAGATGACGCACGCGGAGGATGCGGTGTACCGGGAAGCGGCGCGCGAGGCGGTTCGGCGCGCGCTCCTGGAGGACCGCGCGGAAGACGACATCACGACGCTCGCGATCGTGCGAAAGGAAGCGCGCGCGACCGGGCGTCTTCTCTTTCGCGAGCCGGCCGTGCTCGCGGGGACGTTTCTCTTCGACGAGACGTTCCGCGCGCTCGACCCCGGTGTCTCGATCGAGTGGTCGCGCGGCGAGGGGGAGAAGGTTGACGGCGGGGAAATGGTCGCGCGCGTCGAGGGGAGCGCCTCGGCGCTTCTTCGAGCGGAGCGGGTCGCGCTCAACTTCGTCATGCGGCTCTCCGGCATCGCGACGCTCACCGCGCGCTTCGTCGAAGCAGCCGAGGGGCGGGTCGAGATCCTTGACACACGAAAGACGACGCCCGGCCTCCGGATCCTCGAGAAAGCGGCCGTTCGGGCGGGGGGCGGGATGAACCACCGGATGAGCCTTGCGGACCTCGCGCTCATTAAGGAGAACCACATCGCCGCGGCGGGAGGGATCCGAGCGGCGGTCGACGCGGTTCGTCGGGCGAATCCGGAAATCGCGATCGAGGTCGAGGTGCGGAACATCGAGGAACTCGAGGAGGTCCTTCCCCTCCGCGTCGAGCGCGTGATGCTCGATAACTTCGACGAGGAAGCGATCCGCGCGGCGGTCGCGAGAATCCGGCGCGAGGCGCACGCGCCCTACATCGAGATCTCCGGCGGGATGGACCTTGAAAAGGCGCGTGCCGCGGCCGCTCTCGGCGTCGACGGGATCTCGATCGGGGCGCTCACCCACTCGGCGCCCGCGGCGAACGTTTCGTTTCTTATCGAGAGCGGATCATGACCGGAACCCCGAAGCGCGAGGGCCGGGGCGCGCGCGATCGCCTCATCGATACGGAAGTCGTTCGTCATCTCGCGACGCGCGTTCTCGGGCGGAGTCTTCTCATCTTCCGGTCGGTCGACTCGACGAACGATCTTCTCCGGAGCGACGCGTTTCGGAACGCGCCGGCGGGGACGGTGATTGCCGCGGAGGAGCAGCGGAAGGGGAGGGGGAGGCTCGATCGGGTGTGGGAGGCTCCTCTTTTTCGCGCGCTTCTCTTCTCGGTGCTCGTCGAGGCGCGCGGCGGGGCGGCGGAGGCGGCGCTCGCGAACCTCGTCGCGGCGCTCGCGGTCGCGGACGCGGTTCAAGACGTCGAAGGACCGAGCCTCGATATTCGATGGCCGAACGATCTGGTTGCGAACGATCGAAAGGTCTGCGGCATCCTCTCGGAGTTTCGGTCGGATCGGGGGGCGCTCGTCGTCGGGATCGGCCTCAACGTGAACCAGACCGAGGAGGAGCTTCCGCCGAACGCGGCCTCGCTTCGTACGCTCGCGGGAAGAGCCTTTCCGCGCGTGCCCATCCTCGCGGCGATCTTGAACCGTTTCGAGGAGCATCTCGATGTTCTCCGCGAGGGCGGCTTCGAGCCCCTCCGCGCGCGGATCGAGGCGCGTTCGTCTCTCGTCGGCCGCACGGTCACGCTCGATCTCGGCGCCGGCCGCACCCTCACCGCCCCCGCTCTCGGCATCGGCCCCTCCGGCGGGCTCATCCTCGCTCTCCCCGACGGCCCCCGCGAGTTCCTCGCGGGGGAGGTCCTGCGGGTGAGCGTGTGATGGCTCGTCGATCCCGAGAACTCCGGATTCCGCGCCCCGGCGGCCGCGGAAGGGGCGCGCTTCATAAGGATTGACGCCGCGCCGGCGATCGGGAGTTCTTCGGAGTCTCCCGCGAGGGCTTGATCGCGTCGCTCGAACCTTGTACACTGCACGCGCAAACATCCGAAGCCGAGAGGATGCGTGGAGGAGATGCGACCCCTCCCGGGCTTGTCGGAAGGCCGGACTGCTCCCTCCGGCCGGCGCGGCGGGCTTCGTTCGGCTTGGAATGGACAACCGGGAGAATCGACGTGCCCCCCCCGTTCGATTTCATCCTCGCGTGCGCGCGGGTTCTCGCGCGCGCGGTGGGCGGACGCTCCGAGGCGGAGAGCCTCGATCGGCTCCGGAGCGAGCTCTCCCACGAGCCCTCCGCCAAGTTCGCCCGGCTCGCGATCCTTCTCGGCGAGTGGAAGAGGGGAGGGTTCCGCGAGGGGGACCGAGAGGCGTTCTGCGCCCTGCTCGAACAGCTCCGCGACCTGTACCTCGGACAGTGTCGGATCGCGGCGGACCGCGCGCGCGATCTCCTCCACCTCTCGCGGATCCTGGCCTGCCTCCGGACGATGCGCGGCCGCCTGCGCCGCGCCGACCGGCGTTCTGGGCCGTCGGAACGGGTGCGCGCTCTTCTCGAGCAAAATCTTCGCGTGTTGCGCGTCTCCGCCGAGGAGTTCGCCGAACGGCTCTCCCGCAAGCACGCGGTCCGCGTCTCGGACCTCGTCCGGCGCGCGGTCGATGAGGTTCGGCGCGAGCGGAGTTCCTCCGGGGACCGGAAGACGATCGTCCTCACCTTGGATCCGATCGGCGGGCACGGCCAGACGTGGGTTCCGCGGGCGAGCGAAGCGCACTGGCTCGACCTCTTTCGCAACCTCTTGCGGAACGCGGTCGAGGCGACGGAAGACCGGCACGCCGATTCCCCAACACTTGAGCGCGACCTTCCTCCCGTTCGCATGCGGCTTGTTCCTTTCAAGGATCGCCCCGGGGTCCGTGTCGAGATCGCCGACGAAGGGATCGGCCTCTCCCCTGAGGAGGTCCACTCGATCTGGCGCGCGGGCATTGGGCGGCACGGCGAGAACCGAGGGCGCGGTCTCACCGAGGATAAGCTGGCGTTCCTTCTCGCGAACGGTTCGCTGCAAACGGTGAGCCGTCCGGGAGAGGGGACCACCTTCACGATCGGGATTCCCTCTCGCGAGATTCCGGTCCGACCGCCGCTCCTCTGGCGTCAGCGTCCGATCCAGGGGGCCGCGACGCTTTTCTTGGCGGCAGCGGTCGTCGCGGCCCCCGCCTTCCTCTCGACCCCACGGGCGACGGTCGTGGAGGACGGCGCGGCAGGGGTCGTGCGCGGCGTGAACGAGCGCGGGAAGACGGTCTGGGAGCGCAACTTCGGCATCGCGATCTCCCGCTGTAGCCCCTACGAAAGAACGGACGAGTGCCCGAGGGCGGTCCAGCGGAACCCGGACGGATCGATCAACAGCGTCTTGATTGCGACCCAGCCGAAGAGCGGGTCAGGCGAGTGGATCTTCCTGGACGGCGATGGATCTGTAGTCTGGCGGCGCCCAATCACGTGGACCGCTCCTCGGGGAGAGGGGTTCCACGCTCTCGTCTCGAACTGGCAGGTCCCGATTCGATGGGGGGACCCGCCGCGGGACGCCTACGCGGTCAACGTCCGCGACTGCAATTTCTCCCCGAGCGCGATTCAGATCCTCTCGACAGAGGGGGAAGTGATCGCCGCTTACTACCATCCGGGTCATCTTTCGTGGCATGCGCAAGAAGACCTCGACGGCGACGGGATCGAGGAGCTGGTTCTCCGAGGAATCAACAATCGGGGAGGCGCCGATCGCTCGCTCGCGAGCGATGTCGAGGGAACCTGGTTCGGATGCGTTCTCTCTCTCGGACCGGAGGATCTCGACGGGCAGGCGTTTCCCTACACGTCGTGGGAGGGGATTCCTCCGGCGAGCGAAAAGGCGTACCTCCTGATCCCGCCGATTCGGCCAGGGGTTCACGGACACGTCGCCGAGCTCTACGTGGGACGCCCGAAGGACGCGGCGTCTCCGAACATCGATGCCTGGCTCGCGGATGGACGGTCGGTCTCGCTCGATCCGTTTCTGCGGCCGCTCGGGATCGGCGTCGGGGACAACACCGACGCATCGAGGATCTACGGGGAGAACGGCCTCCCGCCGACTCGTTTCGCGTACTTTCGGGAAGGGGTTCGTGAGATCATCACGATCGGCGAGCGGAGAGACGATCATGAATGAACCGCCGAAGCGCACGGTCCTCGTCATCGACGATCGAGACGATCTCCTCGAGGTGTGCGCGCGAACGATGGGCGGCGACCTCGACTTTCTCCGCGCCCGGAACGCCCGCGAGGCGGGAGAGGTTCTCCGGACGCATGAGGACCTCGCGCTCGTTCTCCTCGACCGCGACTTCTCGCATGCGGACCCGGCCGGGCTTCTCGGGCCGATCGAGGAGGTCCGCTACGAGGGGATGCGGATCCTTCGATGGCTGAAGAGCGACTTCCCAAACCTCCCCGTGCTCATGGTGACGGCTTTCCGAGAGCAAGGCGCGGCGCTCGCCGCGGCCGAGCTCTGGACCGACTACCTCGTGTGGGAGGACATCGCGGAGAACCCGGAGATCCTTCCCGCGCGGGTTCGCCGGTTGGTCGGGACGGACGGCGAGGAGACCGAGCGGATCCTCGCGGCTTTTCGCGAGCTGGGCGTGATCGGCCGGGCGCCCGCCTTTGCGAGAACGCTCCTCGCGCTTCACCGCACGCTCTCGAGCGACAAGCCGATCCTTCTGACTGGGGAGACGGGAACCGGCAAGGACCTCCTCGCCTGGACCGTCCACTCGCTTTCGGGGGATCGCTCGCGTCCGTTCGTCGCGCTCAACGTAAACGCGCTCCCCGCGGCGATGTTGGAGGACGAGTTGTTCGGGCACGTGCGGGGAGCCTACACAGGGGCGGAGAGCGACCGGCTCGGCAAGCTCCGGCTCGCGCACGGGGGGACGCTCTTCCTGAACGAGGTCGCCGATCTGCGTTTGGATCTCCAGGCGAAGCTCCTCTCCGCCGTCGAGCACAGCGAGGTCGTTCCGGTCGGAGGGGACCGCGCGTTCCCGGCCGTCTTCCGCCTGATCACCGCATCGTCTCATGACCTTCTCGCTCGCGTGGATCGCGGTCGGTTCCGCAAGGACCTCTACCATCGGCTTGCCTGGAACTCGGTCACGATCCCGCCGCTCCGAGAGCGCCGCGAGGACATCCCGCCCCTCATCCGGTGCTTCCTTGGTTCGGGCGCGCGCCGGACGAGCGGCGCGAACGAAATCACCCGCGAAGCCGAGGAATACCTCTCCTCGCTCTCCTGGAGCGGGAACGTCCGACAGCTCCGCTCGGTGGTTGAGGCGGCGAGCCTGCGAGGCGATCGCGTGATCACACTCCTCGATGTGCGCGAGGTGCTTGCCCAGACCGACGCAGAAGGCCGGTTGGGGGCCGCGCCGGCGAGGACTCCAGGTCTCTCGCCCTCGTTGAGCGAGGGGGCGGATCGAGCCGGGGCCGCGGCGGTCGGGTCGGAAGAAGCAGAGAGGATCCTGTTCTCGGGGCGGACCCACGACGAGGTGACGAGGAAGTACTTCCTCTATCTCTTGCGCCTCACGGGAGGGAATGTTCCGGAGGCCGCGCGCATCGCGGGCATCTCGAAGGCGACCGCCTACAAATGGAAGAAGCAGTTCGAGGAGAACGAGCCGTGAGCCTTCGCATCGCCATCGACATGGGGAACACGGAGACGGCGGTCGCGCTCTTCGACCGGGAGGCAATCGCCGGGGTTCGGACCGTGCGGACCGATCGGTTCGCGGGTAGAGGGCGGACCGGCGCGGTTCTCAGCGAAACGCTGGCCGCTCTCGGCGCCGAAGGAAAGCCGATCGAGGGATCGGTCGTGGCGACGGTCGTCCCGGCGCATCTCGCGGACCTTGTCGGCGTCCTCTCCCGCCTGCACGAGGGGGAGCCTCTCGTCGTCGGCCCGGCGATCGATCTCGGGATTCGCATCGGGTACGAACGTCCGGAGGAGCTCGGTCCCGACCGGATCGCGGATGCGGCGGCCGGCTTCGACGAGGCCAAGGGGGCGGTGATCGTCGTCGATCTCGGGACCGCGACGACCTTCAACGCGGTGACCGGGGACGGCGTGTTCCTCGGGGGCGCGATCGCCC